>NZ_SCOK01000059.1:0-29108 GCF_005502555.1 Pseudomonas sp. D(2018)
ACCGGTTGCTGGCCGGCCGCATCGACGCCGAGCGCCAGACTGCCGACGAGCGCGCCCTGCTCGATCTGCTGCCCCCCGGCAGCTATGACAACCATCCCCTTGCCCACCCCATCGCCCTGCCCGCCAGCGAGCTGCTGGGCAATCCAGCCCCCACGCAAGCCTGGCTGGCCACACGCGAAGGGACCCCGGTCGCGGTGTTACTGCCGGCCACCGCCAAGGGCTACAAAGGTCCGATCCGCCTTTTGCTCGCCATCCGCCCGGACGGCCGACTGCTGGCCACCAAGGTACTCGGCCACCGCGAAACGCCGGGCATTGGTGACCGCATCGAGCCATCCCGCAGTGCCTGGTTGCAGGTATTCACCGACGCCTCGCTCGCCAACCATCCGGAAGCGGAATGGCGAGTGAAGGCCGACAAGGGTCAGTTCGACCAGATCGCCGGCGCCACCATCACTTCCCGCGCGGTGGTCAGCGCCACCCAGCACGCGTTGCAGTTCTTCGACGGCCATCGTCCGTTGCTGCTTGGAGGCACGTCGCCATGAAAGCCAGCCACATTGGCCTGATGGGCGTGGCCCTGCTGGTAGGAGCCACCGACCTGCTGATCAAGGGCGTTGGCCTGGCACTCGCCAACCTGCCCATGTTGCTGCTCTTCGGCCTGGCGCTACCGACGTTGCGGCGGCAACTGGGCGGTGCCGCTTACTGGCTCGGCGCCCTCCTGCTGGCCGCACTGCTGGCCAGCCTGGCCAACCTGTTGCTGCAAGCCGGCGCCTTTGAACTGCACCGCGCCCTCGGCCCTTACGTCTACCTGTTGGTACTGCCCTGCCTGCAGCTCGCGGCAAAAGAATCCACAGGCGCCCTCGACGGCCTGCGCACGGGGCTGGCGTTCAGCCTGCTCGCCCTGCTTATGGGCACGCTGCGGGAAGTCCTGGGCCACGCCAGCCTGTTCGCCCACTTCGACTGGCTGCTGGGCCCCACCGCCCTGGGCTGGCGCCTGCAGTTCGGCGCCGATGGCATTCCCCTGTTCGCCCTCGCGCCCGGAGCCTTTATCCTGCTCGGTACGCTACTGGCACTGTCGCGCCGCCTGACCAACCGGACCGCTGATTCCTGATGAACGCCGCAAAACGCTACGAAATCTTCCGCCGCCTTCACGACGACGACCCCAACCCCACCACCGAGTTGGCCTACAGCACGCCCTTCGAGCTGCTGATCGCGGTCATCCTCTCCGCCCAGGCCACCGATGTCGGGGTGAACAAGGCCACAGCCAAGCTCTACCCGGTGGCCAACACGCCGGAAGCCATCCATGCCCTGGGCGTCGAAGGCCTGTCCGAGTACATCAAGACCATCGGCCTCTACAACAGCAAGGCGAAGAACGTCATCGAAACCTGCCGCATCCTCATCGAGAAGCACGGCAGCGTCGTCCCGGACAACCGCGAAGACCTCGAAGCCCTGCCCGGCGTCGGCCGCAAGACAGCCAACGTGGTGCTCAACACGGCCTTCCGCCAGCCGACCATGGCGGTGGACACGCACATCTTCCGGGTCAGCAACCGCACCGGCATCGCCCCCGGCAAGAACGTGCTGGAGGTGGAGAAGAAGCTGGTGAAATTCGTTCCAAAAGAATTCCTGCTGGACGCCCACCACTGGCTGATCCTGCACGGGCGCTATGTGTGCGTGGCCCGCAAACCCCGCTGTGGCGCGTGCCGCATCGAAGATCTGTGCGAGTACAAGGCGAAGACCTCTGACGATTGAAAACCTATTGATTCACTCAAGTATCCGATTGAAAAAATCTTTTTTACCGGCCTCTGCTTTGCGTTTATAAGGTGCGCCAATAGCGCCCCGCTTTGTGGAGTGACCTTATGAGCACAGCCAAAGACGATATCGAGCTCGAAGAAGAATTCGTTTCCGAGGATGCCGAAGACTCGGAAGCCCCGGCAGAAACCGCGAAAACCAACCTCACCAAGCGCCGCATCATCGACAACTACCTCGAAGAACGACGTTTGCAGAAGCAACTTTCCGATTACGACTTCGACCTGTAATCGGCTACTTCCAAAGCCCCGCCGACGCGGGGCTTTTTGTTTGTACGCACAGGCATCTTTGTAGGGGCGAATTCATTCGCCAAGGGGCGCGCAGCGGCCCCCAGGTATCCGGAGTGCCAGACCTTCGGCCTGCTTGGTGCTTGAAATCGCCCCTACAAACAGCGGACAAAAAGAAGCCGGCGCGAGGCCGGCTTTATAAGGACGCACAACAAATCGATCAGCGCAGCTTCTCCAGCATCTGGTAGTACCACATGCCCACCGCCAGCATGTGGTTGCCCAGGCGCTCGCTCAGCGGCACGCGGATGTGCTGGCACTGGGCGAAGGTGTCGAACTTCTCCAGGCTGCCGCTCATGGCATTGGCCATGACCTCGCCCATGATGTGGGTAGTCGCCACGCCGTGGCCGGAGTAACCCTGGCAGTACCAGACGTTTTTCGACAGTTTGCCGAGCTGCGGGATGCGGTTGATCACGATGCCCATGGCGCAGCTCCACTTGAAGTCGATCTCCACGCCTTTGAGTTTCGGGAAGGTGCGCTCGATGCAGGGCCGCAGCTCCGCCTCGATGTCACGGGAGTCGCGCCCCGAATAGTTGGCACCGCCGCCGAACAGCAAACGGCCATCGCCGGTCATGCGGTAGTAATCGAGCACGAAGCGGCAGTCGTAGACGGCCAGGTCCTGCGGGTTGAGCGCTTTCGCCAGGTCGCCCAGGGGTTTGGTGGTGACGATGCCGCCCATGGCCGGGAAGATCATGCCCTTGAGCTTCTTGCGCTCCAGCTTGTGGTAGACGTCGCCGGCCAGCAGCACCTGCTGGGCATTGATCCGGCCACGGCTGGTGATCACCGCCGGGCGATCGCCGTGGATGATGTCCTGCACCTCGGAGTGCTCGAAGATCAGCGCACCCAGGCTGGCGGCGGCCTTGGCCTCGCCAATGCACAGGTTCAGCGGGTGCAGGTGCATGTTGCGGGTGTTCTTGATGGCGCCGACATAGAGGTCGGAATCCAGGTGCTCGCGCACGCCGGCGGCGTCCAGCAGGGTGACGTCGTCGCCCATGCCACGGCGCACCGCTTCTTCGTAGGAGGCCTTCAGTTCGGCCATGTGCGAAGGTTTCATCGCCGCGTGCAGGTGGCCGTGCTTGAGGTCGCACTGAATGCCGTACTTGGCCACGCGGTTCTTGATGATCTCGTGGCCGCGCCAGCGCAGGTACCAGATGAAGTCGTCCACGTCCTTGCCGAGAAAGCCGCTCATCTGTTTACGCATGGCCGCGTCGCCCGACAGGCTGCCGGTGACCTGGCCGCCGTTGCGGCCCGTGGCGCCCCAGCCGATCTTGTGGGTTTCCACCAGCGCCACCTTGTAGCCGCGTTCGGCCATCTCCACTGCGGTGGCAACCCCGGTGAAGCCACCACCGATGATGGCGACGTCAACGTTCACCTCCCCTTCGAGGGTGGGATAGGCCGTCTCCTCGTTGAGGCTTGCGGAGTAATAGGAAGGCGCGCGCTCGGCGGCAGGCAGCGGGTGTTTGATTGCAGCGGTCATGGTAGATCCTTTGGAAAAATGTCCGGGGCCGTCAGGGCAGGCTTTTGGCCTGCTTGGCGAGTGAATTCGCCCCTACAGGAACAGCCTCGGATCGATACGTGATATCCGGTTCAAGCCTGGTTCAGGTACCAGCGCCAGTCCTGCTCGCCGACCTCGGACATGAACTGGCGGTATTCGGCGCGTTTCACCGCCAGGTAGACGCCGAGGAAGGCGGTACCGAAGGCATCGCGGGCCCAGCTGGATTGCTCCAGGGCGCGCAGCGAGGTGAGCCAGTCGGTGGGCAGCAGCTCCTTGGCCTGGGCGTAGCCATTGCCCTCCACCGGGTTACCCGGATCGAGGTTCTCGCGGATGCCGCGGTGGATACCGGCGAGGATGGCGGCCGCCGCCAGATAGGGGTTGGCGTCGGCGCCGCAGATGCGGTGTTCGATATGCCGGCTGTTGGCCGGACCACCGGGAACGCGCAGGCTCACGGTGCGGTTATCCACACCCCAGGTCGGCGCCAGCGGTGCATAGCTGTTGGCCTGGAAGCGGCGATAGGAGTTGGCGTTGGGGCAGAACAGCAGCAGCGAATCCAGCAGGCTCTTGAGCATGCCGCCCACCGACTCGCGCAACAGCGGGGTGCCGGCCGGGTCTTCGCTGGCGAACAGGTTGCGCCCCTCGGCATCGGCCAGGCTCACGTGCATGTGCATGCCGGTGCCGGCGATCTCGGAGAAAGGCTTGGCCATGAAGCAGGCCTGCATGCCATGGGCATGGGCCACGCCCTTGACCAGGCGCTTGTAGCGCACGGCCTGATCCATGGCTTCCAGTGCGTCGCCGTGTTCCAGGGTGATTTCCACCTGGCCAGGGGCGTACTCGGAGATCGCGGTGCGCGCCGGAATGCCCTGGGCCTTGCAGGCGGCGTAGAGGTCGGCCAGGAAGGGTTCGATCTGTTCCAGCTCACGCAAGCCATATACCTGGGTACCGCGCGGGCGGTGGCCATCGGCATCCAGCGCCGGCTGCGGGCGACCGTCAGCATCGCGCTTCTGGTCCAGCAGATAGAACTCCAGTTCGCAGGCCATCACCGGATGGAAACCGTCGGCCTTGAGACGATCGATCACTTCCACCAGCACCTGGCGCGGATCAGCGATGGCCGCGGGCATGCCCTCCTGCGGATGCATGCAGACCTGCACGGCGGCGGTGGGCATCTTGCGCCACGGCAGACGCACCAGGCTGCCCGCCAGCGGGTAAGCGCGGCAGTCGATGTCGCCCACTTCCCAGACCAGGCCGGAATTCTCCACATCTTCGCCGTGCAGGGTCAGGCCGAGGATGGTGCTCGGCAGCGGACGGCCCGTTTCGTAAACCGCCAGCAGCTCGTCGCGGTGCAGCAGCTTGCCGCGCGGTACGCCATTGGCGTCGAGAATGAAAAGTTCGAAGGCATCAATATCCGGGTTCTGCTCGAGGAAATCCCGGGCTTCCTGCACGCTGGCAAAATTCATGGCGCTCTCTTTAGTGCCCGTGGGCACGCACTCTGCCCTTGTCGCTTGGATCAAGGGACGACTTTCTCGTTCTGGGTGAGGTTGGCCGCGACGCTGGCGACCTTGAGTCAGGCGAGTGCGCCATCCGGTGGACGCGCGTGGCGGCAATGCCAGAGCGCCCAGAAGGCAAGGTCGAGCGGCAGGGAGATCAGGAGATTGACGGCCCACTTGCGGGAGAACAGGACCGAGGGAGCAACTCCAGGGGCACGGCGGGCGGCGCGGACCTGACCGAGGGTCAGAGCGCGGAGCGGCGATGTGTGCGGAGCCGGACAACCCATGAGGAAGCATCGTGTTATTGGAATGGGTAGCAGGCTCGCACGGCGCCAAGGGTCAATAAAATTCAGGTTTTCCTATCTTTGGTTAATCAATGACTAAACATTAACCCTGCCTGAGGGAAATCCCATCCCGTAGGGTGGATGGCGCTTTTCCATCCACCCGCGGCGCTATGCCGGGCTTCGAATGGTGGACCGGTGAAGCGTGGTCCACCCTCCGGCACACAGGTTCTGCCTAGCGCAGTTTCAGAGGGTCCACCAGCCCCGCCACCACCGCCATGCCCACCAGGTCCGGCAGGCGCTCGGCCTGCATACGCTTCATCACCCGGGCGCGGTAGAGGTCGACCGTCTTCACGCTGATATCCAGCTGCTCGGCGATCTCGCGATTGGTGTACCCCTGCACCAGCGGCAACAGCACATCGCGCTCGCGGGGCGTGAGGCTGTCGAGGCGCTCCTGCAACTGGCCCTGGCCGCCGCTGCCGGTACGGCGCTGGTCGCAGCTGCCGAGGGCCTGCTGCACGCTGTCCAGCAGTAACTGTTCGTTGTAGGGCTTCTCGATGAAGTCGCGGGCGCCGGCCTTGAAGGCGCGCACGACGATGGGCACGTCAGCATGGCCGCTGACGAAGATGATCGGCAGGTCGAGGCCGCGGCTGCGCATTTCTTCCTGCACATTGAGGCCACCCATGCCGGGCATGCGCACATCCAGCAAGACACAGGCGTCCAGGCTGGCGTCGCAGGCATCGAGGAAGGCCCGGCCACTGGTAAACGGCAGCGCCTTGAGGCCCACCGACTCCAGTAACCAGACGGTGGAGTCGAGCATGCCCTGGTCGTCATCCACTACGTAGACCACCTGTTCGCCAGCGTTGGACATCAATCCCTCTCCTTTCCAGTTCTTGTTATTGCAGGGGCAGGCGGCAGCGCATCAGCAACCCGCCCTCCTCACCCGGCATCCCGTCGAGGGAACCCCCGAACCCTTCGACGATGCTGCGGCTCATCGACAACCCCAGGCCCAGGCCGTCCGGCTTGCTGGTGTAAAACGGGGTGAAGATACGCGACAGCGCCTCGTCATCGAGGCCGGGCCCCTGGTCACGAACTTCGATGGCCAGGTGGCCGTCGCCCGCATGCGCGGCCAGGCGAATCACCGAACCCTGGCCGGGATGGGCCTCGCGGTTGGCGTCGATGGCATTGCGCAGCAAGTTGAGCAGCACCTGCTCCAGCAGCACGCGGTCGGCGTAGACCGGCGGCAGATTGTCCGGTAATTGCTCCTCGATCGCCACCTGACTGGCACTGGCTTCCCAGGCACAGAGGCGCACCGCCTCGTGGGCGACTTCGGCCAAGTCCAGCGCCTGCATCTTGCGCTGGCCCTTGCGCAGGAAGGCCCGCAACCGCTTGATCACTTCCGAGGCGTGGTTGGCGTGTTCAGTGATGCGTTCCAGGCCTTGGGCCACTCGCTCTGCCGCCTTCGGGTTGGAGCCCAGCGACTGCAGGTAGCGCTGGCTGGCGCTGGCGTAGTTGACCACCGCCGCCAGGGGCTGGTTGATCTCGTGGGCGATGCCGGAGGCCAGCTCGCCCAGCGTCACCAGGCGCGCGGTGTGTGCCAGTTCGTCCTGGTGTCGGCGCTGCTGGGCCTCGCGTAGTTCGCGCTCGGTCATGTCGCGGGCGACCAGTGAGTAGTAGCGCTCGCCACCCGCACTGGAATGGGCCAGCAACACCATGGACACCGGCACCGAGGCACCGCCGCCCGGTGGCAGCAGCCGCGAATCGAGGCTCCACACGCCCTTGCGATCGGCGATGCTCCAGCCCTCGCGGTGCAGACGCGCCAGGTCGTCGGCGGCAATGACCTCGGCCAGCGCCGGCATGGGCTGCTTGCCTCCCAGGCCAAGAGCACGACGTGCCGCCGGATTGAGGTAGGTGATGTGCCCGTCCGGATCGACGAAAAGCACCGGGTCGGTATTGGCTTCCACCACCTCGGCCAAACGCCGCTTGTTCTCCTCGGCCTGCACCCGCGCAGTGATATCGCGGGACACGCTCACCACCTCCACCACGGCTCCGGTGTACGTCTCGCGGATGGCACGGCTGGCGGTTTCGAACCAGAGGTAATGCCCCGCGCGATGACGGATGCGGTAGGTCATGGTGTGGTAGCCGTCCTGCTCCAGCGCGTCGCGCGCGCGCTGCACCAGTTGGGCGAGTTCCTGGGGATGGAACAGGCACTGAGCGAGTTGCCCGCGCAGCTCTTCCGGCCAATAGCCGAGCAGCGTCCAGGAGGCCGGTGAAGCATCGAGAAAGCGGCCTTCAGGTGTGTGACGGGAAATCAGGTCGGTGGTGTTCTCCGTGATCAACCGGTACAGCCGCCTTGCTCGCGCCGCCTCACGCTCGGTGAGAATCTGCGCGGTCGCCTCACGGCAACGCGCCAGCACGCGCCGTTCCTGTGGGTCGGGGATATAGGTCCAGATCAGCATGCGCTCGCCACACTGAGCCTCCACCCCTTCGATGGCGCGTGTCTGGGCGAGGCAGGCGCGCACCAGCGAGGCGTGGTTCACCGGCAGGAAGCGCAGCACCTCGACCAGGGGCATTTCCCCGAGCATCGCCAGCAGCGCGGCATTCAACTCCAACGGCCGGGCCTCGGCATCCACCAGCAGGCTCGGCTGCGGATCATGACCGAGCAGTGGCGACGCACGCAGCAAGCCATTGACGCTGCCGAGCAGGGTCGTAAGCAGTTCATGGACCCAGCCCAGCCAATCCAGGCTCACCCCCTCCCGCACCTCCACCAGCAGCAGCCCCTGTTGCCCGCTTTCCAGCGCGAGGTCAAAGGCCTGGCCATGGCTGATGGCGGCGCGACGCAAGCGCCCGGCCAGCCAACAGTCGAGCTGACGCAACTGGTCCAACCCCAGCCGACCCACTTCTTCCAGGCGTGCGGCAAGAACTTCGTCGCTGGCCTGCAGCGGGTCGCCCTGCCCCGGCGGTAGCTGCTGGCCGCTGCCTTCATGGCTGTAGATGCGCGCACCGGGCAGCCAGCTCAGGTAGTAGGCCTGGCGCACCTCGGGACAACCCCTCAGCGCCCGGCACAGGGCATCGACGCGGGCGGCCAGGGAAACGCCCTCGCGCTGCAGGCGCAGCCAGGTTTGAAGTCGAACCGGAGTCTGGGTCATGGCGAGTCCAGCGGCTGGGGGTGGGCAAGGATAGCGTGGCTAACGAGGGGCCGGAATGTTCGCGGAGGTGCGCCACGTCCCTGTAGGAGCCAGCTGGCTGGCGAATTGACCGCCCCATGTGGATCAGGGCCTGACCTCGCGCCCCGGGGCATTCGCGAGCCAGCTCGCTCCTACATCATCAGAATATAGTAGTTTTACTATACGACTCTAGAACTACTTCCATACGTATCCGGTATTGGTATATAAATCACCCCAGAAATCTACCGGCCACTCCCAGATGAGCCGGTAAAGAAGAGCTAATAATCAGCCGCCGGGTATCCAGCATGTCGATCTACGATCAGGGCCTCGCCCCCGCCGCCGTCAACCACATCGCCCTCTCACCCCTCAGCTTCATCGAGCGCACTGCCGCCGTTTATCCCCACTACCCCGCCGTCATCCACGGTTCCATCCGCCGCAACTGGGCCGAAACTTACGCGCGCTGCCGGCGCCTGGCCTCGGCCCTGGCCGGTCGTGGCATCGGTAAGGGGGACACGGTGGCAGTGATGCTGCCGAACATTCCGCAGATGCTGGAGGCGCACTTCGGCGTGCCCATGATCGGCGCCGTGCTGAACCCCCTGAACGTGCGTCTCGATGCCGAAGCCATCGCCTTCATGCTGCAGCATGGCGAAGCCAGGGTGCTGATCACCGACCGTGAGTTCCATGAGGTGATCCACGCCGCCATCGGCATGCTCGACCACCCGCCACTGGTGATCGACGTCGACGACCCGGAGTACGGCGAAGGCCAGGCGGTGAGCGACCTCGACTACGAAGCGCTGCTGGCCGAAGGCGACCCGGACTTCGCCTGGCAGTGGCCGGCGGATGAGTGGCAGGCCATTTCCCTGAACTACACCTCCGGCACCACCGGCAATCCCAAGGGCGTGGTCTATCACCATCGCGGTGCCTACCTGAACGCCCTCGGCAACCAGATGACCTGGAACATGGGTAACCACCCGGTCTACCTCTGGACCCTGCCGATGTTCCACTGCAACGGCTGGTGCTATCCCTGGACGGTCACGGCCCTGGCCGGCGTGCATGTGTTCCTGCGCCGGGTAGACCCGCAGAAGATCCTCACCCTGATCCGCGAACACCAGGTCAGCCACCTGTGCGGCGCACCCATCGTGCTCAACGCCCTGGTGAACATGCCCGAATCAGCCAAGGCCGCCATCGACCACCCGGTAAACGCGATGGTCGCGGGCGCGGCACCGCCGGCCAAGGTGATCGGCGCAGTGGAAGAGATGGGTATCCGCGTCACCCACGTCTACGGCCTGACCGAGGTCTATGGCCCGGTTACCGTGTGCGCCTGGCATGACGAATGGGACGAACTGCCCCTGGAAGAACGCGCCCGCATCAAATCCCGCCAGGGCGTGCGCTACCCCACCCTTGAAGGGGTCATGGTGGCGGACCCGAAGACCCTGGAACCGGTCCCCCTGGACGGCCAGACCATCGGCGAGATTTTCATGCGCGGCAACACCGTGATGAAGGGCTACCTGAAGAACCCCAGTGCCACCAGCGAAGCCTTCGAGGGCGGCTGGTTCCACACCGGCGACCTGGCCGTGTGGCACCCGGACGGCTACGTGGAAATCCGCGATCGGCTGAAGGACATCATCATCTCCGGCGGCGAGAACATTTCCACCATCGAGCTTGAGGGCGTGCTCTATCGCCATCCGGCGGTACTGGAAGCGGCCGTGGTGGCGCGGCCCGACGAGAAGTGGGGCGAAACCCCCTGCGCCTTCATCACCCTCAAGGCCGACCAGCAGGAGACCCGCGAGGCGGAGATCATCGCCTTCTGCCGCGAGCACCTGGCGGGCTTCAAGGTACCCAAGACAGTGGTCTTCACCCAATTGCCGAAGACCTCCACCGGCAAGATCCAGAAATACGTCCTGCGCGACATGGCGAAGAACCTCTAGGAACCGGATTGAGCAAACAGGCCGGCAGCCCCAGGGCTGCCGGGACAGGCCGCTGCATGCCCGAAAAAGCTGCGGCGACTGGCAACAGGCATCGACAACAACAACAAGCGGAGCCGTCATGAGTACCCATAACCCAGCCCTCACCCAAAGCTTCGACCGTATCCGGTCCAACCCCAAGTTCCAGAACCTGGCACGCCAGAGAGCCGTACTCGCCTGGTCCCTCAGCGCCATCGTGCTAGGGGTCTACTACCTGTTCATCATGCTGGTGGCCTTCGTGCCCGGCTGGCTGCACCAGCCACTCTACGACGGCAGCAACCTCAGCCGCGGCATCCCGGTGGGCGCCGCCATCATCGCCCTTTCCTGGTTGCTGACCGCCTGGTACGTGCGCAGCGCCAACACCCGCTTCGACAGCCTCAGCGCGGAAATCATCAAGGAGGCCCAGGCATGAAAGCCCTGCTCAGCCTGCTCGCCCTGGCGCCCCTGACCAGCTTCGCCGCGCCCCTGGTGGCGGAGAAACAGGCGCTCAACCTCAACGCTATCGGCATGTTCTTCGTGTTCGTCCTTGGCACCCTGGCGATCACCTGGTGGGCCGCCCGGCGCACCCGCTCCACCGCCGACTTCTACACCGCCGGTGGCGGTATCTCCGGCTTCCAGAACGGCCTGGCCATCGCTGGCGACTACATGTCGGCAGCCACCCTGCTGGGCCTCACCAGCCTGGTGTTCACCAAGGGCTACGACGGTTTCGTCTACATCATCGGCTTCTTCGTCGGCTGGCCGGTCATCACCTTCCTGATGGCTGAGCGCCTGCGCAACCTGGGTCGCTACACCTTCGCCGATATCGTCTCCTACCGCCTGGACCAGACCCGCGTGCGCAGCTTCGCCGCCATCGGCTCGCTGACCGTGGTGTGCTGCTACCTGATCGTGCAGATGGTCGGCGCCGGCCAACTGATCAAATTGCTGTTCGGCCTCGACTACCAGATGGCCGTAGTGGTGGTTGGCCTGCTGATGCTGGTCTACGTGATTTTCGGCGGCATGATCGCCACCACCTGGGTACAGATCGTCAAGGCCGTGCTGCTGCTGGCCGGCGGTACCACCCTGGTGCTGATGGCCATGAGCGAGTTCGGCTTCAGCTTCGAGAACCTCGCCGGCCGCGCCGTGGAAGCCCACGCCATCGGCAACGGCATCATGGGCCCCGGCTCCATGCTGGCAGACCCGATCAACGCCGTGTCGTTGTCCCTTGGCCTGGTGTTCGGCATCGCCGGCCTGCCGCATATCCTGATGCGCTTCTTCACCGTGCCCAACGCCCGTGAAGCACGCCGCTCGGTGCTGTTCGCCACCGGCTTCATCGGCTTCTTCTTCCTGGTGGTCTGCGTACTCGGCTACACCGCCATTGTCATCGTCGGCACCGACCCGCAGTACTTCGTCGACGGCAAGCTGGGCGGCACCCTGGTAGGCGGCGGCAACATGGTCGCCATGCACCTGGCCCAGGCGGTGGGTGGCAACCTGTTCCTCGGCTTCCTCTCCGCCGTGGCCTTCGCCACCATCCTCGCCGTGGTCGCGGGCCTCGCCCTGGCCGGTGCCTCGGCCATCTCCCACGACCTCTACGCCACCGTGCTGAAAAAAGGCCGCGCCAGCGAGCGCGACGAGATGCGCGTCAGCCGCATCGCCACCGTTTGCCTCGGCCTGGTGGCCATCGGCCTGGGCCTGCTGTTCGAGCAGATGAACATCGCCTTCCTGGTGGGCCTGACCTTCGGCGTGGCCGCCTCGGCGAACTTCCCGGTACTGATCATGGCCATGTACTGGAGGGGCCTGACCACCCGTGGCGCGCTCTGGGGCGGTTTCATCGGTCTGGTGTCCGCACTGGTGCTGGTGATCCTCTCCCCGGCGGTGTGGGTGACCGTGCTGGGTCACGCCAAGGCGATCTTCCCCTACGACCACCCGGCGCTGTTCTCCATGCCGCTGGCCTTCCTGGTGATAGTCGTCGTCTCCAACCTCGACCGCAGCGCCCGCGCCAACCGCGAACGCGCCGCCTACGACGACCAGTTCGTACGTGCCCAGACCGGCCTGGGGGCGGCAGCGGCCAGCAGCCATTGACCGATGGGGCACGGCTTGCCGCCGTGCCCTCCCCGCTTCGACCTGGCTGAACGATCCCGCCTGTTGAGCCGTGGCGCGGTCTCGGCTCCTTTGGGCCGCGCCCTTTTTATTCCCGCTGTACCCCGACAACAAAAACAAGAGGACTCACCATGCATCGCAACACCCTCACCACCGGCCTGTTGCTGGCCGGCGGCGCCCTCGGCATGTCCGCGCCCGCCCTGGCGGACTTCGTCAAGGACGGCAAGGCCAGCCTGGAACTGCGCAACTTCTACTTCAACCGCGACTTCCGCCAACACGCCGCGCCCCAGGCCAAGGCCGAGGAATGGGCCCAGGGCTTCCTGCTGCGTTATGAATCGGGCTTCACCGCAGGCCAGATTGGCGTCGGCCTGGACGCCATCGGCCTGCTCGGCGTAAAGCTGGACTCCAGCCCCGACCGTGCCGGTTCCGGCCTGCTCAAGCGCGACCGCGAAGCGCCCAAGCGCGCCCAGGACGAATACGGCGAACTGGGCCTGACCGCCAAGCTGCGCGCCTCGAAAAGCACCCTCAAGCTCGGCACGCTGATGCCCAAAGTCCCCGTGCTGCTGGCCAATGACTCGCGTCTGTTGCCGCAGACCTTCGAAGGCGGCCAGCTCAACTCCCTGGAGATCGACGGTCTGACCTTCGATGCCGGACACCTGCGCCAGGTCAACCAGCGCGACTCCTCCGACTACGAGGACATGAGCATCACCACCGTCGGGGTGAAGAACGTCCGCGCCCGCCAGGCCACCAGCGACGCCTTCGACTTCGCCAACCTCAGCTACAAGTGGAACGACACCCTCAGCACCGGCTATGGCTTCGGCCGCCTGGAAGACTTCTACCGCCAACACATGCTGACGCTGAACCACCTGCTGCCGCTGGGCGAAGGCCAGACACTGAAGAGCGACCTGCGCTTCGCCCGCTCCACCGACGAAGGTGGAAGCAATGTGGATAACAAGGCCTTTGGCGCCATGTTCACCTATGGCATCGGCGGCCACGCCCTGGGCCTGGGTTACCAGCGCATGAGCGGCGACACCGGCTTCGCCTACGTCAACGGCAGCGACGCTTACCTGGTGAACTTCGTGCAGATCAGCGACTTCGCCAACCGCGAAGAGCGCTCCTGGCAAGCGCGCTACGACTACAACTTCGCCGCCGTCGGAATTCCCGGCCTGACCTTCATGACCCGCTACCTCTCCGGCGACGGCGTCGAGCTGGGAGCCGGCCGCGAGGACGGCAAGGAATGGGAGCGCGACACCGACATCGCCTACGTGGTGCAGAGCGGGCCGCTGAAGAACCTGGGCGTGAAGTGGCGCAACGCGACCGTGCGCTCGACCAACTTCGGTAGCGACCTCGACGAGAACCGGCTGATCCTCAGCTACACGTTGCCATTGTGGTGACGACCAGGCGCTCCCCTGCGAACAGGGCCAGACCTGTTTCAGAGGCCTTACAACTCCGACCAAGGGTATTCCAAGGCCGATCAAACGCCCTTGAAGGACAGATGCTCGACTTCTAGATTTTCGATAGCGTCTCGCCATCCCTGGCGCCTGGCACCATCAGGCGCCCATCCTGGCTCGAGCATTGGCGCACAGCCGGCAGCTGCCCGCCGACATGCCCCGATGCCATGGGCGACTTTGCCGGCAAGCCTTGCCTTCCTCGATCGCAAAGACTCCCTGGACAGGGTATTACCGGGGCGTGGAGCCGAACGGGATGTCCGAACACGCGGGAAGCACGCAGTGGGGCGCTCTGCGCTGGTTATGCAGGCTGCTCCAACCGCTTCACTCATTTCTCCATAACCTGCCCGCCGCCGTGGCAGTCGCTTCGCTGGTTGTCATTGGCCATCTGCACTTTCGACTGCTGGACACGATTGATGGCTATACATACCTCACCATTGCCAACCTCAGTGCGGTGCAGGCCGCAGCAGGCAGAAAGCCCCAGCCCGGCGTCAGTGTTGTGTTGATCGACGCGCTGACCCACGAGACCCGATATGGCGAGCGCTCGCCTCTAAATCGCTGTGAGCTGTTGACCGACCTCGACGCAATTTACAAGGCCAAACCAAAGGTCGTAGTCATCGACTTCGACCTTTCTCCCTCACCTCTGGTTGAGCAAATCAGCAAAACGCAGAGCCATCAGAAGCCCCCGTCTCGCACCGAGCTGGACTGCCAAGAGGGGCTTTACCGTCTGATCGAGACCCAGACCGCAACCAACACCGTGCTGATGGAGCCCTTCGAGATGCTAGTCGAGGCCTCGGAGAACAAAAACCGCGAGTGGAAGGGGCGGATGGCCAAGACGTGCGACTCAAAACAGAACGGCCGCGTCTGCTTCGGCGACCCCAGTCTTAGACTCAGCTATGGCTTGCTCACTCGCTTTCCCTGCAACAACCAGGGGCTCGCTGGCCAGGCTTTGAAGTTGTCTTCGCCTCCCTCCTTGCCAAAATGCCTGAAGGAATCCAAGGATACCTTTGAGCTTATCAATCCGCTCCAGATCCTACTCGGCCTGGCTCCGGTCCCTATCTCCAGCATTCGGCAGCAGCAGGCGCTTCCTCCCCAGGCGAGCACTGTGCTCAACGGCGTGGTGTTCTTCGGCGGCGGTTACGGCTCAAGCGACACGTTTCTAACACCATTGGGCAACCTCTACGGCGTGGAGATACACGCCGCCGCTTACATGTCTCTTCAAAGACCCGCCTCCGACTTCGACCACTACGTAAGCTTTGCGCTGGAAATCCTGCTGGCTTTGATGTTCGGAATGGTTATCCGAGCTTGTTGGAAGCACTATTTCGACCGTCGCTTCAGCGAGTGTCCTCTGCCGCGACAGCAATCATTCCTGTTTGTCCTGCTGTTGTCAGCAGCGTTCATAAGCCTGGTCATCCTGTCGATCATCGCCTCACTTATCATCCTGGCCGCCTTCGATTGGTGGCTAACTCCTCTGCCCATCGCGGTAGGGATGCTGATCGAAAGCTTCTTTTCCGGAGCAGTCCATGCCGGTGTAGATGCGGGCCATGATCAGAGGACAAATCTGCTCAACAGCTTGTTGAAGACCGAAAGTCGGCTTCCCACAAGTGTGCGACTTCGCTTAAGGAAAGAACTCAATCAGCGTCCTCACCACCGCCAAAGCGTTTGCGATCAGTTTTCCCATTTCGTTTTCTTGGACTTCTGGAAGCTTTGGCAACGCCGCGCGGGGAGAAACAAGGAAGCCACAACCTTAGCGGGGAACAAGGCTGCCGCCTCCTTGCTGCTGCTGCGCCGCTTGGTTTGGCTGGGTTTGCTGGTTTGGGCACTGATCGTGATTTGGCTCCATCACTAGGGAGACATTGAAGATGAACAACCTGACGTTGAAAGCACTCGGAATCCTATGGTTACTGGCTGCCAGCAACGCTTCAGCACAGAACTGCACCGGCCTGAATGACCTGATGGCCGACGGAGGGATTACATCGAGCAATCCCCTCGTACAGATACTCAAAGCGATAACCAGCGACGAGAAGGCACGTGCTGACTGCGGCTCTCTGACTTCGGTGTTGGACCGCGTGAGCAACACGAAGAAGCCGGGCGGCCGCAAGCTGGAAGAAGACCGCCCCTTCAACGCCGAGGAAGCACAGGCCGACCTCGCTCAGGCCAATTCTGACCCGGCGGTGAACCAGCGCCTCGAACACGTGCGCAAGGAAGTCTCCGACCGACGCCAACAACTGGTCTACGAAGCAGCCATCCTCGACGAAGAGGGTTACTACAGCGCCAGGGACCTGCGTATCCGTGAACTCCAGCAACAGCTCAAGTAGCCGGGTATCCGGTACGAGGAGGCGCCATGAAAGCCTACATCCCCGCCACCTGCTGCACCTTTGCCGCAGCAGCCTTGCTGATGGCCTGCAATGGCGCGAGCATCACCAATCCGTTCGACGCCACGGGCGATCCGGCCCAGGTGAAGACCTTCACCAAACTCACC
Organism: Pseudomonas sp. D(2018); assembly: GCF_005502555.1. Lineage (NCBI taxonomy): Bacteria > Pseudomonadati > Pseudomonadota > Gammaproteobacteria > Pseudomonadales > Pseudomonadaceae > Pseudomonas > Pseudomonas sp. D(2018). Next base: position 16,485 of record NZ_SCOK01000059.1, read on the forward strand.
CCACGGGCAGCCGTGGTGGTGGACAGGAACTGCCCTCAACTGGTCCAGCCCTACCGCCTCAGTGACAACGCCGCCTCGCTCATTCAGTTCAATGTCACGGAAGTGCTGAAAGGACTGCCGGGCCAGTTGAGTAGCATACTCAGCTCAAGCCCGACGCCAGATACGGGCAGCCAGCTGTCAGACTCCACCAAGCTGGCGGCCAAACAACTCAACTGGCTGCCGATGTCAGCAGAAGTGCATTACGCAAAACGCCAGCACGACACGCGCAAGGACCTGCTGCCCCGCGACAACAAGCTGGGACGCAAGCACTATCCCGTGGCGGACAAGATGCTGAGCGACATCCTCGCCAGCGTCGGCGAGCCTCACGACTACGACTTCAAGCTGTTCATCGTCAAAACGTCCAACCGCAACGCCTTGGCCCTGCCCGGCGGCTACCTCTACCTTGACCAGGGACTGCTGAACGACCCCAAGCAACATCCCAAGGCGTACTTCGCCCTTGCCCATGAGGTTGCCCACGTCCTTCAGCGGCACGAGACCAAGGAAATGCAGAGCCTGGTGGTGGACTCCTTCTCGGTGAAAGCTGACCTCGTCGACACCATCAAGGACGCGAACAGTTCCCCAGAGAAAGTGGTCGACCGCATCAAGCTGGAGAAAGGCCAGTTCACCCGGCACCACATCGACCAGGAGCTACAAGCCGACTCCTGCGCCGTGAAGATGCTGAGCGAGGTCTATCCAGACAGCCAGGGCCTTTCCAGCTCCATCAATGCCTTCGTCAAGGACCTGCCCCCCATGGAACCCACAGCCTCCAGGGCTGCCCCGAAGAACCAAGCCGAGGCGGTCGCCGATAACGTGTACGACATCGTCAACTCACCACTCATGCGCCACCCGAACACCAGGGAGCGCACCGAGAACCTCCAGGCGATCTACCGCGAGGTCACCAGCAGCAGCGCCAGCGCCGCGGCCAACTGAAGGCAGGACCCTACGCTTTCAGCTTATGAGTCCAGTCCAGCAGGCTGCGCCACAGGCAGATGCTCACGAAGTAGGCCGAGGACAGCCACCAGATGCCCAGCACCAGCGACTTGTAGAAGGGATGCTGAAGGATCAGGAACATGCTGCTGATCATCCACACGAAGGTGACCACGATGTTCAGCGGCATCAGCTTGCGCACGCGGAACGGGTGCAGGAACTTCAGTTTGGTCAGCGTCAGGGCCGCAAGGAAGCAGATCAGCAACAGGCTGACCACGGGCAGCGGATCGATGATCCAGATGTACAGCGCCACCACGTTCCAGGCCGCAGGGAAGCCGACGAAATAGTTGTCGCTGCTCTTCATATTCAGGTTGCAGAAGCAGAACAGCGACGACACCAGGATCAGGCTCACCGCCACCAGCGCCGTATGCTCGGGCAGGTCGATGTAGCGGTAGATGAAGATCGCGGGGATGAACACATAGGTGAGGTAGTCGATGACCAGGTCCAGGGTCGAACCGTCGAAGTTCGGCAGCATGGTGCTGGTCTGCACGCGTCGGGCGAGGGTGCCATCGAGGCCGTCTACCAGCAACGCAGCCCCCAGCCACAGCAGGCAGTCACGGGGCTGGTTGTCGAACAGGGCAAGGATGGCCATCAGGGCCAGCACGACACCGGTGGCCGTGACACCGTGAGCGGACCAGGCCTTGGCTTTATTGACGACACTAATGTTGGTGGACACGAGGCAGCTCTGCTCTAAATAGTGGGCGACAGAATCGATAGACCGCGATTATGCGTCAGCTTCTCAAAGGCCTTCAGACATTTGTGAATCCGGCCATGTCGTTTTCAGACATCTTCACCTTGCTTATTCGAGCCTAGGCCATCCGAGCCAGACGGCAACGTCCGCCACCGCGCGATCATCGGGAAACGGCACCCATCGGCATGCACTTGCAGCCCAGCGCGCAAGGCTGCACCCTTGCGCCCTTTCCACCGTGAACTTCCTTCATGAGCGCCCCGTCCGACCCGACCCGCTGCCCACTCTGCGGCCAGAGCAATCAGTGCACCCAGGCCGATCCTGCGCGTGCGGGTCAGGACTGCTGGTGCTTCACGGCAAAGATCGACCCCGTCGCGCTCGAGCGCATCCCGCCGCAGGACATTGACCGCGCCTGCCTCTGCCCCCATTGCGCACAGTCGCTGCCACCCGATGCACCAAGCTGATGCGCCTTGATCGATTTTTGAGCAATCTTTCTGAATTCAACCGCCTCGACGCGCGCCTCCTGCTAGCCGCTGGTCGGGTAAGGGTGGATGGACAGGCGGTCGTCGATGGCCGCTTCGAGGTCCGCGAGTTCAACCGAATCGAGCTGGACGAGCGGCTGCTCCAGGCCGGCAAGCCAGCGCGCTACTTCATGCTCTACAAGCCTTCCGGCCACGTCAGCGCCACCGAGCACCCGGAGCATCCCACCGTGCTCGACCTGCTCGACGAGCCTGACAAGCACGACCTGCACCTGGGTGGACGCCTGGACCTCACCACCACCGGCCTGCTGCTGATCACCAACGACGGGCACTGGTCGCGCCGCCTCACGCTGCCCGGCAGCAAGCAGCCCAAGGTCTACTACGTGGAAACCGAGCAGCCCATCGGCGCCGAATACATCGATACCTTCGCCCGAGGGCTCTATTTCGCCTTCGAGGACCTGACAACCCTCCCCGCCCAGCTGGACATCCTCGACACCCGCGCCGCCCGCCTGACCCTCCACGAGGGCCGCTACCACCAGGTCAAGCGCATGTTCGGGCACTTCCAGAACCGCGTCGTGCGCCTGCACCGCGAAAGCATCGGGCCGCTGAAACTGGACCCTCAGATGCAGCCAGGCGACTACCGGTCACTCACCGATGCAGAAGTGGCCTGCTTTTAGCTAGATCATCTCCGAGTCACATCGGGATCGAATAACCCGACGAACTGCAAGAATTTTTCCTTTCAATGAGCTTGCGAGTGACATGATGCCCTGCTTAAATCGGACACAAGGTCGAAGCGTGACCAAAGAGTCACATCGACCATCTAAGCGTTCCCTGCGGTCCCTTGTGCTCTGCACTCGTAGGTTCCCTGCCTGGTTAGAAGACCCCTCTGGCGCCCTTCAAAGCGCTGGAGCCCGCCGTCTTTTTTCGACCTATCCGCTTGATAAATAAAGAATTTTAAAAATCTACGCCTGACATCCGATTGTCATCGAAAGGCGCTTTCCTACTGCCAAGACTTAAGCGCGAGCCAAGCCGTTTAGAGGGCTCGCACGACCCATCTGCGCCAGGAGGAAACGACATGAGGCCGGAAACTGCCATCGTCGAGATTCACAGCCAGTACAAGGTTCACACGGAGTTCTACGGCAACCCAGAAGCCAAGGAGACCATCATCCTGGTCAACGGCTCCTTGTCGACGACCGCCTCGTTTGCGCAGACAGTGAAATACCTGCAACCGCACTTCAACGTGGTGCTCTTCGACGAGCCCTATGCCGGCCAGTCCAAGCCGCATAACGACAACACCCGCTTCATCGGCAAGGAGACCGAGGCCGACATTCTCCTTCACCTGATCGAGCACTTCCGGGTGGACTACCTGATGTCCTTCTCCTGGGGCAGCGTCTCCGCCCTGCTCGCCCTGGCCCAATGCCCCGCGCGCATCAAGAAGGCCGTCGTCACCTCCTTCTCGCCCATCCTCAACGCACCGATGATGGACTACCTCACCCGCGGCATGGACTACCTCTCCGCCATCGACCGCGACAACGTCGGCCATCTGGTGAACAACACCATCGGCAAATACCTGCCGAGCCTGTACCAGCGCTTCAACCACAAACACTGCAGCAGCCTCGACGATCACGAATACCTGCAGATGCACCACCACGTGTGCCAGGTCCTGAACATGGATTCGCGCTGCTACGTGGACTGCCTGGCCAACGTCGACATCCCACTGCTGTTCATCAACGGCGACCGCGACGAATACACCTCGGCCGAGGACGCCCGCCACTTCGCCAAGCACGTGCGTGATTGCCAGTTCGAAGTCATCGACAACGCCGGACACTTCGTCGACGTCGAAACCAAGGCCGCCTGGCTGCAGACCCAGCAAGCCATGCTGGGCTTCCTCAAGACTCCGGCCACCAAGGGCATGGCTCGCCCGCAGGTCGCCGACTACCAGGCAGTTGCCGTTTGAACGCGCGGCCGCCCGGGCAGGTGCAAGTATCTTTCAGTAACTTGTGACTGCCCCGGGCTTCACCTCGCCCGCCTCTTCTGGTAAAAAGAGCACCCTTCGCGGGCGTCGTATAATGGCATTACCTGAGCTTCCCAAGCTCATGACGAGGGTTCGATTCCCTTCGCCCGCTCCAAAATCCCCTGACTAAGCCCCTGATTTTTGGGGTTTTTTCGTTTCTTGGCTTCGTTCGTCCCCTCGCACTGCCCTACTCCGCGTTTCCCCGAACTTCGTCGCCTTGCATGCTCGGGAAGCTGAAAGAGTTCGCAAGAGAGAGACTGCCCCATGGGCCCCACGCCAAACCGGGCGTCCCCCTGCTTGCGCACTCCGCCGACCTTAAAGCTTGTGCACCCAGCGGAAGACGAAGCGATTGCCTTCAGTCCTGTTTTCCGCCTCGGACTCGAAGTACAGGTTTGCGTAAATCAAGTCATTCCTGGAGAAGGCGTACATCGCGCCGGGACCGATAGCGAAGACTTTCTCACGTCGACCAGAAACGGCATGGCCGTTGATTTCGGTGTCCGTGAACTGCTTCAGCCAATAGCCATTGATACCAACGTGGAGCTGCTGGGTCAGCGCATAGGCCGCGTTGAAGTTGAAGTGCACGGCCTGCCCGGCCTGGACGTCCTCGGCACTCGCACCGTAGAGGGCCGGAGATGGATCGTCGTTCTTGCCGTTCCAGAGGTAATACGCGTTCCAGGTAACGGTGGTCTTGGGCGTGAGCCACAGGGTTGCGGCCCAATAGGGATTGATCGACCAGAAATTCGATCCGGGGTTGATGGCATGGTCCTTGTCGTACTTACCGATCGGCACCACGACATCCATTTCAAGTCGGTGGGCGAACAGGGGACCATTCTTCCCCATCACGGGCTCGAACTGCAGGTAGGCGCCCGCCCGGAGGTCACCGAATCCCTCCTGCGCGTCCAGCACAGCATTGTCCATTCCGTCATCGACCTTGGCCTTGGTGAGCACCGGCAGGATGAAGCTGAGCCCCCAATTGACATCCTTTCGGGAGCCATCCTGGTAAATCAGTTGCAAGGCAGAGGCATCGATATTGGTGGTGGACTTGGGCAGACCGATCTCGTCCCCATGCCGGTCGGTGATCTTGCGTCCCTCGTAGTGGGATGAATAGAGAGAAGTAGACCAGCCTGGGCCACCGGGAATGGTGGCTCCATCGTAGAAGGTAGTGAGACCCAGGTTGACGGCGGGCAGATCCCCGGCTTGCACCATGCCGGCAAGCAAGGAAAACCCGCACAATGAAGTTACCAAGACACTTTTCTTTGAACAAAAAGCTACCACACAGCTCATAAAGGCCCGCTCCGCTAGAGTTATTTTTAGGCAGAGAAACTGTCGAATCTAATTTTTATATATCGAACTTATTATTCATCTCCCGAGCCGACGCTGGGAGATGAAGAAGACGAACGCGAATGTTATGAAATGACTAATCACCAGATCCATCGGAGTTGAACATATCCCGATGCAATAGCCATTTCCCGCCCACGTTTTTCCACAGCACCAGATAGCGACCCTTTTCAGCCGTTACATGATCACCGGCAGGCGTTCGTGCATAGAGTTCATAGCTGCCGACTTCGCTTGCTTCCTGTTCGTTCCCCTCCACTTCGACAACTTTAAACTTCGCGCCAGCGATACCCATCTGGAAGGCCTGTTCGAAGAATGCACCTATTTCCAACTTGCCCTTCAGGGTTCTCTGTCCATTGGGCATCAGACAGGCATCTTCGGTATAGAGCGCGATTACCTGCTCAACGCTCAGACTTCCAACCGCCGCGGCCAGCGAATTTTCCGCAGCCTGTATCTTCTCTTGCAGTGTCATGCAGTATTTCCCTTGGTTATTGTTTCTTCAGTACATGCGTCATTCGCTGAACTGCCATGCCGTTACGAACAGTCAGATGCCGGCATCTCGAAAGACCACCGAACCATCCACCATCGTCAGGACGCTCTGGGTACTCGGCAGGTATTGAGGCTCGATCGAGAAAATGTCTTGGGACAACACGGCAAGATCGGCAACCTGCCCGGGAATCAGCCGCCCCTTGGAGTCGCCCTTGCCTTCCGCGATCGCGCTGCCCCGGGTATAGGCGCGGACGGCGTTTTCCATGGACATCGCCTCGTGTGGGCGGGCCGGGTGCTGCACCGCCGCAAGCAGCCCCAGGAACGGGTTGAGCGGACCATCCGAGCCGATGCCAACGGTGATGCCCGTGTCCAGGAGACTCTGGAACGCGCCATCGAAGATGGAGAATCCCGTGTCACCGCCGTAGAACCAGAAGTGCGTCGGGTTCTGCACCACCATCGCACCAGCCGCCTTGACCCGGCCGACCTGCTCCCTGGTCAGACCATCGCCGTGTTCGATGCGCAAGTTCCTGGCCTGCCAATCCACTTGCGGACTGAAGGTCTCGATTGCATTCAGCACACTTTCCAGCGCCCGGTCGCCGATGGCATGCAACAGCAATTGCTCCTTGGCCCCCAGGCTTTCGCGCAACATGTGGGAAATTTCGGAGCCGGGAAAATTCTCCTGCCCCCGGTTGGGCGAGTCGGAGGAATACGGCCGACTGACGGCTGAGGCACCCTCGATGGGAGTTCCGTCGAGGATCCACTTGGTGCCGTGGAATTCCACACGGTCAGTGATCTCGCGCTTGATGCCACGGCCATCGCTGAGAATCCGCCCTTCGGGCCCGGACGGTGGAAAGCGGATGAGCCGAACCTTGATCGGAACGTCCGCAGCCTTGGCCATGTCCAGATAGCGCTCAGGAGGCGTCCAGGACATGTTCTGGATGGTCGTGATGCCCCAGCGGACACACTCATCGGCCAGCGCCCGAAGACTGGCAGCGCCCTCCTCGACCGTCGCCATCGACGCGAAGCAACGCTGCGGCGACCACTGGGCGTACTCGTTGATTCGACCCGAAAGGCGCCGCGATCCCGGCAGCCGCTCATAGTCGCCCCCAACAGGATCGGGCTCCTCGTCCCGAATGCCCAGCCGCTGCATGGCAGCACTGTTCACCACGTTGGTGTGGTTGCTCATCCCCAGGAAAATAATCGGATGGTCCGGCGCGATTTCGTCGAGTGGCCTGCGATCGAGCGCCTTGTCGTTGGTCAGACGCTCGCCCATCGTCGCGTAGATCCAGGTGCCCGCGGGGGACGCGGCGACCGCTTCGCTAATCAGCAGCCGAATTTCGTCGAACGACGGATTGGCCATCGGGTCGACCGGCAAACGGATGCCGAACGGGTCGGGCGTATGGTGCATGTGCGCATCGTTCAGGCCCGGAATCACTGTGCGCCCGCCGACATCGATGACTTCCGCGAACGCCCCGGCCAAGGCCCGCATGGCAATGCTGGTCCCGACCGCGCGGATGAGCCCATCGCCTATCGCCACGGCTTCACACCAGGGCGCATCGAGTTCGCCGGTGAATATCCTGCCGTTGACAATGACGGTATCGATTTCCCCGGTACGTGCTTTCAGTTCCGGCTTTGTATTCGACTCGCGTTGTTCCCGTACCAAGGGAGATTGAGCAGCGGCCAGCAAAGCGCGGCTGACATGATCGTGCCGGTTGTTGCTCATGGCTGTAATAAGCTGCTTCTGGAAGTACTCGGCGCCACACGTCCAGTGATATGGTTGAACGAGGCGAACCGGAACTCTCCAATCCACAAGTACACTATCTTTCGGCAGTGCCGCAAAGGCTTCCACCAGTTGAAGAAATCGCGACCCCGTTAGTTTGCAACCACAACTTTCGGAGTGAATGATCTTCGCCCTCGAAGCAACACCTACCAGCTTCTTTTGTTTTGAGTATGTCGCCGTCAGCATCGAATTGACCTCAAGATTATTCGTCACGAAAAAATCTACACGTGGCCCCCGCCTCGGCTATGACAAAAAACGGTCATATGCTGCCAATCACCGTTCTCGATCATTGCACTCGACGAGACCCGGCTCAGATCAAGCCGTTGTTGCGCCAGAGGACAAGCAGGCCGGCGCCGATGATTACGTCGATGACCACGCACCAGGGCACGTACCAGCGCGGTATGGATACCAGTGGCAGTCGTGACCGATGGTGATGGGCCAGGTCCCACATCGCGTGGGCGAAGTAGGCCAGCGGCAGCAGAAAGGGCCAGCGGAGCAGCCCCAGCAGGCCGGCAAGCGCGAAGAGCCCGCTGACGTTGAACTCGATGAGCTGATGGCGGCTGTCGCCGTTGGTAACGGCGAAGCCGAAGTAGATGCCGCCGATGAGGGCGATGAGTACTGCGGCAAACCCCAGCGAGGCCTCCGGAGGCAGTAACGCGTGCGGCAGCAGGGACCCCACGCCGACGGCGATCCCCGTGGCAACCGGGCGCCGCGAGAACACCGAAGAGTGGTTATGGGTATGGGAGCAAGTCGTTCGCTCGGTCATGGCATTTCTCCGCGCGAGAGGGTGACAGGGCCAGGATGGCCCGCACGGCACCCTCTCCATCACCGTGCGCGACCATGATCAAGGATGGGGCGGTTCTGCTCCGCAGGCTCAGCCCTGCTTCGGATTGACCCTGTGCGGCGGCACCGCCAGGACGAGCGCGCCCCCCAGGAATATCAGGACCGCCAGGATGTTCAGCGCCAGCTCCGGCGTCGCCGAGAAGTCGCGCATCCAGCCGATGAAGTAAGGAGAGAAGAACGATGCGACGCTACCGAAGGAACTGACCAAGGCAATGCCGCCGGCGATGCTTCGGTTACTGAAGAACGCGCCGGGAAGCTGCCAGAAGATCGGCAGGGCCGTGGTGGCCCCCATGCAGGCCAGGGACATGCCGATCATCACCATGGGCAGGCTTGTGGGGGCCGCCGCGGCCAACAACAGGCCCACGGCGGAAGCGGCCAGGGGCAGGAAGAGATGCCAGCGGCGTTCCTTGTTCTGGTCTGAACTCCTGCCCATCAGCACCATGCTGATGCAACCGAGCAGATAGGGGATGGATGCCAGCAACCCGACCTGGCTCTCGTGACTGAGGCCGGTGTTGGCGATGAAGGTCGGCATCCAGAAGGCCACGACGCCCATGGCCAGCATCACCGCCGAATAGACGACGATGAGCAGCCAGGTAAAGCGGTTGGTGAATACACTGGAGAAGGTCGCAACCGGTTTATCCAGCTGCTCGCGGGCCAGGGTTGCCGTCAACTCGGCCTTCTGCGAGGGCGTCAGCCAGCCGACCGACTCATGGTCATCGGGGAGATAGAGCAGGACGACCAGCCCGAGGAACACCACCGGCAACCCCTCGATGAGAAACATCCACTGCCAGCCATTGAGTCCGTACCCATCCTTGGCGTGCTCCAGGATGAACCCCGAGACAGGCGCGCCGACAATGCCCGCCAGCGGCACTGCCAGGGCGAACAGGGCGGTGACCTGGGCCCGGCGGGTAGCCGGAAACCAGCGGTTCAGGTAGACCAAGATGCCCGGGAAGAACCCGGCTTCGGCCACGCCCAGCAGGAAGCGCAGGGTATAGAACTGCAGCGGGGTTTCGACGGCGAGCATGGCGGCCGACATGGCCCCCCAGATGACCATCAAGGTGGCGATCCAGCGCCTGGGACCCACGCGCTCCAGGGCCAGGTTGCTGGGCACGCCGAAGAGCATGTAGGCGATGAAGAAAAGTCCGGCGCCGAATCCATAGATTGAGTCGCTGAAGGCAAGGTCGTTGCTCATCTGCGTCTTGGCGAAACCGATATTGATGCGGTCGAGGTGGGCGAACAGGTAGCACACCAGGAGCAGGGGCAGCAGCCTGAGCAATTTGGCCGAGTGGGCGACGTCCGCGACGCTCGCCCTCGCCATCATCGGCTCCGCCGCCGGGCCTTTCAATTGGGCATTCTCGTTCATGATCGTCTTCTTATGATTGTTGTGGATTGAGAGGAGTGAGCCGGCGAGCGGCGGCTTTTAGAGATCGAGCACCAGACGCGGCGATCGGCTGCCGGAGCAGCAGACGAACATGGTCCTGTTCGCCTGTTTCTCAGCGTCGCTGAGAATCGAGTCGCGGTGATCCGGTATGCCTTCGATCACGCGCACCTCGCAGGCGCCGCAGATCCCTTCGCGGCAGGAACTCATCACCTCCACCCCCGCCTCGTCCAGGGCATCGAGGATGCTCTTGCCCGTTTCTATCGAAAGGGTCTTGCCGGTCTTGGCCAGCAACACCTCGTAGCCGCCGGCCGTGGCCGCTTCCTGCAGGGGCACAAAGCTCTCGAAATGAATCCGGTGTCCGTCTATCCCCTGGGACAGGGCCTTGTACGTCTCGATCATTCCGCTGGGACCACAGCAGTAGTAGTGCCGCTCGCCATCATCGGCGCCAAAGAGGTCGCGGATGTCGCGGACAGTGGTTTCCACGTCCCGCGCCAGCAGCAGATGGATATCGCCCCGTTCGATGCCGCCCTGCATGCGCTCCAGCAGGGCCGCATTCCGGCGGCTGCGGGCGAAGTAATGGAGCTCCCAGGCCGCGCCTTTTCCAGAGAGGTGCTGCGCCATGCTCCAGAGCGGGGTTATACCAATGCCCCCGGCAATCAGGACGGAGCGATGCGGGCCATCGACCAGCGGAAAGTGGTTCTTCGGCGCACTGATCTGCAGGGTGTCGCCGCTGCGCAGGGTTTCGTGGATGAGCCTGGAGCCACCGCGGCTTTTCGGGTCCTTGGCGACCGCGATCACGTAGCGCCGGCATTCCACCGGATCGTTGAGTAGCGAGTAGCTGCGCAGGGGGATGCCGTCGATGATGAGGTCGATATGCGAGCCCGCGGTGAAAGGCGGGAGCTCCCCTTCGCCGCAAGCCCTGAGTTCATAGGCCAGTACATCATCGGCCTCGTGGGTGATGGATTTGACATACACCTGGTGTCTGTTCGGCGCGCTCATGGTCGGTCTCAAGCGATAGCTGCAAAGCTCATGGAAAGGTGCCCGGCCCGGGGCCGGGCGGATCATTCAGAGAAATTCCGCTTCTCGTTCCTGACGCTTCCTTTCCGTGAAGCCCTGGATGTCGGCGCCCGCCGGGATCATTTCGGCCAGGGCCCTCAGCGAACGGTAGTTGCTGTCTCCCGCCCGGAGGCAATCCTCGTTGGCTTCCGATTGCCGGATGCGCTCCATGAGTTCGCGGCGCAGGCGCACGATTGCCAGGTCGCCGCTGCCGAGAAATTCACGGGTGCGATCGACAATGGGGATGCTCTCGGCGACGGCGTAGTCCTCGAAGATCACCCCGGGAACACCGCTCCAACTGGTGCCCTCGCGCATGGCTTCGCGGTCCTGGCCATAGTTCGGCGTGCCCTGGCGCGAAGCGGCGAAGTTGTCGTCGCACTCATCGGTACCCAGGAGCGCGAAGTCGGGCAGGTTGTCATCGATGGGCTGGCGCGAGTCCCAGTAGACGTACCACTGGAGACTGCGGGTGTTGTTGACCGGTACCACGATGATTACGAAACCGGCTTCCTGCTCGGTGGTGCCGATGAAGGCCGTGCCGGGCGCCACGTATTCGGTAACGCGGAGGTAGTCGGTTTCTCCTCCACTGGACCGCAGCGAGTAGGAACGCAGCCCATAGGGGCGGCTTTCCAGAGTGTACTTGGGCGTATCGTTGCCGGTGACCAGCTGCAGGCCCGCCTGGGGCAGGCTCGCGTCAGCGGTCGTATCGTGGTGCAACAGGCCGATATGCGCCGAGTCGAGCAAGGTCTCGACGTTCTGCAACCAGTTGGCTTCGTTGTACGACGCTCGCGGCCGCGCGTGTTCCCGCGTGAGGTAGGTGAACGCGTAGTCGTTGAACTTCGGCGGCTCGCCTTCGCCGAGATAGACCCAGACGATGCCACCGCCCTCGCGGACCTTGAAGCCCTGCCCCTTGACCTTCTGGCAGAAGCCCTGGTCCTTCTCCGTCGGCATCCGAGTGCAGTTGCCGTCGGCGTCGAAGCTCCAGCCATGGAAGATGCAGGTCAGCCGATTGCCTTCGTTCCTGCCGAGGGCGAGCGAGACGCCGCGATGGGGGCAGGCCTCATGGAGGAAACCGACCTTGCCATCGTCGCCGCGAAAGGCCACGTACTTCTCGCAAAGCAGCTCGACGCGCTGCGGCGCCCCACCCGGAGCGAGCGCCTCGCTGCGCAGGGCTGGAATCCAGTGCTTCTTCCAGTACCCATGAAGCGGTGTACCGGGGGTTACGTCAGTCAGCAGGCGGTTCTGTTCGGCGGTGAGCATGGCTAGTCCCATCTTCTTGTAAGGGTCCCCGCTCCAATGGGAGGAGCGGGTATTTATCTCAACAAAAAAGAATCTCAGTTGTTAAGATAACTTCAGACTAAGCTCGGCCAAGGGTGAGGTCAAGAGAAATCATTAGCATGTTAATTTTTTAGTGACGGACGCGCAGTAAAGGGGAGAGCCCTGGCTTGCCTGGACGGAGACGAGGCGAATGACGCGGCTGAGGTATGATCGGCCCACAACCACCCACTGGATTCCGGATGAACGAAACCCTCCCCC
>NZ_SCOK01000005.1:0-205105 GCF_005502555.1 Pseudomonas sp. D(2018)
TCCTGACCGCGCGCCTCTCCCTGGATGTAGCCCATAAACGACAATGCCCGTATCGATCGATACGGGCATTGTCTTCAGCTTCGACTCAGACGGCTAGGTTTTCACACAGTCTGGACTGCGGGGCTTTTTATTGCTTCTCGACTTAGCCGTTGAACACGTCATCCACCGAAGTCAGCGGATAGTGCTTCGGATAGGGCAGGGTCGCTACGCCGGACTCGATGGCGGCCTTGGCCACAGCATCGGAGACAACGGTGATCAAGCGTTTGTCCATGGGCTTCGGAATGATGTACTCACGACCGAATTCCAGGGACGCCACGTTGTAGGCATCGCAGACGTCCTTCGGTACCGGCTCCTTGGCCAGGTCGCGCAGGGCATTAGCGGCAGCGATCTTCATTTCCTCGTTGATGCGGGTGGCGCGCACGTCCAGGGCACCGCGGAAGATGAAGGGGAAGCCCAGCACGTTGTTGACCTGGTTCGGATAGTCGGAGCGACCGGTGGCCATGATCACGTCGCTACGGGTCTCGTGAGCCAGCTCCGGCTTGATCTCCGGGTCCGGGTTGGAGCAGGCGAAGACGATCGGGTTGGCCGCCATGCGCTTGAGGTCTTCCGGGCTCAGCAGGTTGGCGCCGGACAGGCCGACGAACACGTCTGCACCGTCGAGCGCCTCGGACAGGGTGCGCTTGTCGGTCTCGTGCGCGAACACGGCCTTGTACTGGTTCAGGTCGTCGCGACCGGCGTGGATCACGCCTTTACGGTCGATCATGAAGATGTTCTCGACCTTGGCGCCCATGCTCACCAGCAGCTTCATGCAGGAAATGGCGGCAGCACCGGCGCCGAGGCAGACGATCTTGGCTTCGGCCAGAGATTTGCCGGCGATTTCCAGGGCATTGAGCATGCCGGCAGCGGTCACGATGGCGGTGCCATGCTGGTCATCGTGGAATACCGGAATGTCGCACTGCTCGATCAGGGTGCGCTCGATTTCGAAGCACTCGGGCGCCTTGATGTCTTCGAGGTTGATGCCACCGAAGGTAATGGAAATGCGCTTGACGGTATCGATGAACGCCTGCGGGCTTTCAGCGTCGACTTCGATGTCGAATACGTCGATGCCTGCGAAACGCTTGAACAGAACGCCTTTGCCTTCCATCACCGGTTTGGAGGCCAGCGGGCCAAGGTTGCCCAGACCGAGGATGGCAGTGCCGTCGGAAATTACCGCTACCAGATTGCCCTTGCCGGTGTACTTGAAGGCCAGTTCAGGATCACGCGCGATTTCGCGTACCGGCTCGGCAACGCCCGGGCTGTAAGCCAGCGACAGGTCGCGGGCGGTGGCGGTCGGCTTGGTCAGCTCGACACTGAGTTTCCCCGGGCGGGGTTGGGCATGGTATTCGAGAGCGGCCGTTTTCAGATCAGACATTTTGGCATTTCCGCTTTTGCTTGTGACAGACGTGACGGGCGAGCATACGCAAGATGCATGGGGCTAACAAGACCGTTCAGTCACCCGGCGTCAACCCCTCTAACGTACGACTTTTAGCCAATCTCCTGGCCTCGGCTCGCCGATTGGATACAAATTATTGAGCAATCGAATACGATTTTCCAGATCCACTTGCGTACCCGGCAGTTTGCTCTCTCTAGCCAGGCTGGCAATGGTCTGCCCCGACTTCACCTGGATCAGGTGCAGTCGTAATGGCTGGGCCAAGGCTTGCTCTTCCTTCTTCAGCGGGCGGAAGCTCCTGATCACAGACATGAAGTGATCGTCCTGGCTTTCCAGCGAGGCCTGATTGCGAATGGCACCGACGAACAGGTACGCCTTATCGTCCTTGTAGATCACCGCCACTCGCCGCGCCGGACTTCCCGGAAGCACCGCAGTAGCCCCCTGTAGCCCCGCTTGCTGCAACGGTTCCTCCATGGACAGGCGCTGACCGGCCTTTTTTCGCAGGTAGTCTGCGGGCGTCAGGGTTGGCTTGCGGCCATCCAGGGTCATGGCGATGAATGCCTGCTGGTCGGCGCTGTGGGTGATCACCGCATCAGGGCGATTGACCAGCCCCCAGCCGTCCGGCAAATGCAGGGTGAAATCCAGTTCAGCGTGGTAGAAGTTCTGGTCACGACGCACGCCAGTTTCCGCCGAATCGCCGAAAGGTAGTCCCTCGAGGTGCTTGAGGAAGACCTCCCGGTTCACCACTTGATTACCGCCAGCCAGCGCGCTTGCCGGCCCCACCACCTGCTGCAGGCGGGTATCGTTGTCAGGGTGCGTGTCGAACAGTCCGTGATAACCCGACGGCGGCGCGGGCTCGCCCTTGCGCTGGGCTTGGTCGCGGGCGAACTCCTCCTGGTTTTTCAGCACCTTCACCACTTCGATCATGGCCTGAGGGTCATAACCACTGCGCGCCAGGTACTGCGCTCCGAGACCGTCAGCCTCCAGCTCCATATCGCGCCCATAGCCACGCACGAATGCGGTACCCAGCACATTGGTCAGGTCGCCGGCAGCACCGACACCGGTACCGATGGCCACCGCCTGCCCGAGGATGTTCCAGGCGGTGGACTGGCTCTGCTGCTGCACGCTGTGCCGCGCGGTGACATGCCCCACCTCGTGCCCCAGCACCGCGGCGAGTTCAGCCTCGGAGTTCAGGTAGGCCAGCAGTCCGCGGTTGATATAGATGTAGCCACCCGGCAGAGCGAAGGCGTTGATGTCGGGCGAGTCAACCACGGTGAACAGGTAGGAGATGTTGCTGCGGTGGCTGTGACGGGAGACACGCGTCCCCACTTCCTGCACATAGGCCTGCAGCTTTTCATCTGCGTATCGCGGATTCTGCTTGGCGATTTCCTGGTTGTAGCGGCGTCCGAGATCCAGCTCCTGCTGCTCGCTCATCATCACAAAGTTGGTCTTGCCGGTTGCAGGGTTGACTGCACAACCAACCAGCTGGGAAGAAGCAAGCAGTAGCGCCATGACGAGCGCAGCGGATCTCATCGAATCACCTCGAGCATTCCATTGTGGGTAAGGGGGAGCATCCAGCGGGAATCCCTCGTATTAACGCCGCCCCTGCGCGCGCGGTCAATTACCCAGCCCCGCGCCTCTACACGCCGCCCCACCAGGCGCTGCAGCGCGGCCGCATCGAACTGGCGCAGCTGCTTCAGCTCGATCCGCAATACCAGCGGCCCCTCCAGTTGAAGCCAGACGCCGCCGCGGTTGCGATCAACCTTCGTCACTCGCCCCTGCACCAGCGCAAAGCCACTCCGCCGCAGCTGCCAGGGCGACTGCTGGGGCGGGCGACGCCAAAGCCCACGACCAGCCCGACGCGCCGCACGCTCGGCAATAGCGTGACAATCACTCAGGGCAGCGTTGGGGCCAATGGCGATGCGAAACGCCAAGCCCTCGGCAAGCAGGTGCTCCTCAAGGTTTCGTCCGCGACTGTCGTACAGGTGCGCCAGCGTGCGACCGTACTTGTCTTTAGATTCGCGCCCGAGCCGAAGCCCCACCCGTCCGCCACTGGACTTCACCAGCTCGTCCAAACGCTGGCGTGCCGCTTTGGCGTAGGGTTCATCCGACCGCCCCTTGCGCGCCAACTCAGGCGCATTCAGACCGATCATACGAATGCTTCGCCCATCGATCAGACGCAGGGTGTCGCCATCAACGACTTTTCGGACTTTATAGGTAGGAAGCTTACCCGGAGCCGGGCAGGCGGCCTGCAGGGCGAAACTCAGTGCCCAGAAAAAGAAAAAGGCGCCTGCTAGAGGCGCCTTTTTTGTCAGCGGGGACATGGCCATTGGGCCTTCCCGGGCTGCTCGGACCCTTACTTGGTGCCGAACACGCCGAAACGCTGCTTGAAGCGATCGATACGGCCGCCGGTGTCCAGAACCTTCTGCTTACCGGTGTAGAACGGGTGGCACTCGGAGCATACGTCGAGGCTGATGTTCTTACCCAGGGTGGAGCGGGTTTTGATGACGTTACCGCAGCTGCAGGTAGCTTCGATCGCTACGTACTCGGGATGGATTTCCGGTTTCATTGCTTGATCCTCAGGTCTGGCGTGCCGCCACCCGACCCTATGTCGAGCACCGCACGGAAACAGGCGGCGGATGATACCAGAGTGAGGGGGCGTTGCAACCAGCCGGCCGCACCGGCTGTCGCGGCGGGCCATGCTAAGATCGCGCCTTTTCCGAAGGGACCGCCCGCTTGCCCGACGCCCTCATTCTGCGCCTTGCCCTGCCCTCTCCGCTGCGCCGCCTGTTCGACTATCGGGCGCCTGCCGGCGTGCCGCGTGCCGCCCTGCAGCCAGGTGTGCGCCTGCGCGTCCCCTTCGGCCGTCGCGAGATCATCGGCGTGCTGGTGGAGCTGGCGGAGACGAGCGAGGTGCCCGCGGACAAGCTCAAGCCCGCCCTCGAACTGCTGGACAGCCGACCGCCCCTGCCGCCGCCGCTGTTCAAGCTGTGCCTGTGGACCGCCCAGTACTACCAGCACAGCCTGGGCGACACCCTGAGCTGGGCATTGCCCGTGCTGTTGCGCCAGGGTGAACCGGCCGAGGCACGGCAGGAGCGCTTCTGGCATGCAGCCCCCGGTGCCAGCGTCGACGATCCGCGCCTGGCCCGCGCGCCACGCCAGCGCCAGGCCCTGGCTACCCTCGCCCAACACCCCCATGGCGTAGCCCACCAATTGCTCGCCCAGCTGCAGTTGAACAAGGACAGCCTCGATATCCTGCTGGAGAAGGGTCTGGCCCGCGTCGAAGTGCGCCGCCATGCCCCCAGCGAACGCCACGGCCCGCTGCTGGCCCAGCCGGAACTCCCGCTGAACCCGGAACAGCGCGCTGCCTTCGATGCCGTCCACGCCTCCTTTGGCAGCTTCAACGCCCTGCTCCTGGCGGGCGTCACCGGCAGCGGCAAGACCGAGGTCTACCTGCAACTGATCCGCCAGACCCTTGAAGCCGGCAAGCAAGCCCTGGTGCTGATCCCTGAGATCAACCTTGGCCCGCAGACCCTCGAGCGCTTTTCGCGACGCTTCAACGCACGGATTGCCCTGCTCCACTCGGCGGTCAACGACCGCGAACGTCTGGATGCCTGGCTAGCCGCCCGCGACGGTGAGGCCGATATCGTCATCGGCACGCGCTCGGCACTTTTTACACCGCTGAAAAATCCTGGCCTGATCATCATCGACGAGGAGCACGACGCCTCATATAAACAGCAGGAAGGCCTGCGCTATCACGCCCGCGACCTCGCCCTGGTGCGCGCCCGCCAGGAGAACATCCCGATCCTGCTGGGCTCAGCCACACCCTCCCTGGAAAGCCTGCAGAATGCCCACGCCGGTCGTTACGGCCTGCTGCGCCTGACCCAGCGGGCCGGTGGCGCCAAGCAGCCACGCTTCCTGCGCCTGGATGTGAAGAGCCTGCCGCTGGACTCCGGCATCTCCATACCGTTGCAGCAGGCAATCGCACAGACCCTGGCCGCCGGCCAGCAAGTGTTGGTGTTCCTCAATCGCCGCGGCTTCGCACCCACCCTGCTGTGCCATGACTGTGGCTGGATCAGCCAATGCCCGCGCTGTGATGCGCGCATGACCCTGCATCAGCGCTTCAACGAACTGCGCTGCCACCATTGCGGCCACACCCAGCGCCAGCCGGCATGCTGCCCCGATTGCGGAAAGGTTGACCTTCGCCCCGTAGGCGCCGGCACCGAGCGCGCCGAAGAGCGCCTGGCAATCCTCTTTCCGAAAACGCCGGTACTGCGCATCGACCGTGACAGCACCGCGCGTAAAGACGCCATGGACAAGTTGTTCACCACCATCCAGCGCGGTGAGCCCTGCATCCTTGTCGGCACCCAGATGCTCGCCAAGGGGCACCACTTCCCGAGGGTGACCCTGGTGGCCATCCTTGATGCCGACGGCGGCCTGTTCTCCGCCGACTTTCGCGCCAGCGAACGCATGGCCCAGTTGATCGTCCAGGTCGCCGGACGCGCTGGCCGTGCGGAGGAGCCGGGCCGGGTGATCATCCAGACCCACCTGGCCGACCATCCGCTGCTGGTGCAACTCACCGAACAGGGCTATTTCGCGTTTGCCGAGCAGGCGCTCTCGGAGCGCCGAGCCGCTGGCCTGCCACCCTTCGCCCACCTTGCCCTGCTGCGTGCCGAAGCGCACAAGCCTGGCCAGGCGGAAGCTTTTCTCGACAGCGCCTGCCTCGAAGCCGAGCAGCAATTGGCCGAGATGAGCCTCAATGGCGTCGAACTCCTGGGGCCGGTGCCCGCCCCCATGGAACGCCGTGCCGGCCGCTATCGAGCGCAATTGCTGCTGCAGGCCCATGCCCGCGCGCCGCTACACCGTCTGCTGACGCCCTGGAGCCAGGTATTGGAGCAGCTGCCTGGTGGTCGCACAGTGCGCTGGTCGCTGGATGTCGACCCTATTGACCTGTTCTAGCGCGGACCAACCGACCGACAGCACCCACTGGTCCTTGCAGCTCGCAGCTTAAAACTTGAAGCTGCTGCCGCA
Organism: Pseudomonas sp. D(2018); assembly: GCF_005502555.1. NCBI lineage: Bacteria > Pseudomonadati > Pseudomonadota > Gammaproteobacteria > Pseudomonadales > Pseudomonadaceae > Pseudomonas > Pseudomonas sp. D(2018). The sequence goes on from NZ_SCOK01000005.1 coordinate 6,461, forward strand.
GCCCACCGATAATGCACAGTTTTCAACCAGTGCCAGCCCTCTCCGGGGCGGCCGGAAGAGCAGAAGATGAAAGACACCATTCGCCAGCTGATCCAGCAAGCCCTGACCCGACTCGCCACCGAGGGCGTGTTGCCCGAGGGCCTCAGCCCGGCCATCCAGGTGGAAAACACCAAGGACAAGAGCCACGGCGACTTCGCCAGCAACATCGCCATGATGCTGGCCAAACCCGCCGGCATGAAGCCGCGCGACCTGGCCGAGAAGCTCATCGCAGCCCTTCCCCAGGACGAGCAAGTCGCCAAGGTGGAAATCGCCGGCCCAGGCTTCCTCAACTTCTTCCAGAACACCCAGGCCCTGGCCCAACGCCTGGAGGCCGCCCTGGCCGACGATCACCTCGGTGTGCGCAAGAACGGCCCGCAGCAACGCGTCGTCGTCGACCTGTCGGCACCGAACCTCGCCAAGGAAATGCACGTCGGCCACCTGCGCTCCACCATCATCGGTGACGGCGTAGCCCGGGTCCTCGAGTTCCTCGGTGACACCGTCATCCGCCAGAACCACGTAGGCGACTGGGGCACCCAGTTCGGCATGCTGCTGGCGTACATGCAGGAGCAGCCGGTGGGCAGCGATGCCGAGCTGAGCGACCTGGAGTCTTTCTACCGCGCCGCCAAGAAGCGCTTCGACGAGTCCGAGGAGTTCGCCAACCGCGCCCGCGAGCTGGTGGTCAAGCTGCAGGCCGGCGACCCCGATTGCCTGCGCCTCTGGAACCGTTTCAACGACATTTCCCTGAGCCACTGCCAGGCCGTCTACGACCGCTTGGGCGTCAAGCTCACCATGGCTGACGTGAAAGGCGAGAGCGCCTACAACGACGACCTGCCCAACGTCGTTGCCGACCTGCGCGCCAAGGGCCTGCTCACCGAGAGCGACGGCGCCCTGTGCGTGTTCATGGACGAGTTCAAGAACGCCGAAGGCAACCCCCTGCCGCTGATCGTACAAAAAGCTGGCGGCGGTTACCTCTACGCCACCACCGACCTGGCCGCCACCCGCTACCGCGCCAATGTGCTCAAGGCCGACCGCGCGCTGTACTTCGTCGACCAGCGCCAGGCCCTGCACTTCCAGATGGTCTTCGCAGCTGCGCGCCTCGCGGGATTCGTGCCCGCGTCGTTCGAGATGGAGCACATGGGCTTCGGCACCATGAACGGCGCTGACGGCCGCCCGTTCAAAACCCGCGATGGCGGCACCGTGAAGCTGATCGATCTGCTGGATGAAGCCGAACAGCGCGCCTACGACCTGGTCAAAGGCAAGAACCCTGAGCTGGACGAGGCCGAGCTGCGCTTGATTGCCCGCGCCGTAGGTATCGGCGCCGTGAAGTACGCCGACCTGTCCAAGCACCGCACCAGCGACTACAGCTTCAACTTCGAGCTGATGCTGAGCTTCGAGGGCAACACGGCCCCCTACCTGCTCTACGCCTACACCCGCGTAGCCAGTGTGTTCCGCAAGCTCGGCAAGGACTTCTCCGAAGTCGACGGCCAGATCATCCTTGCCGCCGACCAGGAACAGGCACTGGCTGCCAAGCTGGCGCAGTTCGCCGATACCCTGGGCAACGTCGCCGAGAAAGGCGTCCCGCACCTCCTCTGCGCCTACCTCTACGACCTGGCCGGTCTGTTCTCCAGCTTCTACGAGAACTGCCCGATCCTCACCGCCGACGACCAGGCTACCCAGCAGAGTCGCCTGCGCCTCGCCGCGCTGACCGGCCGCACCCTGAAACAGGGTCTTGAGCTGCTCGGCCTGCAAACCCTGGAACGCATGTAACGGACTATGGCGAAGAAAAAAGCTGCACCCAAGCGCGGGGCCAGCCGCTACCAGGCGCCGGCCAAGAAGCCAGTGCCCGGCTGGGTCTGGCTCGCCATCGGACTGGTCATCGGTGGCTTCGTCGTTTTCCTGAACCAGCTCGAGCCGGGCCGCGACGAAGTACGCCGGACCAAGCCAGAGCAAGCCGCGACCGGTGCCGCCAGCGGCAAGGCCGGCAGTGATGCCGGCAAGCCACAGGCCAAGCCCGCACCGCAGCCCCAGGAGCCAGTGAAGCCGAAGTACGACTTCTACACCCTGCTGCCGGAGTCCGAGGTCATCGTGCCGCCGGAAGCGGTGCCCAAGGAGACGCCGCCCACACCGCCCGAGCAGAAGCCGGTCACGCCGGAGGAAGCCGCCAAGATCGACGCGGCGCGCGCCCAGGCCGCCCTCAACGGCGAGACCCCGCCCCCGCCGCCGGTGGTGGCCAAGGCGCCGGTCACCAACCAGTTCTTCCTCCAGGCCGGCTCGTTCCGCAAGCGCGACGACGCCGACCAGGTGCGTGCACAGATCATCCTGCTCGGACAAAACGTCCAGGTGGAGTCCGGCACCGTTCGCGAAGAAACCTGGTACCGCGTGCTGGTTGGCCCCTTCGCCAATCGCGAGCAGCTCGCCTCGGCACAAAAGCAGCTCGCCGGCAGCGGATTCAGCAATTTGCTGTTACAGCAGCGCCAGAGCCGTTGAGTCCATTGATAACCTTGCCCGGTTGAAAACCCGGGCAGGACCCCCCATCTGAGTTTCCATTCGGGCATTTCGCCCCGCTGCGTGGAGACTCTCCCCTTGACCACCATCGTTTCAGTCCGCCGCAACGGCAAAGTCGTCATGGGCGGCGACGGCCAGGTTTCCCTCGGCAACACCGTCATGAAGAGCAACGCCCGCAAGGTCCGTCGCCTCTACCACGGCCAGGTCCTGGCCGGCTTCGCCGGCGCCACGGCCGACGCCTTCACGCTGTTCGAACGCTTCGAGGGCCAACTGGAAAAGCACCAGGGCCACCTGGTCCGGGCCGCCGTCGAGCTGGCCAAGGACTGGCGCACCGACCGCTCCCTGAGCCGCCTGGAAGCCATGCTCGCCGTCGCCAACAAGGATGCCTCGCTGATCATCACCGGCAATGGTGATGTGGTCGAACCCGAGCACGGCCTGATCGCCATGGGCTCCGGCGGCGGCTTCGCCCAGGCCGCTGCCCTGGCGCTGCTGCAACACACAGAACTGTCCGCTCGCGAAGTGACCGAGACCGCCCTGAACATCGCCGGCACCATTTGCGTGTTCACCAACCAGAACCTGACCATCGAGGAGCTGGACAGCGCCGAGTAAGGCCGCTGTCCCGCAATGGAGCAATTTTCATGTCCATGACGCCCCGCGAAATCGTCCACGAACTCAATCGCCACATCGTTGGCCAGGACGACGCCAAGCGCGCCGTCGCCATCGCCCTGCGCAATCGCTGGCGCCGCATGCAGCTGCCGGCCGAACTGCGCGCCGAGGTGACGCCGAAGAACATCCTGATGATCGGCCCGACCGGTGTCGGCAAGACCGAAATCGCCCGTCGCCTGGCCAAGCTGGCCAATGCGCCGTTCATCAAGGTGGAAGCCACCAAGTTCACCGAAGTCGGCTACGTTGGCCGTGACGTCGAGTCGATCATCCGCGACCTGGCCGATGCCGCCGTGAAGATGATGCGCGAGCAGGAAATGCACCGCGTACGCTACCGCGCCGAAGACGCCGCCGAAGACCGCATCCTCGACGCCCTGCTGCCCCCGGCCCGCACCGGCTTTGGCGATGAGCAGCCACGCGAGGACTCCAACACCCGCCAGCTGTTCCGCAAGCGCCTGCGCGAAGGCCAACTGGATGACAAGGAAATCGACATCGAAGTGGCCGAGTCCCCGGCTGGCGTGGAAATCATGGCCCCGCCCGGCATGGAGGAAATGACCAACCAGTTGCAGAACCTCTTCTCCAACCTCGGCAAAGGCAAGCGCAAGACCCGCAAGCTGAAGGTCAAGGAAGCCATGAAGCTGGTGCGCGACGAAGAAGCTGCACGCCTGGTCAACGAGGAAGAGCTGAAAGCCGCCGCCCTGGAAGCGGTTGAGCAGAACGGCATCGTCTTCATCGACGAGATCGACAAGGTGGCCAAGCGCGGTAACGTTGGCGGCGCCGATGTATCCCGTGAAGGTGTGCAGCGCGACCTGCTGCCGCTGATCGAAGGCTGCACCGTGAACACCAAACTGGGCATGGTGAAGACCGACCACATCCTGTTCATCGCCTCCGGCGCCTTCCACCTGTCCAAGCCCAGCGACCTGGTGCCGGAACTGCAGGGCCGCCTGCCGATCCGCGTCGAGCTGAAGGCACTCTCTCCGCAAGACTTCGAGCGCATCCTCACCGAGCCCCACGCCTCGTTGACCGAGCAATACAGCGCACTGCTCAAGACCGAGGGCCTGAACATCGAGTTCGCTCCGGACGGCATCAAGCGCTTGGCGGAGATTGCCTGGCAGGTCAACGAGAAGACCGAGAACATCGGAGCCCGACGCCTGCACACCCTGCTCGAACGCCTGCTGGAAGAGGTGTCTTTCAGCGCTGGCGACCTCGCCGCGCAGCATGACGAGACGCCGATCCTCATCGACGCCGCCTACGTCAACGGCCACCTCGGCGAACTGGCACAGGACGAGGACCTTTCGCGCTACATTCTCTGACAGGCGCGTATCACGGACAGCCGGCACTCGCCGGCTTTCTGTTTTTGGAGACTTCGAAATGCGAATTCCCAGCGGTATCGAACTGCACAAGACCTCCAGGACCTTGACCCTGAAGTACGGGCCGGAGGAAAGCTACACCCTGAGCGCCGAGTTCCTGCGTGTGCACTCTCCCTCGGCAGAGGTCCAGGGCCACGGCAAGCCCATTCTCCAGTACGGCAAGCTGAATGTCGGCCTGAGCAAGCTGGAACCGGCCGGCAACTATGCCCTGAAATTGACCTTCGACGACGGCCACGACAGCGGCCTCTTCACCTGGGACTACCTCTATCAGCTCGCCACCCGTCAGGAAGCGCTGTGGAACGACTATCTGCAGGAGCTTGCAGCCGCGGGCCGTTCGCGCGACCCCAACGAATCGGTGGTCAAACTCATGCTCTGAAGCGGTGCAGTCCGCGCCCCATACCGGCCCTTGCCGCCCAAGGTTAGGGCGCATTTTCTAAACGCTCGCGACATACTCCCGCTGCAGCGAACTCTCTGCGGTCAGCTTGCGCAAACTGACAAACTCGGGTAACCAAGTTCTGGCAGGTTCCATGCATTTGGCATCGCCAGATACAGAGAAATACGCGAAGTTCGCTTCGCCTTCCCGGTAACCCGAGCGTGTCAGCGCGCTAGTCCGCCAGGGCGCTGTTCGACTCAGGACAATGGAGCGTCGTAGATGAGCAACAAGAACAATGAAGACCTGCAGCGCCAGGCCTCGGACAACACCCTGAACCTCAATCCGGTGATAGGTATCCGCGGCAAGGACCTGCTGTCTTCAGCACGGATGGTGCTGTTGCAAGCCATCAAGCAACCTTTCCACAGTGCAAAACACGTCGCCCATTTCGGCCTGGAATTGAAAAACGTGTTGCTTGGCCAGTCCGGTCTGCAACCGGAAGCCGATGACCGTCGCTTCAATGATCCGGCCTGGAGCCAGAACCCGCTGTACAAGCGCTATCTGCAGACCTACCTCGCCTGGCGCAAGGAGCTCCACAGCTGGATCGACGAGAGCAACCTCTCGTCACAGGATGCCAGTCGCGGCCACTTCGTCATCAACCTGATGACCGAGGCGATGGCGCCCACCAACAGCATGGCCAACCCGGCCGCAGTCAAACGGTTCTTCGAGACCGGCGGCAAAAGCCTGCTGGATGGCCTCTCCCACCTGGCCAAGGACATGGTGAACAACGGCGGCATGCCGAGCCAGGTCAACATGGATGCCTTCGAGGTCGGCCAGAACCTCGCCACGACCGAAGGTGCGGTGGTTTTCCGCAATGACGTGCTGGAACTGATCCAGTACAAGCCCATCACCGAGAGCGTGTACGAACGCCCGCTACTCGTGGTGCCGCCCCAGATCAACAAGTTTTACGTCTTCGACCTGTCACCGGAGAAGAGCCTCGCGCGCTTCTGCCTGCGCAGCAACCTGCAGACCTTCATCGTCAGCTGGCGCAACCCGACCAAGGCGCAGCGCGAGTGGGGCCTGTCCACGTACATCGAGGCCCTCAAGGAGGCCATTGACGTCATCCTGAAGATCACCGGCGCCAAGGACCTCAACATCCTCGGCGCGTGCTCCGGCGGCATCACCACGGTCGCCCTGCTCGGCCACTACCAGGCCATTGGTGAAACCAAGGTCAATGCCTTCACCCAGATGGTCAGCGTGCTCGACTTCAACCTCGATAGCCAGGTCGCGCTGTTCGCCGACGAGCAGACCCTCGAAGCCGCCAAGCGCCGCTCGTACCAGGCCGGCGTACTGGAAGGCAAAGACATGGCCAAGGTCTTCGCCTGGATGCGCCCCAACGACCTGATCTGGAACTACTGGGTCAACAACTACCTGCTGGGCAACGAACCGCCGGCCTTCGACATCCTCTATTGGAACAACGACACCACGCGTCTGCCTGCAGCGTTCCATGGCGAACTGGTGGAAATGTTCAAGACCAATGCCCTGACCCGTCCCAATGCCCTGGAGGTCTGTGGCACGCCCATCGACCTGAAGCAAGTCACCAGCGACTTCTTCTGCCTTGCCGGCACCACCGACCACATTACCCCCTGGGAAGCCTGCTACCGCTCGGCGCTGCTGCTGGGCGGCAAATGCGAGTTCGTGCTGTCCAACAGCGGCCACATCCAGAGCATTCTCAACCCACCGGGCAACCCCAAGGCACGCTTCTCCACCGGCAGCGAGATGCCGAAAGATCCGAAGGCCTGGCTGGAGAATGCGACCAAGCACGCCGACTCCTGGTGGCTGCATTGGCAGCAGTGGATCGGCGAACGCTCCGGCAAGACCAAGAAAGCCAGCTTTACCCTGGGCAACAAGGCCTTCCCGGCCGGTGAAGCCTCGCCCGGCACCTATGTGCACGAGCGATGAGAGATTGCGCCCTGCGCACCACTGCCCATGGCACCAGGATGTGCCTTGCGCGCCGCTGGCAGCTGCCAGCGGCGTTGGTCAGGCACCGCCTGGCAAATTCGGGAGGAGCCACGGTTGGTTCCTCCCGACTTTCTAATCAATAGGGCTCCGCGCATGCCGCTACCTTTCGTTTTCCGAACCATCGAGCTGGACGGCCAGACCATCCGCACCGCCGTCCGCCCGGGTCAGTCGCACATGACGCCACTGCTGATCTTCAACGGCATCGGCGCCAACCTCGAACTGGTGTTCCCCTTCGTCCAGGCACTCGACCCGGACCTGGAGGTGATCGCCTTCGACGTGCCCGGTGTCGGCGGATCGTCCACCCCGAGCAGGCCCTACCGCTTCTCCAGTCTGGCCAAGCTCGCCGCGCGCATGCTGGATTACCTGGACTACGGCCAGGTCAGCGTCATTGGGGTGTCCTGGGGCGGCGCCCTGGCCCAGCAGTTCGCCCACGATTATCCGGAGCGCTGCAAGAAGCTGATCCTCGCGGCCACCTCGGCCGGTGCCGTGATGGTGCCGGGCAAGCCCAAGGTGCTCTGGCGCATGGCCAGCCCGCGACGCTACATCCAGCCGTCCTACGGCGTGCATATCGCCCCGGACATCTACGGCGGCGCCTTCCGTCGCGATCCCGGCCTGGCCATGGCCCACGCCAGCAAAGTGCGCTCCTCCGGCAAGATGGGCTATTACTGGCAGCTGTTCGCCGGGCTCGGCTGGACCAGCATCCACTGGCTGCACCGTATCCGCCAACCGACCCTGGTGCTGGCCGGCGACGACGACCCGATCATCCCGCTGGTGAACATGCGCTTGCTGGCCTGGCGCATCCCCAATGCGGAACTCCACGTGATCGACGACGGCCACCTGTTCCTGGTGACCCGCGCTGAAACGGTGGCGCCGATCATCATGAAGTTCCTCGCCGAGGAACGTCAGCGGGCGGTGATCCACCCCCAGGCCGTGCCGCTACGGAGCGGTTAACACCGCAACCGCTCCCTTGTGGGGCGGTGCATCGACGCCCGAACCAGAGCGGTGCGCATTGTCATCAACTTGAATTCTGCCCGCGATAGTCTGGAATGCACTTCGGGCTGCTGATGGTACAACCCTTGCTGTAGACCTCCAGAACCACGGACCGAATACGGAGCGATGCCCCATGCGAGAAAAACAAATCCCGGGCACCTTGCCGGTACCTGCCGCTTTCATGAATGCACAGAACGCGATTGTCGGCTTGCGCGGCAAGGATCTGTTTTCCACCGTACGCAACCTGGCACTGCAAGGACTGCGGCATCCGGTCCACAGTGCACGGCATGTGCTTGCCTTTGGCGGCCAGGTCGGTCGCGTGCTGCTCGGCGATACCCTGCACCAGCCAAATCCGCAGGACAGCCGCTTCGTCGACCCCTCCTGGCAGCACAACCCCTTCTACCGCCGCGGCCTGCAGGTCTACCTGGCCTGGCAGAAGCAGCTCGGCGCCTGGATTGACGAGAGCGACCTCAGCGACGACGACCGCGCCCGTGCCCGTTTCGTCCTCGCCCAATTGAGCGACGCCCTCTCGCCCACCAACAGCCTGCTCAACCCGCAGGCCGTGAAGGAGCTCTTCAACACCGGTGGTTTCAGCCTGATCAAGGGGCTCGGCCACCTGGTCGACGACCTGCTGCACAACGACGGCATGCCCAGTCAGGTCAGCAAGCATGCCTTTGAGGTTGGCCGTAACCTCGCCACGACCTCCGGTGCAGTGGTCTTCCGCAACGAGCTGCTGGAATTGATCCAGTACAAGCCCATGAGCGAAAAGCAGTACCTGCGCCCGTTGCTGGTGGTGCCGCCACAGATCAACAAGTACTACATCTTCGACCTCGCCCCGGACAAGAGCTTCGTCCAGTACGCCCTGAAGAACGGCCTGCAAGTGTTCATGGTGAGCTGGCGCAACCCCGATGCACGCCATCGCGAATGGGGCCTGTCCACCTACGTGCAGGCGCTGGAGGAAGCCTTCGAAGCCTGTCGCGCGATCACCGGCAGCAAGGAAGTCAACCTGATAGGCGCCTGCGCTGGCGGCCTGACCATCGCCGCACTTCAGGGCCACCTGCAAGCCCGCCGCCAGCTGCGCAAAGTCACCAGCGCCACCTACCTGGTCAGCCTGCTGGACAGTCAACTGGACAGCCCCGCAGCGCTTTTTGCCGACGAGCAGACCCTGGAAGCTGCCAAGCGCCGCTCGTACCAGGCAGGCGTGCTGGACGGCAAGGACATGGCCAAGGTCTTCGCCTGGATGCGTCCCAACGACCTGGTGTGGAACTACTTCGTCAACAACTACCTGCTGGGTCGTGAACCCCCGGCCTTCGACATCCTCTACTGGAACAACGACAACACCCGCCTGCCTGCGGCGCTGCACGGCGACATGCTGGATTTCTTCAAGCACAACCCGTTGACCCGCAGCGGTGGCCTGGAAATCTGCGGCACCCCGATCGATCTGCAGAAAGTCACGGTGGACAGTTTCAGCGTCGCAGGCATCAACGACCACATCACTCCCTGGGACGCGGTCTACCGCTCGACCCTACTGCTGGGTGGTGACAGCCGCTTCGTGCTGTCCAACAGCGGCCACATCCAGAGCATCCTCAACCCGCCGGGTAACCCCAAGGCCAACTTCTACGAGAATGGCAAGCTGAGCTCCGACCCACGCGCTTGGTACTACGACGCCAAACACGTGCAAGGCAGTTGGTGGCAGCAGTGGCTGGGCTGGATCCAGGAGCGATCCGGCGAGCAGCGGGAAACCATCATGGCCCTGGGCAACCAGGACTACCCGCCCATGGAAGCCGCGCCCGGCACCTATGTACACGTGCGCTGACACCCTTGGAGGCCGGCCGGGCAATGCACCGGCCGTCCCTTCCCCCTTCTACGGAACGTTTGGCAAGAACCCTGGATGAAAACCCGCGACCGCATCCTCGAATGCGCCCTCGACCTGTTCAACCGCAACGGCGAACCCAACGTCACCACCCTGGAAATCGCCACCGAACTGGGCATCAGCCCTGGCAATCTCTACTACCACTTCCATGGCAAGGAACCACTGGTGATGGAGTTGTTCGCGCGATTCCAGGACGAACTCGCGCCGTTGCTCGACCCACCCGCCGACGCACAACTCGACGCCGAAGACTACTGGCTGTTCCTGCACCTGATCGTCGAGCGCCTGTCCCAGTACCGTTTCCTGTTCCAGGACCTGTCCAACCTGGCCGGACGCCTGCCAAAGCTGGCCCGCGGCATGCGCAATTGGCTGAACGCCCTCAAGCGGACCCTGGCCTCGCTTCTGGCCCGGCTCAAGGCGGAGCATCAGCTGACCAGTGATACCGACGCCCTTGGCCAACTGGTGGAGCAGATCACCCTCACGCTGTTGTTCTCCCTCGACTACCAACGTGTGCTGGGCAGCGGCGGCGAGATTCGTCTGGTGGTCTATCAGGTGATGATGCTGGTCGCCCCGCATCTGCGGCCCGGCGCGCGACACGCCGCAGAGAGCCTGGCCAGGCGCTATCTGGAAGCCTGAAACGCAAACGCCCGGACAAGCCGGGCGTTTGCGTCATACCGATAAAGCTCAGGACTGGCTGGTCGGCGGTGTTGCCGATGCTGCCGGAGCCGGTGCCGCCGGTGCCATGCTGGGAGCCGGAGCAGCTGCGGCGGCCGGAGCAGACGGAGCCGGGCTCGCGGCAGGTGCAGCAGGCTTGGCAGCCTTTGGCGCAGCGGGCTTCTTCACTGCCGGTTTCTTCGCGGCGGCAGGCTTGGCAACCGCCGGCTTGGCAGCGGGCTTCGCTGCGGCCGGTTTGGCAGCGGCAGCTGGCTTCGCGGCAGCTGGTTTGGCAGCGGCTTTCACTGCCGGTTTGGCCGCTGCAGCCGGCTTGGTAGCCGGTTTCGCCGCGGCTTTGACAGCAGGCTTGGCCGCAGGCTTCGCAACGGCGGGTTTGGCGGCCGCGGCCTTGGCTGCAGGTTTCGCAGCGGCGACCTTGGCAGCCGGCTTGGCAGCGGGTTTAGCCGCAGGTTTGGCAGCCGCCTTGACTGCAGGCTTGACCGATTTGGCCGACACGCCCGTGAGTTTCTCGAGCTGCTTGGTCAGGGCATCCACCTTGCCTTGCAGATCCTTCACTTCGGTGCGGCTGGGCACGCCAAGACGGGAAATGGCACTGTTCAGACGCTTGTCGAAAGCCTCTTCCAGCTCGCCCCATTTGCCGATCGCCTTGCCCTTGACCTCTTCGACCTTGGACTTGGCCGTACCCACGCGGGAGCCGACCTTCGACTTGACCGCGTCTACTTGCTTGTCCACCTCGGTCTTGGCCTGCTTTTCAGCCTTCTCACCGTCCTTGACCAGCGTATCGAACAGCTTGTTGCCGTCGTTGCTGATCTTCGAGTAGGCCCCCAAGCCAGCCAGCCAGATCTGGCGCGAGTATTTCTCGATCTCGCCGATCCAGGAGTTGGTGTCTTTATCGGTTTTCTTTTTGCCAGCCATCCTGCTCTCCTTATTTGGTTCGCGCGACGTGCTCGAGCAACGCGCTCAGCTCATCAAGCTTAGCAGAGAGTGCCTCAACGTCCTTCCGGGAGGGAATACCAATGCGGTTGAGTGCACTGGCCACTCGGTTGTCGAAAGCCTTCTCGATCTTGTCGAGTTGAACCTCGACCTTTTCCTTCACGCCGGTCACGCTGCTCTTGACACTGTCGAACTGAGTGTTGGCGGCTTCGACCTGCTCGTCCACCAGCTTCTTGCCCTGCTTCTCGACGCCTTCGCCGGCCTTAACCAGCTCCTTGAAGTAGTCGACACCCTCGGCGCCAGCCTTGGCGTAGGCACCCAGGCCAGCCAGCCAGATCTTGCGGGCATAGAGCTTCACGTCGGCAACGACGGTGGACTTGCTTTCGGCTTTCTCGACTTTCTTCTTGACGGCTACTTTGGCCATGGTGCACCTCACGCGGAATGGTAGATGACTCGCCCTTTTTCAGGACTTGAGCGCAAGGTAGCGAGGAAAATTAGAAACCGCATACTAGCCGCGAGATGGGGCATTCCGGGCGAGGCACGGCGGGAGCGAATCCATTGACGAAGGGTCGCGAAGCGGCCCCGGAAAAGGTCCTGGTTCAGACCAGATACTCATCCAGCGCCTTTTCGATTTCCCGCTTGATGCTCCCGCTCATGGCCGACAGCAGAAGGCCCAGCTTGACCTCCACCCGCACCTTGGCATCACTCACCTCGATCGCCCCTTCGGCGCCGCTGCGCTTGAACTCCAGGGTGTCGCCGCGCCACTGGTAACGCACGTCGTACTCGCGCGCCAGGCGCTCAGCCAGTTTTTCGGCTTTCTCCCGGACGGCCTCGTGGCCTAGGGCATGGGAACGTTCGACGTGGATGCGGGACATTGGCAACTCCTGACTGCGACTTTCGGTCGCGCGACTATAGCGCGCCCACCCTGGCCGCCGCACGCCGTTGCCAAGACAAAGCCGGACGCGGGCATTAGAATGACCGCCATTCAATTCCGGTGGCAGCGACATGAACGATCCTCGCAAAGGCAACGACGCCGAACCCACGACCCACTTCGGTTATCAACAGGTCCCCGAGAGCCAGAAGGCCGACAAGGTCGCCGAGGTGTTCCACTCGGTGGCAGCCAAGTACGACCTGATGAACGACCTGATGTCCGGCGGCGTCCACCGCCTGTGGAAGCGCTTCACCATCGAGCTGTCCGGCGTCCGCCCGGGCAACCGCGTGCTGGACATCGCCGGCGGCACCGGCGACCTCACCCGCCAGTTCTCGCGCCTGGTGGGCGTGACCGGTGAAGTGGTGCTGGCCGACATCAACGCCTCCATGCTCAAGGTGGGTCGCGACAAGCTGCTGGACAGCGGCGTCGCCGGCAACGTCAGCTTCGTCCAGGCCGATGCCGAGAAGCTGCCCTTCCCCAACAACCACTTCGACGTGGTCACCATCGCCTTCGGCCTGCGCAACGTCACCCACAAGGACGAAGCCATTCGTTCCATGCTGCGCGTGCTCAAACCGGGCGGCCGCCTGCTGGTCCTGGAGTTCTCCAAACCCACCAGCGGCCTGCTGTCCAAGGCCTATGACGCCTACTCCTTCAGCCTCCTGCCGCTGATGGGCAAGCTGATCACCAACGACGCCGAAAGCTACCGCTATCTGGCCGAGTCGATCCGCATGCACCCGGACCAGGAAACCCTGAAAGCGATGATGGTCGAGGCCGGCTTCGAACGCGTCACCTACCACAACATGACCGGCGGCATCGTCGCCCTGCACCGCGGCATCAAGCCCTGATGCTGACCCAGGCGCTGCTGGCCGGTATCGAGCTCGGCCTCAACCGGGTGCTGACCCTGGACAGCACCGCGTTGCCGCGCATGGCCGCGCTGGAAGGCAGCGTCATCGAAGTCGACTGCCAAAACCCCGCGCTGACCTTGTTCCTGCTTCCTGGAGGCGATGGCCTGAAGCTCTCCGCCCACTGGTCCGCCCCCGCCGATTGCCGCCTGCGCGCACCGGCCAGCAGCCTGCTGAAGCTGGCCACCACGCGGGAGAAGACCGCCGTCCTGCACAGTCCGGAAGTGACCCTGGAAGGCGACAGCGCTGCGCTGCTGGAACTGGCTGCCATCCTCCAGGACCTGGAGCTGGACTGGGAGTATGAGCTGTCACGCTGGCTCGGCCCGGTCGGCACCCAACTGCTCGCCGGCCACTTGCGCAGCCGGGCCAACTGGGCCGGACAGGGCCTGGACAGCCTGCGGCAGAACCTCGCCGACTACCTGGCCGAGGAGTCGCGTACCCTGGTGGGCCGCCGTGAAGCCGACGCGCGCTTTGCTGAACTGGATCGCCTCAAGCTCGCCCTCGACCGCCTCGACGCCCGCGTCGAGCGTCTGAACCAGAGACTCAAGCCCAACGCATGAAGCTGCTCGCCGCCCGCCGCCTGTTGCGCATCCAGCAGGTCGTCATCCGCTACCGCCTCGATGACCTGCTGCTCGAACTGCCGCTGCCCTGGTGGCTGCGCACGCTGAGCTACGCCCTGCCCTGGCGCTGGCTACCGCGCAAGGAACTGACCCTTTCCCGTGGCGAGCGCCTGCGTCTGGCCCTGGAAGACCTCGGCCCGATCTTCATCAAGTTCGGCCAGTTGCTCTCCACCCGTCGCGACCTGATGCCGCCGGATATGGCCGATGAACTGGCGCGCCTGCAGGACCAGGTACCGCCCTTCGCACCGGCGAAGGCCGTCGCGCGCATCGAGGAACAACTCGGCGCCAAGGTCAGCGAAGTGTTCGCCCGCTTCGACGTCGAGCCGCTGGCCTCGGCTTCGGTGGCCCAGGTCCACGCTGCCCAACTCAAGAGCGGCGAGGAAGTGGTCGTCAAGGTGATCCGCCCCAACCTGCGGCCGATCATCCGTCAGGACCTCGCCTGGTTGTTCACCCTCGCCAGCCTGGCCGAGCGCGTGTCCGCCGATGCCCGCCGCCTGCGCCCGGTGGAAGTGGTGAGCGACTACGAGAAGACCATCTACGACGAGCTCGACCTGCTCCGCGAAGCGGCCAACGCCAGCCAGCTGAGGCGCAACTTCGACGGCTCGCCGCTGCTCTACGTCCCGCAGGTCTACTGGGACTGGTGCCGCCCCAAGGTGCTGGTGATGGAACGCATCTACGGCATCCCGGTGACCGATCTGGCCACCCTCGCCGACCAGCGCACCGACATGAAACTGCTGGCCGAGCGCGGCGTGGAGATCTTCTTCACCCAGGTGTTCCGCGACAGCTTCTTCCACGCCGACATGCACCCCGGCAACATCTTCGTTGCCACCCGCCAGCCCTGGAACCCGCAGTACATCGCCATTGACTGCGGCATCATCGGCAGCCTCACCCCCGAGGACCAGGACTACCTCGCGCGCAACCTGATCGCCTTCTTCAAGCGCGACTACCGCCGCGTGGCGCAGTTGCACATCGATTCCGGCTGGGTGCCGCCGGAAACCAAGGTCAACGATTTCGAGGCGGCCATCCGCACCGTCTGCGAACCGATCTTCGAAAAGCCGCTCAAGGACATCTCCTTCGGTCAGTTGCTGCTACGCCTGTTCCAGACCGCGCGCCGCTTCAACATGGAAGTCCAGCCGCAATTGGTGCTGCTGCAGAAAACCCTGTTGAACATCGAAGGCCTGGGCCGCCAGCTCTACCCCGACCTGGACCTGTGGAGCACGGCGCAGCCGTTCCTCGAGCGCTGGATGCGCGAACGGGTCAGCCCTTTGCACCTGCTGCGCAACCTGCAGCAACAGGCCGAGCAGGTACCGCACCTGTCGCAGATCGCTCGCGACACCCTGGAGCGCCTGGCCCAGCCCACCAGCGCCCCGCAGAAGGCCGAACAACCGATTGGCGCCCAGTGGCCGGCACGTCTGCTCGGCGCCCTGCTGATCGCCGGCGCAGCCACGCAAGGCCTGGCCCCCACGGCCGAAACCTGGCCCAGCTGGCTGATGCTGGCCGGCGGTCTATATCTGGTGCTGCGCCGATAGCCAGCCCCGAGTGGCACTGGCACACTATTTCGATCCGAGTGCCGGCCCCGTGAGGCCGGCCCAGTTGTGGAAGACACGATGAAAGACTGGCTGGAAGAGATTCACTGGAATGCCGAAGGCCTGGTCCCGGCGATTGCCCAGGACCACAAGACGGGTCGCGTGCTGATGATGGCCTGGATGAACCGCGAAGCCCTCGCCCTCACCGTTGCCGAGAATCGCGCCATCTACTGGTCACGCTCCCGTGGCAAGCTGTGGCGCAAGGGCGAGGAGTCCGGCCATGTGCAGCACCTCCACGAGCTGCGCCTGGACTGCGACGCCGACGTCGTCATCCTGCTGGTCGAGCAACTGGGCGGCATCGCCTGCCATACTGGACGCGAAAGCTGCTTCTACCGCGTCTTCGAGGACGGCGGCTGGAAGACCGTCGACCCCGTGCTCAAGGACCCGCATGCCATCTACGCCGCAGGACACAGCCATGAGTGATACCCTCGCCCGCCTGGCCGAGGTGCTGGAAGAGCGCAAGAATGCCGCGCCTGACAGCTCCTATGTCGCCAGCCTGTACCACAAGGGCCTGAACAAGATCCTGGAAAAGGTCGGCGAAGAAGCGGTGGAAACCATCCTCGCCGCCAAGGACGCCGCCGTCAGCGGCGACCACAGCGACCTGATCTACGAAACCGCCGACCTCTGGTTCCACAGCCTGGTCATGCTCGCCGCCCTCGGCCAGCACCCCCAGGCCGTGCTCGATGAACTGGACCGTCGCTTTGGCCTGTCCGGGCACGCCGAAAAGGCTGCCCGCGAGCCTTCCGCCTGACAAAGACAATCAAGAGGAACACTCCATGGGTATTTTCGACTGGAAACACTGGCTGGTCATTCTCATCGTCGTCGTCCTGGTATTCGGCACCAAGCGCCTGAAGACCCTTGGTTCCGACGTCGGCGACGCCATCAAGGGCTTCCGCAAGGCGATGAACACCGAAGAAGAAGGTGCCAAGCCCGAGCAACCCGCCGCGCAGCAATCCAACACCCCGCTGAACCAGCCGCACACCATCGACGGCCAGGCGCAGAAGGTGCAGGACCCGGTGACCCGCAAGGACTGATGCCCCATGTTCGGTATCAGCTTTGGTGAACTGCTGCTGATTGGCCTGATCGCCCTCCTGGTGCTCGGGCCTGAACGGCTGCCCGGCGCGGCGCGCACCGCCGGCCTGTGGATCGGTCGCCTGAAACGCAGCTTCAATGCGATCAAGACCGAGGTCGAACGCGAAATCGGCGCCGACGAGATCCGTCGCCAGCTGCATAACGAACACATCATGGCGCTGGAGAAGCAGATCAAGGAGAGCATTGTGCCTCCGACCGCCGAATCCCTGCTTTCCGAAGCCGAGCCTGAAAGCGACGCTGCGCCCCCCGCATCCGCAGCCCCGGCAGCGCAAGCAGTACCGGCAACAGCGGCGCCAGCTCCAGCTCCGGCGATGACTGCAGCGGCAGCGGCAGCTCCGGCTCCGGCTCCGGCTCCGGCCACACCGAACCAGCCCGGCGCGGGCACGCCCGCCCAGGCGCCCAACGCCACGTCGGCTCCCCAGCCACAGGCCCCCATCGAACCGCAGCAGCCGTCCCGCATCCCATGAGCGACCAGAAGCCGGAACAAGACCAGGAAATGCCCCTGGTCTCGCACCTCACCGAACTGCGTACGCGCCTGTTGCGCTGCGTGGCGGCGATCTTCCTGATCTTCGCCGGCCTGTTCTACTTCGCCCAGAAGATCTACACACTGGTATCCGCGCCCCTGCGCCAGTACCTGCCGGAAGGCGCGACCATGATCGCCACCGACGTGGCTTCGCCCTTCCTCACGCCATTCAAACTGACCATGATGGTGGCGCTTTTCCTCGCCATGCCGGTCATCCTGCACCAGGTCTGGGGCTTCATCGCACCCGGCCTGTACAAGCACGAGAAGCGCATTGCCCTGCCGCTGCTGGTGTCGAGCATCGTCCTCTTCTACGCCGGCATGGCTTTCGCCTACTTCCTGGTGTTCCCGCTGATCTTCCACTTCTTCGCCAGCGTGACCCCGGAAGGCGTGTCGATGATGACCGACATCAGCAGCTACCTCGACTTCGTGATGACGCTGTTCTTCGCCTTCGGCGTGGCCTTCGAGATTCCCGTGGCGGTGATCCTGCTGATCTGGGTCGGCATCGTCGACGTTGCCTACCTCAAGCGTATCCGCCCCTACGTGATCATTGGCTGCTTCGTCGTGGGCATGATCCTGACCCCGCCAGACATCTTCTCGCAGACCCTGCTGGCCGTGCCCATGTGGCTGCTGTTCGAAGTCGGCGTGTTCTTTGGCGGCATGATCCGCAAGCGCGGCGACCATCCGGATGACGGCGCCGAAGAACCCGAAGACGGCGACCAACCGCCTGCTACCCACCCGTGAATCTGCTTCTACTCGAAGACGCCGACTTCATCGCGGCGGACCGTGCGCACCTGGAAGGCCGGCGCCTGAAGCACCTCCATGAGGTGCACCGCGCCGAGGCTGGCGACAGCCTGCGAGTTGGCCGCCTTGGCGGACAAATGGGCCAGGGCCACCTGCTGCGCCTGGAAGCCGACTGTGCGGAGTTGGAAGTCAGCTTCGACCAACCGCCCCCTGCGAAGCTGCCCATCACCCTGCTGCTGGCGCTGCCACGGCCAAAGATGCTCCGCCGCGTGTTCCAGACCGTCGCCGCCATGGGCGTGCCGCGCCTGGTGCTATTGAACAGCTACCGCGTGGAGAAGAGTTTCTGGCAAACCCCCTTCCTCGAACCGGCTGCCATCCGTGAGCAGTTGATCCTGGGGTTGGAACAGGCGCGGGATACCGTCCTGCCCGAGGTAATCATCGAGAAGCGCTTCAAGCCCTTCGTCGAGGACCGCCTGCCGCAACTCGCCGCCAACACCCTGGGTCTTGTGGGCCATCCTGGCGACTACCCACCCTGCCCGCGCGCGGTTAGCCAGCCCATCACCCTGGCCATTGGCCCGGAAGGCGGCTGGATTCCCTATGAAGTGGAGAAACTGCGCGAGGCCGGCCTGCAGCCGGTGCAGCTCGGCGAGCGCATCCTGCGCGTCGAGACAGCGGTCACCGCATTGCTCGCCCGGCTATTCTGAGGCAGGCTGACGGCATCCTTTCGACATCGAGATTGAGCCATGCGCCCGCTGACCATCGACCTCGACCAACTCGCCTTCGCCCTCAACACCGCCGGCCTCGACCACTACCTGGATCTGCTCAGCGGCAAGGTGCTGCTGATCCCCGAAGAAGACGCCGACCCCGAACTCGAAGCCTTGCTGCGCGACGAACCGGAGCGTTTCCTGCTGGTGGAGCCGCTCGGCCATGGCGATGAGCTGGCGTTGATGCAGGAATTCCTCAGCGAAGTGGTCCATCCCCACGCCTTTGCCGCCCTGCAACAGGCCCTCGCGGGCCGCAAGCCGGTACGCACCTTTCGCCACGTGCTGATGGAGTACCCGGTACTGCTGGAAGCCTGGCACCAGTTCGAAGCCGCCCGCCTGCGCGAGCTGGCCCAGGACTGGCTGGAAGAGAACGAGCTGAGCCCGGCCACGCCGCTGCATTGAGGGTGCCCCTCCCATTATGGGAGCGAACTCATTCGCGAAAGGCTACGCCTACCCTCACCCCGGCCCTCTCCCGGAGGGAGAGGGGGCTGTCTGTGCCGGTGCCTGGCACAGCGCACTTTCTGTAGGGGCGAGTTCATTCGCCAAGGGCCGCACAGCGGCCCAAAGCAATCCGATCAGAGCACCTGCCGCAGGAAGCTCTGTGCGCGCGGGTCCTGGGGCTTCTCGAAGAACTGCGCGGGGGGCGCATCTTCCAGCAGCTTGCCGTGATCGAAGAACAGCACCCGGTCGGCAACCTCGCGGGCGAAGCCCATTTCGTGGGTCACGCAGACCATGGTCATGCCTTCCTGGGCGAGCTGCTTCATCACGTCCAGCACTTCGCCGACCATTTCCGGGTCCAGTGCCGAAGTGGGCTCGTCGAACAGCATCACCTTGGGCTCCATGCACAGGGCGCGGGCGATGGCCACGCGTTGCTGCTGGCCGCCGGAGAGGCGCGACGGGTACTCGTTGGCCTTCTGCCCGATGCCCACCTTGGCCAGCAGCGCCTGGGCCTTGGCCTCGCGCTCGGCCTTGCCACGCTTGCGCACGACTTTCTGCGCCAGACAGAGGTTTTCCAGCACGGTCATGTGCGGGAACAGGTTGAAGTGCTGGAACACCATGCCCACCTCGCGGCGGTAGGCGTTCACGTCGGTTTTCGGGTTGGCGAGGTCGACGCCGTCGATGCTCACCGAACCGGAATCCAGCTCTTCCAGGCCGTTCAGGCAGCGCAGGAAGGTGGATTTACCCGAGCCCGAGGGGCCGATCACCACCACGACCTCACCACGCTTCACCTGCGTGGTGACGTTATCCACAGCCCGCACTTCATGGCCGCGGGCATCGAAGACTTTCACCAGATTGCGGACTTCAATCACTTTTCCCGAGCCTCCGCTCCAGGCGGCTGGCGATTTGCGACAGCGGCAGGTTGATGACGAGGTAGAGGGCTGCGACGCAGAACCAGATCTCGAAGGTGGAGAAGGACGTGGTGATCGCTTCGCGGCCACTTTTGGTGAGTTCGGTGATGGCGATCACCGAAACCAGCGAGGTGTCCTTCACCAGGCTGATGAACTGCCCGGCCAGCGGTGGCAACACGCGCTTGAAGGCCTGCGGCAGGATCACATGACGCATGGACTGGCCTGCGGTCAGGCCAAGGGAGCGCGCCGCCTCGTTCTGGCCACGGGCGATGGACTGCACCCCGGCGCGGACGATCTCGCCCACATAGGCGCCAGTGAACAGCGCCAGCGCGGCCACCCCGGCGAACTCGCGGGAGAGGTTCAACACGGTGCCGATGAAGAAGTAGAAGATGAAGATCTGCACCAGCAGCGGCGTACCACGCACCAGCTCGACATAGACGGTGGACAGGTCACGCAGCGTGGGGTTGTTCGACAAGCGGCAGAGGCCGGTGAACAGGCCGATGGCCAGGCCGAACACACCAGAGGCCACGGAAATCCACAGGGTGGTCCAGAGCCCCCAGAGCAGCGGTCCGGCAGCCCAGTGGCGTGTCACGCCAATCAGGTCGCCTTCGGAAACATCGTCGCCCTGACTCACCTGCAGGCTGTCGCGGGCCACTTCCAGTACCTGTTCCTCACCGCCCTCGGCGGTCAGGGTCACACGGGCGTTGTCGCCGGCATCGGCAATAGCGCTGACGGTGCCGTAGTCGGCTGCGCGCTGACCTTCCTCTGCCTGGTAGGCGAAGTACTGGGGCACGCGATTCCAGCGCCATTCGTAGGAAATCAGTGAAGTGGAGTACCAGAGGCCCCAGCCCGTCACGACCAGGATCAGACCGGTCAGGACGTGCCAGGGCCAGGTGCGGCGATGTTTGCTAGTCACGGGAAATCTCGCTCATGGCGGGGTACAAAAGGCAGGCCCGGCCTTGTGGGCCGGGCCTGTCGAAGCCAGCGTCAGCCGACTTATTCCATCTCTTTCAGCCAGTCGGTCTTCTTGAACCACTTGGCATGGATGCGATCGTAGGTGCCGTCATGGCGGATCTGGTGCATCCAGTTGTTGATCCAGTTGATGCTGTCGTAGTCACCCTTCTTCAGGCCGAAGGCCAGGGGCTCGAAGGTGAAGGGCTCTTCCAGGAACACCAGCTTGCCGGCGCCGGCCTTGTTCACCGCCACCACGTTGTACGGGGCGTCGTAGATGAAGGCGTCCGCCTTGCCGTTGACCACGTCCATCACCGCTTCCTGCTCGTTGTCGAAGCCGTGGTACTGGGCCTTGGCAATCAACTTCTTGGCGACCATTTCGCCGGTGGTGCCGATCTTGGACGTGATGCGGTACTTGGCATCGTTCAGGTCCTTGTAGGACTTGATGTCGCCTTGCAGCTCCTTGCGGATCAGCAGGGTCTGGCCGACCACGATGAAGGGCTCGGAGAAGTTGATGCGCAGGTTGCGCTCCTGGGTCAGGGTCATGCCGGAACCGATCATGTCGAACTTGTCGGTCAGCAGGGCCGGGATGATGCCGTCGTAGCTGGTGGATACCAGCTCCAGCTTGACGCCCATGGCCTTGGACATGGCTTTGAGCAGGTCGACTTCGAAGCCGATGATCTCACCACGCTTGTTGGTCATTTCGAAGGGCATGTAGGTCGGGTCCATGCCGACGCGCAGGGTGCCGCGCTTGACTGCATCATCGACCATGCCAGCGTGGGCCAGGCCGGTCAGGGCGCTGGCGGCGAACAGCAGTGACGCGAGAAACTTTTTCATTCTTTCTCCTAATGGGGCAGCTCTTTGTTGTTGTGCAGCCCACGAACGACGGGGCATGGCGCGCATGCTAAACGGCATCCACGTGGATGGCGAGTCACGGGAAGCAGATATCGGGCCAGCTCAGCTTTCGAGCAGGAAAGTCACCGGCCCGTCGTTGACCAGATGGACCTGCATGTTGGCGCCGAAGCGGCCGGTGGCCACCTGCGGATGCTTGAGCCGCGCCTGCTGCACCAGATAGTCGAACAGTTCCTCACCGCGTGCCGGTGCGGCAGCGGTGGAGAAACTCGGGCGCAGCCCGCTCCTGGTATCGGCGGCCAGGGTGAACTGGGAGACCAGCAGCAGGCCGCCGCCAACCGCGCCGAGAGACAGATTCATCTTGCCCTCGGCATCGGCAAACACGCGGTAGTTGACCAGCTTGTGCAGCAGCTTGTCGGCGCTGGCTTCGGTGTCCTGGGGCTCGACGCCCACCAGCACCAGCAGCCCTTGGTCGATGGCGCCGACCACGTCCCCTTCGACCTCTACACGGGCGGCACTGACCCGTTGCAGCAGCGCCTTCATCAGGCGTCTTCGTCCTGCGGCATGTCCAGCAGGCGGCGAGCCATCTGGTTCGACGCACGCACCAGGGCGTCGGTGATGCCAGCCTCGGACGCGGCATGACCCGCGTCACGGACAATCTGCAATTCGCTGTTGGGCCAGGCTTTGTGCAGCGCCCAGGCATTGTCCAGCGGGCAGATGGCGTCATAGCGGCCATGCACGATCACGCCCGGCAGATGGGCGATGCGCGGCATGTCGCGGAGCAATTGATTGGGCTCGAGGAAGGCGTTGTTGACGAAGTAATGGCACTCGATGCGGGCGATGGACAGGGCGCGCATCGGCTCGCTGAAGCGTTCCACCACCGGTGCACTCGGGCGCAGGGTGGCCGTGCGGCCTTCCCAGGTCGACCAGGCCTTGGCGGCGTGCATCTGGGCGATCTGGTCCGGGCCGGTCAGGCGTTTGTGGAAGGCCTGCATCAGGTTGCCGTGCTCCTCGGCCGGAATCGGCGCCAGGTAGTCCTCCCAATAGTCCGGGAACAGGCGGCTACAGCCTTCCTGGTAGAACCAGTGGAAGTCCTCCGGGCGGCACAGGAAGATGCCCCGCAGGATCAGGCCGAGCACGCGCTCCGGGTGCGCCTGGGCGTAGGCCAGGGACAGGGTGGAACCCCAGGAGCCACCGAACAGTACCCACTTGTCGATGCCCAGATGCTGGCGGATGCGCTCGAGGTCGGCCACCAGGTCCCAGGTGGTGTTCTTCTCCAGGTTCGCGTGGGGCGTGGAGCGGCCACAGCCACGCTGGTCGAAGGTGACGATGCGGTACAGGTTCGGATCGAAGAAGCGCCGGCTCAGCGCATCGCAACCGGCCCCCGGCCCACCGTGGATGAACACTACCGGCAGGCCCTCCGGCGTGCCGCTCTCGTCCACATAGAGCACGTGTGGCGCATCCACCGCCAGATCGTGCCGGGCGTAGGGTTTTATCTCCGGATACAAAGTCTGCATGCTGGGCTCCCGAAACTGTGCGTAAGGTCGACCCCTGGGCGAGTCCGGCCTTCTAATCTGCCGGGCATCATAACGAGGAAAAAGGAGTTCAGCATGCTACTCAGGAAGTTCGCGCTGCCGACGCTCTGCGTTCTGGCAATCCTAGCCGGTTGTGGCCGAAACGACCCGGCCGCGGAGCTGGATGCGGCGGTGCAACAACTACAGGACAACCTCGAAGCGAAGAAAACCAGCGCGGTACTGGAGCAGTTGCACCCGCAGTTCATCGCCCAGCAGCAGAACGACCGCGACTGGGCCAAGCGCACCATGACCCTGCTGTTCATGCGCCACAAGAACGTCAGCGTGCTCGCCCTCAGCAAGGCCAGCCGGCTCGACCCGACCTACCACGAGAAAGGCTACACCGAGGCCCAGGTGGCCCTCACCGGCGCCGAAGGGCTGATTCCCGACAGTGCCCGCCACTACGGGGTGAAGCTGGAGTGGTGGCTGGACGATGGCCAGTGGAAGCTCGCCCGGCTGGACTGGCAATGAGCGCGCCGCTCACCCATCGCATCCGCGCCGCCGGCCTGCTGGTAGAGGACGGTCGCATCCTGCTGGTCAAGCACGTGGTGGGCGACGACACCTACTGGATCCCGCCGGGCGGCGGCTTCGAGTCCCAGAGCGACGAATCCACCCGAGACACCGTACGCCGAGAGTTCAGGGAGGAAACCGGACTGGACGTTGAGGTCGGACCGCTGGTCTACGTCCGCGAATTCGCCGAACCGGCCCTGGGCCGCTTCCACATGGAACTGTTCTACCGGATCGACGCCTGGCGCGGCGAACTCAGCCTGGCCAACCTGAATGGCCTGGGCGGCGACGAGTTCGAGATTCGCGAACTGGGCTGGGTCAGCCGCGAGGAACTCGCCGCCCTGCCCTTCTACCCGGCGGAGCTGCTGGATGATGTGTGGGAGCGGGTGGCCGCCGAGGAAGTGGTGATCCGCCACCTCGGCCTGCAGCGCTAGCGCGAGACCAGCGTCGGGCGGAGTGAAGTGCCGCCCGAATACCGGCGAAGGCGCCAAGCAACAAGGGTCATAGAGCCGTTAGCTATGACAGCAATCAGCTCTTGGTCTGGTTTGCCGGCGCCATCGCACTAAGTTTGGGAGTTTGGGGGCATTCATCTTCACGAGGACAGCCACCATGGACCCAAACCTGCTGGAGGTCGACTACCTGGTGATCGGCGCCGGCGCTGCGGCAATGGCATTCGTCGACACCCTGCTCAGCGAATCTGACGCCACCGTGCTGATGGTGGACCGGCACGCCCAGCCCGGCGGCCACTGGAACGATGCCTATCCATTCGTGCGCCTGCACCAGCCCTCGGCCTGCTACGGGGTCAATTCCCGCGAACTCGGCAGTGGCAGGAAGGACGCCTCCGCACTGGGCAATGGCCTGTGCGAACTGGCTTCCGGCACGGAGATTCTCAGCTACTACGAGCAGGTGATGAATCAGCAGTTCCTGCTGTCGGGGCGCGTGCGCTACTACCCCATGTGCGATTACATCGGTGACCGCGCGTCCGACCATCGCTTCGTCTCGCTGCTCAGTGGCCGGGAGTACCGGGTACAGGTGCGGCGCAAACTGGTGGATGCCACTCACGCCCGGACCCAGGTGCCCTCCACCCATCCCCCGAAGTACCGGGTCGCCGGCGGGGTGGCTTGCGTGCCCCCGAATGACCTGCCGCGAATCGGCCAGCCGTGCCCGGCCTATGTGGTGGTTGGCTCGGGCAAGACCGGCATCGATACCTGCGTGTGGCTGCTGCAGAACGGCGTGGCGCCGGAATCGATCTACTGGATCATGCCCAAGGACGCCTGGCTGGTGGACCGCGCAAATATTCAGCCCGGCCTGGAGTATTTCGAACAGGTGGTCCAGGGCGTCGCGGCACAGTACGACGCCATCGCCGACGCCACGTCCCTGCCCGACCTGTTCGGCCGGCTGGAGCAGTCTGGCCAGCTCCTGCGCATCGACCCTGCCGTCACGCCGACGGCCTATCGCGGGGCGACCGTATCGCAAGCAGAACTGGGCGCCCTGCGCGGCATTCGGCACAAGGTGCGCCTGGGTCATGTGCAAGCGATAGAGCCGGGACGAATCGAGCTCGAGCGGGGCACCCTCGACGTGCCCCCCGGCGCCTTGCATGTGGACTGCAGTGCAAAGGGCCTCGACGGCTGGGACCCGGTGCGGGTATTCGACGCCGAGCGGATCAACCTGACCCTGGTCAGCAACAACCAGCCGGTCTTCTCCGCAGCGCTGATCGCTTATGTCGAATGCCACTTGGCGGACGACCACGAGAAGAACGCCTGTTGCGGACCGGTTCCCGCCCCCCGATTACCCGAAGACTGGATCAGGATCTGGGCGAGTTATATGAACAACTTCGTGCGCTGGCGTGCTGATCCGGGATTGACCCAGTGGCTGGG
This sequence comes from Pseudomonas sp. D(2018), assembly GCF_005502555.1. Classification (NCBI taxonomy): domain Bacteria; kingdom Pseudomonadati; phylum Pseudomonadota; class Gammaproteobacteria; order Pseudomonadales; family Pseudomonadaceae; genus Pseudomonas; species Pseudomonas sp. D(2018). Next base: position 32,164 of record NZ_SCOK01000005.1, read on the forward strand.
GAAGTCACGCCTGTTTCTGATGACCACCGTCATGCGCGATCTGCGTCCGGAAGACACGGAACGACATGCCCTGCTCCATAAGCTGGCGAATGCCCGGCAGCGCGGAGTGGAAAACCTGCCGCGGCTGATGGCGATGCTCACCTGAGCACGGGACGCGAGCATGACCACTCCGCAGCTGGAAACCCTCAGCGTCAATGGCATCCACATGCAGGTCGCCATGCAGGGGGCTGGGCCACTCGTGCTGCTGTGCCATGGGTTTCCGGAGCTCTGGTACTCCTGGCGGCACCAGCTCGACGCGCTCGCGGCCGCCGGATTCCGGGTCGTCGCCCCGGACATGCGCGGCTACGGCGGGACCGACGCGCCGCTGCAGGTGGAGGCTTACACCCGGCTGCATCTGATCGGGGACATGGTGGACCTGGTCCGGGTGCTGGGGGAAAGACAAGCGGTGATTGCCGGCCACGACTGGGGGGCAATGGTGGCCTGGGGCGCCGCGCTGACCAGACCGGACCTGTTTCGCGCCGTCATCGGCATGAGCGTGCCCTTCGCGCCACCCGACCCCACGGATGTCCTGAAAGCGCTGGAAGACCTAGGTATCCATGACTATTACCTGCAGTACTTCCAGGTGCCTGGTGTGGCGGAAGCCGAGCTGGAGCGGGATACCGAAGCGACCATCAGGCGGCTGCTCCATTGCGGCTCCGGGGATTGGCGCGGTGTGCCAGCCTTTGGCCGCCTCCCCGGGCAGGGCTTCCTCGACCACATGGAAGCCCCCAGGCGGCTGCCGACCTGGCTAACCGAAGACGACATCGCACACTACACGGGGGAATTCCGCCGCACCGGTTTTCGCGGCGGGCTCAACTGGTACCGGACCATGCGGCTCTCCGCTGAACTGATGGCGCCCTGGCGCGGTTGCATCGTCCGGCAGCCGTCGCTGTTCATCGCCGGGGCCCGGGACTCCGTACTCGGATTCCCGATGATCCCCCAGCTGATCGCTGCCTTCCCGAAAACACTGCCCGGGCTGCGCGGGTGCCACATGCTCGAGGGAGCCGGGCACTGGATACAGCAGGAGCGAGCCACGGAAGTCAGCAGGCTGATGCTGGAGTTCCTCCGCACCCTTTAAACCGGCATGGGTGACGGGATCACTTCCCGCGTGCACATCGGCTCGGCCAGGTCACCTGCCGTAGCGCTGATGCCCCCACGCCAACATCGCCTGCAACAGCTTGCGCAGCACGGCCTGGGTCGGCACAGCCAGGTCTTCGCGGTAGTCGAAGGGCACCTGCTCGTCCATGTAGGTGCATTGGGCCAGTTCCAGCTGCACCGCGTGGATGTGCTGGTCGGGCTGGCCGTAGTGGCGGGTGATGTGGCCGCCCTTGAAGCGCCCATTCAGCACATGGCTGTAGTCCTGCGCATCGGCGCAAACCGCCACCAGCGCCTCGGCCAGGGTCGAATCGCAACTGGCACCGGCGTTGGTGCCGAGGTTGAAGTCGGGCAGCCGACCATCGAACAGGCGCGGGACGAAAGAGCGGATGGAGTGGGCGTCGAACAGCAGCGCGTAACCGAACTCGGCTTTCATGCGCGCCAGCTCATCACGGAGGGTCTGGTGGTAGGGCATCCAGATTTCCGCCAGATAACGCGCACGCTCCGCCGCGGTGGGCTCTTCGCCCTCGCGGTAGAGCGGCTCGCCATCGAACAGGGTGGCCGGATAGAGGCCGGTGGTGGCCGTGGCATAGAGCGGCGTGTCATCGGCCGGGCGATTGAGGTCGATGACATAGCGCGAATACTGCGCCGCCAGCGTGCTCGCGCCCAGCTCGGCAGCGAAGTCATACAGGCGCGGAATGTGCCAGTCGGTATCGGTAAGGTCCCAGCCGGCCTCCACCATGCCGGCCTCCACCGCCGGGGTCAGGTGGATGCCGGGGTGCGGCATGCTGATCAGCAACGGCGCGCTGCCGCGGCTGAAGCTCAGAACGTTATCCACAGTCGATCTCCTGTCCGTGTCGAATCACCCGCTTGGGCAGGTCGCCGCCCAGCCAATAGGCGAGTTCCGCTGGGCGCTCGATGTCCCAGGCGATGAAGTCGGCCACCTTGCCCTCTTCCAGGCTGCCGTGACTGTCGGCCAGCCCCAGGGCCTTGGCCGCGTGCAGGGTGGCGCCGGCAAGCGCCTCTTCCGGGGTCAGGCGGAACGAGGTGCAGGCCATGTTCAGCATCATCCGCAGCGACAGCGCCGGGGAGGTGCCAGGGTTGAGGTCGGTGGACACCGCCATGGCAACGCCGTGCTTGCGCAGTGCGTCGATGGGCGGCAGCTGGGTTTCCCGCAACAGGTAGAAGGCGCCTGGCAGCAGCACGGCGACCGTCCCGGCCGCCGCCATCGCAATGGCGTCGTCCTCGGTCATGTACTCCAGGTGGTCCGCCGACAGCGCCTGGTAGCGCGCGGCCAGGGCGGAGCCATGCAGGGACGAGAGCTGCTCGGCATGCAGCTTCACCGGCAGGCCCAGCTCATGGGCCACCTTGAATACCCGCTCCACCTGGGCCGGGGAAAAGGCCAGGTGTTCGCAGAAGGCATCCACCGCATCCACCAGCCCTTCACCGGCCAGGGTCGGCAGCATCTCGTTGCAAATGTGGCCGATGTAATCGTCGGCACGACCGGCATACTCCGGCGGCAAGGCGTGGGCCGCCAGGCAGGTGGCGCGCACGGTCATCGGCAGGGTCTCGCCCAGGCGCCGGGCGACCCGCAGCATCTTGCGCTCGCTGGCCAGGTCCAGGCCGTAGCCGGACTTCACTTCCAGGGTGGTAACGCCGTCGCGCAGCAGCTTTCGGGCGCGACGGGTAGCGCTTTCCAGCAGCTCGTCCTCACTGGCCTCGCGGGTGGCGCGCACGGTGCTGGCGATGCCGCCGCCCTGGGCGGCAATCTCGGCGTAGCTGACGCCTTCCAGTCGCTGCTCGAACTCGCGGCTGCGATCCCCACCGAAGACCAGGTGGGTGTGGCAATCGATCAGCCCCGGGGTGACCCAGGCGCCGTTGAGATCGACTTCCACGTCATAGGGAATCGCCGGCAGTGCCTCGCGCGGGCCGATCCACTCGATGCGCCCGGCATAGGTGACCAGCACCGCGTCTTCGATGATCGCGTACTTGCCGTCCTTCATGGTCGCAGCATGGCAATTCTGCCAGAGGTGTTTCATTGCAGTCCTCCGGTGCGAGCGGCGATCCCTTCCAGCGCGGCACCGTCGCGCAACAGGTCGGCGGCACGGGCGATGTCCGGCGCCAGCCAACGGTCCTGGTCATAGGCGGGCACACGCTCGCGCAGGGTTTCCCAGGCGGCTGCGGTGCCGGCACCAAAGCTCCTGGGCTTGTGGAACTCAAAGGCCTGGGCGGCCAACAGGTATTCGATCGCGAGAATACGGCCGCAGTTCTCCAGCGACCGGCCCAATTTGAGGGCTGCGCTGGTACCCAGGCTCAGGTGGTCTTCCTGCAGCCCGGACGTGACGAAGTTATCCACAACCGCGGGTTGCGCCAGCTGGCGGTTCTCGCTCACCAGGGCGGCAGCCACGTATTGGGCGATCATCATTCCCGAGTTGACCCCGGGCTGGCTCACCAGGAAGGCCGGCAGGCCACTGACCAGCGGGTTGACCAGCCGATCCAGGCGCCGTTCGGCGATACCGCCCAGCTCGGCCACGGCGATGGCCAGCAGGTCCGCCGCCATGGCGACCGATTCGCCGTGGGGGTTGGCCTGGGACACCACCTTGTAGGCGTCCGGCGTGCCCAGCAGCAGCGGGTTGTCGTTGGCCGCGGACAGTTCGGTGTCGACCTGGCGCGCAGCGTGGGCCAGCTGGTCACGGCAGGCGCCATGCACCTGCGGGATGGAACGGATGCTCAGGGCGTCCTGGGTGCGGACGCCGCGGCTTTCGGCGACCACCTCGCTGCCCGCGAGCAGGGCCAGCAGGTTGGCGCCCACCGTCTGCATGCCCGGGTGTGGCTTGAGGGCGATGATGTCCGGGTCGAAGGCGGCGATCTGCCCGCGCAGGGCTTCGAAACTCATGGCGCCGATCACGTCGGCCCAGCGCATCAGGCGTTCGGCGTCGTCCAGGGCGAGGCAGGTCAGGCCGGTCATGCAGGGCAGGCCATTGACCAGGCAGAGCCCATCCTTGGCGCCCAGGCGCACAGGCTCCAGGCCTTCAGCGGCCAGGGCCTCGACGGCGGGCACCACCTGGCCGCGATAGCTCACCTCGCCAACGCCGAGCAGGGCGATGCCGACATGGGCCATGTGGGTCAGGTAGCCCACGGAACCCTGGGACGGCACCCGCGGGGTGATGCCACGATTCAGCAGGGCCAGCAGCGCCTCCACCACCTGCCGCTGCAGGCCGGAGTGGCCGTGGCTGTAGTTGGCGATGGCGCAGCAGATGATGGCGCGCGTCTGCTCGTCTGCCAGGACCGGACCAACGCCGCAGGCGTGGCTGAGCAGCGTGTTACGCGACAGCGCGGCGAATTGTTCGGCGTTCAGCACAATGTCGCTCAGGGCGCCGAGGCCGGTGCTGATCCCGTAGGCGCGTTCGCCCCGTTCGACGATACGTTCGACGATGCCACGGGCATTCTCGATGCGCGCCCAGGCTGCCGGGGTCAGCTCCAGGCGGGCGCCGTGACGGGCCACCGCCACCACCTGGCGCCAGTTCAGCGGTGAATCGCCCAGCAGGACTTTCTCGGGTAACGACATTCGGATGTTCCTTACAGATTGGCCACGCGGCGCTGGACGAAGCGGTCGACGTAATCGTCCGCGGGCTGGTGGAGGATTTCACGCGGCGTACCGACCTGGATCAGTTGGCCGTCCTTGAGGATGGCGATGCGATTGCCGATGCGCACGGCTTCGTCCAGGTCATGGGTGATGAAGACGATGGTCTTCTGCAGGGTCTTCTGCAGCTCCAGCAACTGCTCCTGCATGTCGGCGCGGATCAGCGGGTCGAGGGCGCTGAAGGCTTCGTCCATGAGGATGATGTCGGTGTCGGAGGCCAATGCACGGGCCAGGCCGACGCGTTGGCGCATGCCACCGGAAAGCTGGTGCGGGTAGGACTTCTCGTAGCCTTTCAGGCCCACGGTGGTGATCCAGTGCTGGGCACGCTCCAGGCAGTATTCCTTGGTCTCGCCGCGCACCTTGAGGCCGTAGGCGACGTTGTCGATCACCGACTTGTGCGGCAGCAGGCCGAAGCTCTGGAACACCATGCTGATCTTCTTGCGGCGGAATTCGCGCAACTGCTCCATGTCGTAGCGCAGGATGTCCTCGCCATCGACCAGGATCTGCCCGCTGGTGGGGTCGATCAGGCGGTTGAAGTGGCGCACCAGGGTGGACTTGCCGGAACCGGACAGGCCCATGATCACGAAGATCTCGCCCGCGCCGATGGACAGCGACAAGTCGTTGACCCCGACCACGCAACCCGTGTTTTCCAGCACATCGGCCTTGCTCTTGCCTTGCTGGATCAGTGCCAGGGCCTCCTCGGCGCGCTGGCCGAAGATCTTGAATACGTTCTTGACGACGATCTTGCTCATGTTCTCGCCACTCATTTGCTGACTGCGTGCCGCGAACGGCCGTAAGCCTGGGTGATGCGGTCGAAGACCACAGCCAAGATGACGATGGCCAGGCCTGCTTCGAGGCCCTTGCCGACGTTGAGCGTCTGGATGCCCACCAGGACGTCTTCACCGAGGCCACGGGCGCCGATCATCGAGGCGATCACCACCATCGACAGGGCCATCATGGTGGTCTGGTTGATACCGGCCATGATGCTCGGCATGGCCAGCGGCAGCTGCACGCCGAACAGTTGCTGCCAGCGGTTGGCGCCAAAGGCGTTGATGGCTTCCATCACTTCTCCGTCAACCTGGCGGATGCCGAGATCGGTCAGACGGATAAGCGGCGGCGCGGCGTAGATCACGGTGGCGAAAATGGCTGGCACCTTGCCCAGGCCGAAGAGCATCAGCACCGGGATCAGGTACACGAAGCTGGGCATGGTCTGCATGATGTCCAGCAGCGGCATCAGCACCGCGCGCAGGCGGTCGCTACGGGCCGCAAGGATGCCCAGGGGGATGCCGATCAATACCGAGATGAAGGTGGCCACCAGCATCAGCGCCACGGTCTGCATCAGTTTGTCCCAGAGCCCCACCGCACCGACCAGGAACAGCAGGCCGGTGATCACCACTGTCGGCAAGATGCGCCGGGTGGCATGCCAGGTGATGCCGGCGACTATCGCCAATACCAGCCACCAGGGCGTGGCGCGCAGGGTGCCTTCCAGATAGACGATGGCCCAGAGCAGGGTGTCGGAGATGTGGCGGAACACATCGCCGTAGTTGGTCACCAGGCTGTCTACCCAGCCATTGACCCAATCAGCGATGGAGAAGGTGAAGCGTTCGGGGAACATAGCTCGCTCCGGTCATGTGGGGGGCCTTCTCCACCCTGGGAGAAGGCCGGGATCAGTAGTGCCCAGCGGCCTCAGAGAGCGGCTTCGATTTTCTTCGCCGCATCCTCGCTGACCCAGGCGTGCCACACCTCCGGGTGCTCCTTGAGGAAGAGCTTGGCCAGGTCCGCCGAGTCCATTTTCTCCTTCGCCATCTTGGCCAGGTTCTGGTTCAGCAGGTCGATCGGCAGGTTGACCTTGGTCAGCACCGCCACCAGCTCCGGGGCCTCGTCGTGGAAGGTCTTGGACAGGCCGACCTGGATGGTCACGCTCTTGTCCACGCCGGCCTTCTCTTCCAGCTTGACCAGGTCGGCCTGGCCCATCAGCGGCGTCGGCGACCAGTAATAGAAAAGAATAGGCTCGCCACGGCGATAGCTCGACAACACGGCGGCATCCAGGGCCGGGCCGGTGCCGGGACGGAAGTTGGTGAACTTCTCTTCCAGGCCGTAGCTCTTGAGCATTTCGCTGTTGTCCAGCTCACAGGTCCAGCCGGCCGGGCAGTTGTAGAAACGGCCCTTGCCCGGCTCTTCCGGGTCACGGAACAGCTCGGCGTACTGGCCGAGGTCGGCGATGGCTTTCAGCTGCGGTGCCTTGGGTTCGAGGCCACGCTTGGCGTCACCCTCGATCACGTAGCGCGGCACGTACCAGCCTTCGGTGGCGCCGACGATCGGTGCGCCCACGCCCACCACCTTGCCGGCGGCAGCGGCCTTGTTCCAGGCATCGCTACGGCCGACCCATTCCTCGGCGAACACCTGGATATCGTTGTTGCCCAGGGCCTGCTCCATGGTGATGGAGTTGCCCGGCAGGCTGTCGGTCTCGCAGCCGTAGCCGTTCTTCAGCACGAACTGCAGGAGGTCGGTGAGCAGCATGCCGCTCTCCCAGTTGAGCCCGGCGAACTTCACGGCCTTGCCGGATTCGCACCAGCCCTCCGCCTGGGCGGAAGCTGCCCCGGCCAGCAGGCCAGCGGCACACATCAGACTCAACACTCGCTTCTTGAATTGCATGTTCCGACGCTCCTGAAACTTGGAATGGAATGAGGCAGTTCGTTCATCGACAGGCGCCGGTCGTGCCGGCTCCCGGTGCCAGTAACTGGCAATTGTTGTTTTAAGAACCGGCCACGACTCGTGATCGCCCCGGATAACTCGCGCAGCGGCGAGGCGCCTGAGCCAGGCTGGAACGCATGCGTCCCAACCTCCGGCTCCTTGCTTCAGGTTCACAAGCTCGGCAGCAGCTTCGCCGGCATCAGGCTGTTCAGGCAGCCGCTGGCCAGCAGGTTACTGGCCGTTTCGATGTCCGGGGCGAAGAAGCGGTCTTCCTGGTAGTAGGCCACCTGGGCGCGCAGCAGGCCGCGGGCTTCTTCCAGCTTCGGCGAGCTCTTCAGGCCGGTGCGGAAATCCAGGCCCTGGCAGGCGCCCAGCCATTCGATGGCGAGGATGCCGCGCACGTTCTCGGCCATGGCCCAGAGGCGCTTGCCGGCGTTCGGCGCCATCGACACGTGGTCTTCCTGGTTGGCGGAGGTGGGCAGGCTGTCGACGCTGGCCGGGTGAGCCAGGGCCTTGTTGTCGCTGGCCAGGGCGGCTGCGGTGACCTGGGCGATCATGAAGCCGGAGTTGACCCCGCCGTTTTCCACCAGGAAGGGCGGCAACTGCGACATGTGCATATCCATCATCAGCGAGATGCGACGCTCGGACAGCGAGCCAATTTCGGCGATGGCCAGCGCCAGGTTGTCAGCGGCCATGGCCACCGGCTCGGCGTGGAAGTTGCCGCCGGAGATCACGTCACCCTCTTCGGCGAACACCAGCGGGTTGTCGGAGACTGCGTTGGATTCGATCTCCAGCACCTCGGCGGCCTGGCGCAGCTGGGTCAGGCAAGCGCCCATGACCTGCGGCTGGCAGCGCAGGGAGTACGGGTCCTGCACCTTGTCGCACTTCTCGTGGGAGCGGGCGATTTCGCTGCTGGCGGTGAGCAGGTCACGGTAGGCGGCTGCTACATCGATCTGGCCGCGCTGGCCACGGGCGGCATGGATGCGCGCATCGAAGGGGGCGCGGGAGCCAAGCATGGCCTCGACGCTGAGGCCGCCGCAGACAGTGGCGCCCGCGAACAGGTCCTCGGCCTCGAACAGGCCACGCAGGGCATAGGCGGTGGACACCTGGGTGCCGTTGAGCAGGGCCAGGCCCTCCTTGGCGGCCAGGGTCAGCGGCTCCAGGCCGGCAACCGCCAGGGCTTCGGTGGCCGGCAGCCATTGGCCTTTGTAGCGCGCCTTGCTCTCGCCGAGCAGGATCAGGGACATGTGCGCCAGGGGCGCCAGGTCGCCGGACGCGCCCACGGAGCCTTTCAGCGGAATGTGCGGGTAGACCTCGGCATTGATCAGTGCGACCAGGGCGTCGATCACCTTGCGGCGGATACCGGAGAAACCACGTGCCAGGCTGTTCACCTTGAGCAGCATGATCAGACGCACCATGGCATCGTCCAGCGGCTCGCCAACACCGGCGGCGTGGGACAGCACCAGCGAGCGCTGCAGCTTTTCCAGGTCGGCCGGGGCGATGCGGGTCGAGGCCAGCAGGCCAAATCCGGTGTTGATGCCGTAGGCGGTGCGGCCTTCAGCGACGATGCTCTCGACGCAGGCGACACTGGCGTCGATGGCCTTTCCGGCGCTGGCGTCCGGGGTCACATGCACGGGCGCGTGGAAGACCTGGCGCAGCTGCGCCAGGGTCAGGGTTCCGGGTTTCAGGTTCAGCGCGTTCACGCTCATTCTCCTTTGCCGATCATGGGCAGGTTCAGGCCCTGCTCACGTGCGCAATCAATGGCGATCTGGTAGCCCGCATCGGCATGGCGCATCACGCCGGTGCCCGGGTCGTTGGTCAGTACGCGAGCGATGCGTGCAGCGGCTTCGTCGGTACCGTCGCAGACAATCACCATGCCCGAATGCTGGGAGAAGCCCATGCCCACGCCGCCGCCATGGTGCAGGGACACCCAGGTCGCGCCGCTGGCGGTGTTCAGCAGGGCATTGAGCAGCGGCCAGTCGGAGACGGCGTCGGAACCGTCCTGCATGGCTTCGGTTTCGCGGTTCGGGCTGGAGACCGAGCCGGAGTCCAGGTGGTCGCGGCCGATGACGATGGGCGCGGACAGCTCGCCGCTGCGCACCATTTCGTTGAAGGCCAGGCCGAGCTTGGCGCGCAGGCCCAGGCCAACCCAGCAGATACGTGCTGGCAGGCCCTGGAAGCTGATGCGTTCGCGGGCCATATCCAGCCAGCGGTGCAGGTGGGCGTCGTCCGGAATAAGTTCCTTGACCTTGGCGTCGGTCTTGTAGATGTCCTGCGGATCACCGGACAGCGCGGCCCAGCGGAACGGACCGATACCACGGCAGAACAGCGGACGGATGTAGGCCGGAACGAAGCCGGGGAAGTCGAAGGCGTTGGCCACGCCCTCTTCCTTGGCCATCTGGCGGATGTTGTTGCCGTAGTCGAAGGTGGGCACGCCCATCTTCTGGAAGTGCAGCATGGCTTGTACGTGGACGGCCATGGACTGTTTGGCAGCCTTGACCACCGCAGCCGGGTCGCTCTTCGCGCGGTCGCGGTACTGCTCCCAGCTCCAACCGATCGGCAGGTAACCATTGAGCGGGTCGTGGGCGCTGGTCTGGTCGGTGACCATGTCCGGGCGTACGCCGCGGCGGACCAGTTCCGGCAGGATCTCGGCGGCGTTACCCAGCAGGGCGATGGAGATCGCCTTGCCTTCGGCGGTGTACTTGGCGATGCGTGCCAGGGCGTCGTCCAGGTCCTTGGCCTGCTCGTCGACGTAGCGGCTGCGCAGGCGGAAGTCGATGCTGGTCTGCTGGCATTCGATGTTCAGCGAGCAGGCGCCGGCCAGGGTCGCGGCCAGGGGCTGGGCGCCACCCATGCCGCCGAGGCCAGCGGTGAGCACCCAGCGCCCGGTGAGGTTGCCGTCGTAGTGCTGACGACCCGCCTCGACGAAGGTTTCATAGGTGCCCTGGACGATGCCCTGGCTGCCGATATAGATCCAGCTGCCGGCGGTCATCTGGCCGTACATGGCCAGGCCCTTGGCATCCAGTTCATTGAAGTGTTCCCAGGTAGCCCAGTGGGGTACCAGGTTGGAGTTGGCGATCAGCACGCGCGGGGCATTGGCGTGGGTCTTGAACACGCCGACCGGCTTGCCGGATTGCACCAGCAGGGTCTCGTCTTCATTCAGCGCTTTCAGGGTCTCGACGATCTTGTCGTAGCACTCCCAGTTGCGCGCAGCGCGACCGATGCCGCCGTAGACCACCAGTTCCTTCGGATTCTCCGCCACCTCGGGGTCGAGGTTGTTCATCAGCATGCGCAGCGGCGCTTCGGTCAGCCAGCTCTTGGCGTTCAGCTTGGTGCCACGTGGGGCGCGGATTTCGGTGTCACGGAATTTGGTCATGGCAGACTCCTCATTAAAGGGTAGTAGCGGGGGCGGCGATCAGAGCCAGCCCATGAATTGGGCCAGGTAAGCCAGCGGGATGCTGAACACCAGGCTGAGAATGGTGCGCTGCAGCCAGACCACCAGCAGGTCGCGCAGGCTCAGCGGAATCCGCGTGGCGAGCACGCAGGGAATCGAAGCAGAGAGGAACAGCACGCTGCTGACCGAAACGATGGCGGCAACAAACTTGACCACGACGTCGGCATCTTTCAGCAGCATGGCGGGCAGGAACATTTCGGCCAGGCCGGCGGAGATCGCGCGGGCCACTTCCATCGGCTCGTTCAGGCCGAACAGCCAGGTGACCGGGTAGAGCAGGACACCGACGGCGTCGAACAGCGGGGTGTATTTGGCCGCCAGCAGGCCCAGCAGGCCGACAGCAAGGATGCTCGGCAGGATCGCGGCGGTCATGCGCAAGCCATCGACGAAGGTTTCCCGCAGCGAGACCGCAAGGGGCGGCGCGACGCTCGCCTGCTCCATGCCGGCCTGCCAGGCGCTGCGCAGGCGGCCCACACCAGGCTGCAGCTGCGGTTCGGGAATGGGCTCGGACGGCAAGCGGGAAAGCGGATAGATGCGCGCGCTGACGGCAGTCACGGCGAAGGTCACGGCCATGGCACCCCAGAAATACAGGTTCCACTGGTCCATCAGACCCAGGGTCTTGGCGATGATCACCATGAAGGGGGCGGAAACCGTGGAGAAGCCGGTGGCGATGATGGCCGCTTCACGCACGTTGTAGTGGCCCTGCTGGTACATGCGGTCAGTGATCAGCAGGCCGACGGAGTAGCTGCCAACGAAGGAGGCGACGGCATCGATCGCCGATTTGCCCGGCGTGCGCCAGATCGGCCGCATCACCGGCTGCATCAGCACACCGATCAATTCCAGCAGGCCGAAACCGATCAGGAACACCAGCGACAGCGCGCCCAACGGCACGATCAGGGCCAGGCTGAGCACCAGCTTGTCGAACAGGAAGGGCAGCATCCCAGGCTGATAGATGGCTGCCGGGCCGAACTGGAACAGGTAGGCCACGCCGATCAGCAGGCCAATCACCTTCAGCACGCTGAACACGAGCCGCGTCGCGCCGTTGCGCCAACTGCCGCTGTACCAGGGCTCGATCGCGCCAAACAGCATGAACAGCAGCGCAAGACCGATCACCACGGGCCGCGCATGCGTCTGCAGCGCCGTGGCGGCGTGGTCCAGCAGGATGGTCGAACGGCCGGCGATCTCGAACGGCACGAAGAACAGGACCAACCCGATCAGGCTATAGCCCAGCAACCGGGCCAAGGCATATCCGCGGGAGGAGGCGAGGGTTGGCGATAGCTCTTCGGGCATCTTTATTCTCCGTTGGCGATAGAGGACGGGGTGAATGTCTGAACACATCTCTACTTGTACATACAAGCATAAGCAAGCAAAGGGCCAACTCCTTTGCCATGGAGGTGAATCCACGGAAAAGCCTTGTGTGACGGGGGACGGAGGGAAGCGGTAGGTGGTGCGACGCGAACTGACCAGGCATCTCAATCTGTTACCAAACGGCAAAATGCCCGATTTCGAAGCACTCAGGCCCCAGATTGGGGCCTTAGGTAACAATCACTTCAGGGAAGCATCGACGCGTTGGGCGACTTCCGCCGGCACCCAGCTCGACCAGATGTCCCTGTGCTGGCGAAAGAAGGCGTCAGCCATCGGACCCGCCTCGGCGCGCTCCTCGGCCATGCGTGCCAGGATGCCGTTGAACAGCGGCAGCGGGATCTCCACCTGTTCGAACACCTGCACCAGCGCCGGCGCTTTTTCGTGCAGGTCGCGGGAGACGCCGATCGAGAGCTTCGCCGGTAACGAACGGGTACCGATGGGCTTGGGGTGCTTCGGGTCGATCAGCGTTTCCCAGGCCTTCTGATCGAACGGCGGCTCGTCCAGCTGCACCAGCTTGTAACGCCCCATCAGCGGCGTCGGCGACCAGTAGTAGAAGAGGATCGGCTGGCGTTGGCGGATGGCCGAAGTAATGGCCGCATCCAGCGCCGGGCCGGTGCCCGTGCGGAAGTTCACGTAGCTGTCTTCCAGTCCGTAGGCCTTGAGTTTCTGGCTGTTGACGCCTTCGCAGGTCCAGCCGGTGGGGCAGTTGTAAAAGCGCCCCTTGCTGCGATCCTCCGGGTCCTTGAACAGCGCCTTGAAGCGCGGCAGGTCGCTCACCGAACGCAGGTCCGCGGCGGGCGCACCCTCGCCCTTCACCAGGTAATCCGGCACCCACCAGCCTTCGGTGGCACCCTTCACCGGCTCGCCGACGGCGAAGACTTCACCGGCCGCTTCGGCCTTGCGCCACAACTCGCTGCGGCCAGCCCACTGCTCGGCAATCACCTGGATATCGTTCTGCCGCAGGGCGTTTTCCATGGTCAGGGTGTTACCGGGCAGAACATCGGTCTTGCAGCCGTAGCCCTTCTCCAGCAGCACCCGCAACACTTCGGTGGTGAACATGCCGCTTTCCCAGTTCAGGCCAGCCAGCATCACCGGCTTGGGATAGGGACACTCGGCGGCTTCGGCCTCCAGAGAGGCCGGCAGGACCAGGGACAGGACAATGGCAACGAGAACGCTGTGGCGGGGCATGGGCGGCTCCGGTAGGCGTGGCGGGCGACAGGGTTAGGTGTAGACCCTATGGCGCGGTCGTGCCCGACGGGAACTCGGTGGAAGGCTTTTCCTGTGGGGGCGAATTCATTCGCCAAGCAGGCCGAAGGCCTGCCGTTGGAGGCTCTCGGGGGCAGCTGCGCTGCCCTTGGCGAATGAATTCGCCCCTACGCAGTTGGAGCCGGCTTGGGAATCAGCTCGATCAGGCAGACCGTGCCGGTGCCGCTCAGCTTCACCCCGGCCAGGGCGCCGGCGCTTTCCAGGTGCAGGCAGTCGTGCCGACCCAGAACCGCTGACACCTGGCCTTCGTGCGCAAGGCTCACTCCACCTTCGGCAGCGAACAACAACAGGGGGCTGGCGGACGAGAAGAATTCGGCCTCACCCGCGACCTGCAGCCATTGCAGACGTGCGGCGTAACGCGTGGGCGAGTAGATGAGGTTGAAATCGCGGATCGGCCCGTCGATCAGTTCGCACTGCACTGCGCTACCGCCATCGAAAGCGAACGCATCCAGGGCGGTGAGTGTGCGGGACCATTGCCCATCCACTTCCAGGCGCATGCCAGCACCTTCCAGCACGGTGATCACCCGCTGGTAGCCGGTGAAGGCGGAGAAGCCGCCGGACTCGCCGACATCGGCGATGGACAGGCGCCAGCCGAAGCCGTCGAGACCGTCGCCTGCGTCGCGGGCGATTTCCAGGGTGGAACCGGCGCCGTTCTTCCACGGCATACGGGGGTAATCGGCGGCGCGCAGCAGGCGGGATTGGGTCATGAACCGAAACGTCCTTCGAGGCGGTAGCGGGAGCCGGGGTAAAGCAGGCGTGCGCTGGTCACGGTATTGCGCCCGGACCAGGTGCGCCGGCGAATCAGCAGGCAGGGCTCGCCCCGCTCGATCTGCAGCAGCTTGCATTCATCGGCGTCGGCCAGGATGGCTTCGACCACATGTTCGCCTTCGGTCAGCGGTGCCACCTGGGACAGATAGGCGTAGGGCGTCAGGCGGGTGAAGTCCTGCTTCAGGTAATCAGGGGCGACGGCGGGGTTCACGAAGCGGTCTTCGATCTGCACCGGCACGTCGTTCTCGAAATGCACGATGCGCGAGTGGAACACCCGTTGGCCTTCGCGCAGGTCCAGCGCCATCGCACGCTCGGGCCCGGCCACTTCATCCACCAGGCTGACCACCACGCAGTGGTGGCGATGGCCGCGTGCGGCGATCTCTTCGGCGATGTTGTGCACTTCGAACAGGGCCGACTGGCCCTTGGGCTCGGCGACGAAAGTGCCCACGCCCTGCATGCGCACCAGCAACCCTTCGGCGGTCAGCTCGCGCAGCGCGCGGTTGATGGTCATGCGGCTGAAGCCCAGCTCATTGACCAGTTCGCTCTCGGACGGCACGCGGTAGTGCGGTGGCCAGGCTCCGCTCTGGATCTGCTGGCTGATCATCTGTTTGACGCGGGCATAGAGGGGTGCAGGAGCTTCCCCGATCTGGGCGGCCAGCGAAGACGGTGCGACGGGTGAACTGGGCACGGGAATCTCCTTGTCGGCGAAGAGGCAGGACCCTGGAAGGAAAACAGGCTGAGCCCGGAACTGGGTGCCCGCTCCCGGCATGTACCGGAATCGACAACTCCAGACAAGTGCGCGACTGACGTGAGTTTACGTTACCCGCAAACGTCTGTATATGTATATACAAATAAAACCACCCATGCCAGGGCCCCTCACCATGTCCGCATTCTTCGCCGAACGCGCCCTCTTGCCGCAAGGCTGGGCTCGCAACGTCCGCCTCGAAGTATCCCTCAACGGCCTGATCGAGCAGGTCCTGACCGATGCCAGCTCAGAAGGCGCCGAGCGCCTCCAGGGCCCCGTGCTGGCGGGCATGCCGAACCTGCACTCCCACGCCTTCCAGCGCGCCATGGCCGGGCTTGCCGAAGTCGCGGGCAACCCCAACGACAGCTTCTGGACCTGGCGCGACCTGATGTACCGGCTGGTGGGCCGACTCAACCCGGAGCAGGTGGAGGTCATCGCCCGCCAGCTCTATATCGAAATGCTCAAGGCCGGCTACACCGGCGTCGCCGAGTTCCACTACGTGCACCATGACGCTGACGGCCGCCGCTATGCCGACCCCGCCGAGCTGTCCCTGCGGGTCAGTCAGGCCGCTCGCGACGCCGGCATCGGCCTGACCCTGCTACCGGTGCTCTACAGCCACGCAGGCTTCGGTGGCCAGGCGCCCAACGACGGGCAACGACGCTTTATCCACAGCACCGACAGCTACCTGGCCCTGCAAGAGCGCCTGCGCGGCGAAATCGCCCGCCAGCCCAATCAACAACTGGGGCTGTGCTTCCACTCCCTGCGCGCGGTCACGCCCGAGCAACTGAGCGCAGTTCTGGCGGCGGAACAGGGCGCTCGCCCCATTCATATCCACATCGCCGAGCAGCAGAAGGAAGTGGATGACTGCCTGGCCTGGAGTGGCCGACGCCCACTGCAATGGCTGTACGAGCATGCGCCGGTGGACGAACGCTGGTGCCTGGTGCACGCCACCCATGCCGAAGCCGGAGAAGTAGCGGCCATGGCCACAAGCGGCGCGGTGGCCGGACTCTGCCTGACCACCGAAGCCAACCTGGGCGATGGCATCTTCCCGGCGGTGGACTTCCTCGCCCAGGGCGGCCGCCTGGGCATCGGCTCCGATAGCCATGTGTCGGTCAGCGTGGTGGAGGAACTGCGTTGGCTGGAGTACGGCCAGCGCCTGCGTGACCAGCGCCGCAACCGCTTGTACCGCGCCGACCAGCCCCAGGTCGGCCGCACCCTGTTCGATGCCGCCCTTGCCGGTGGCGCCCAGGCCCTTGGTCAGCCTGTGGGCGCACTGGAAGTCGGCAAGCGTGCCGACTGGATCGTGCTTGACGGCGATGACCCCTATCTCGCCACCGCCGACGGTGACGCCCTGCTCAACCGCTGGCTGTTCGCCGGCGGCGACCGCCAGGTGCGCGATGTGATGGTGGCGGGGAGCTGGGTAGTGCGCGAGGGCCGACATGCGGCGGAAGCGGAAACGGCCAAGGCCTTTGCCGGGGTATTGCGGGAAGTCCTGCGCTAGCCCGAGCCGTCCTCACCCCTCTCCTCTTCAGGGAGAGGGGCTGGGGGAGAGGGCACTGTCCGGCGTGCGCCAGATCAGCAGGTCGGTGTCATAGCCCTGCTCTTCCACCCGTTCCAGCAACTGCTCGCGAGTCTTCTCCGAAACCACCGGCGTTCGCGACAGCAGCCAGAGGTACCGGCGATCAGGATTGCCCACCACGGCGGTGCGGTAGTCATCGTCCAGGTACAGCACCCAGTAGTCGCCCTTGGCAACGTCCGGAAAGAGCCGCGAGAACCAGTTATCGAAGCGCACCCACAGCTTGTCGGTACGTCCTTCCACCTGGGGCACGGCGTTGCCACGGGCTTCCTTCCAGTCACCGTCCAGGGTGCGGCAACGGTTCAGCACGCCCAGGCGGCCGTCGTCCTGCAGCCGGTAGTGCGCCTCGGACTGGGCGCAGCCGCGCTGGAAGAACATCGGCAACCGCGCCAGCTCGTACCAGGTGCCCTGGTAGCGCTCAAGGTCCACCGCCGCCACCGTGCGCGGTGCTGGCGGCGCCTCGTGATGACTGGCGCAGCCGGCCGTCAGCAGGGCCGCCAGCAGTACGCCGGTTCGCGTCATTTGAGCCCCTTGCCGGAGAACATCAGCACCTTGTCACCAGCGTACTGCACGCTGACGAAGGCCTTCTCGTCACCCCAGGTGCAGCTGGTCAGGCCCACGGCACCGGAGCACTCGGTCGGGCTGCCGAGCAGCATCTCGACCTCGGCCTTGGTCATGCCGGACTTGAGCTTGGAATAGTTTTCCTGGTTGAGCTTGTTGCAGGCGGCCAGCACCAGGCAGCAGGACAAAAGAGCGAGGGTACGCAGAGACATGAAGCACTCCTTGGCGGATGGGACGCGACAAGCTTGGCACAGCGGTCGCGAGACTGCCCCATTTGAGCCTAGAAGCGTGAGCCGGGTTCCAGCAGGAAAGCGGATTCTTCAGCGCTGGATGGGCGTCCGAGGACGGCGTTGCGATGGGGGAAGCGACCGAAGCGGGCGATGACCACCCGGTGGCGCTCGGAGAAATCGAGGAAGCCTTCGAACAGTGATCTGTCCGCTAGGTCGACGCCGTCGAGCAAAAGGCGATAGCGATAGAGGGCGCGCTCCTGGCTGGCCAGGTCTTCGGCGTGCTCCAGCACCAGGTAGATGAACACCTGACGGATCGGCACGAGGTACCGCTCCAGGCCACGGGCCAGGCCGTCGGCCACCAGTGCCTGGGCGCGCGCGTCGCCGGCGAAACCGCGCGGGCTATTGCGAAAGATCATGCGCGGCAACTGGTCCAGCAGGAGCACCAGCGCCAGCCAGCCATCCGGCTGCTCGGCCCAGTCGGCAAGTTCGCCGGCCAGGGCCTGTTCGACCAGGTCGCCGAAGCGCTCGCGGGCTTCGGCATCCTGATGGTCTTTCTTGCCGAACCAGAGCCCCTGGCGCGCCGCGGCGGTCTGGCTGGCGGAGGCCTCGGGGCCGAACCACCAGTCGAGCAACGGCTGCCAGGGCTGCACGGGTTACTCCTGGTGGTAACCGGTGACGCGGGCGACTTCTTCCTTGGAACCGAGGAAGACCGGCACGCGCTGGTGCAGGGAGGTCGGCTGGATCTCGAGGATGCGCTGGCGGCCATCGGTGGAGGCGCCGCCGGCCTGCTCGATGATGAAGGACATCGGGTTGGCCTCGTACATCAGGCGCAGCTTGCCGGGCTTCTCCGGCTCACGGGCGTCCCAGGGGTACATGAAGATGCCGCCGCGCGTGAGGATGCGGTGCACGTCGGCCACCATGGAGGCGATCCAGCGCATGTTGTAGTTCTTGCTCAGCGGGCCTTCCTTGCCGGCCAGCATCTCGCCGACGTAGCGCTTCACCGGCTCTTCCCAGTGACGCTCATTGGACATGTTGATGGCGAACTCGGCGGTGGTTTCCGGTACACGGATGTTGTCGTGGGTGAGCACGAAGGAACCCAGTTCGCGGTCCAGGGTGAAGCCCTTCACGCCATCGCCCAGGGTCAGCATCAGCATGGTCTGCGGGCCGTAGATGGCGTAACCGGCGGCGACCTGCTGGGAACCCGGCTGGAGGAAAGCCTGCTCGTTGAGGCTGTCGTTCTGCGAGAGGTGCTGGTCGGGGCAGCGCAGTACCGAGAAGATGGTGCCCACCGACACGTTGACGTCGATGTTGGAGGAGCCGTCCAGCGGGTCGAACACCAGCAGGTAGGCACCCTTCGGGTATTTGCCGGGGATCTGGTAGGCGTTGTCCATTTCCTCGGAGGCCATGCCGGCCAGGTGGCCGCCCCACTCGTTGGCTTCCAGCAGAATCTCGTTGGACATCACGTCCAGCTTCTTCTGCACCTCGCCCTGGACGTTCTCGGTGCCCATGCTGCCGAGCACGCCGCCCAGCGCGCCCTTGGACACCGCATGGCTGATTTCCTTACAGGCGCGCGCGACAACCTCGATGAGGAAGCGCAGATCGGCAGGGGTGTTGTGGCTTCTGGTCTGCTCGATCAGGTAGCGACTCAGGGTAACGCGGGACATGGAATGGCTCCGGAGGGTGGAAAAATGCGCGCAGTTTAGCGCGACTCGATTCGCAATGCCTCTCAGCGGGATGGAAGGTGCTGAAACGGCCTGCGGCGGCAGCCCGCAAGGGCTATGGATTCATCTGACGACAAGGATTGCGACGGGTTCCGCGGTCAGCCTGCAGCAGGCGCCGCCATCCTCCACACCTGGTTACGGCCGTTGCGCTTGGCCTCGTAGAGGCCGGCATCGGCCACCTGCATCAGCTCTTCCAGCGTCTGCCCCTGGACTGGCCAGACCGCCAGCCCGGCGGACAGGGTCACCGACAGCGGCCCCTCGCGGGTAGGCAGCGGCTGGCCGGCCAGCGCCTGGCAGAGCACCTGCAGCCGGGCGAAAGCCTCCTCGCCCGTGGCACCGGGCAGCAACAACAGGAACTCCTCGCCACCAATGCGGAACACCGCATCACTGCCACGCAGGTTGCCGGTCAGGTGGATGGCCACCGCACGCAGCACGTCGTCGCCGACCAGGTGGCCATGACGGTCGTTGAGCTGCTTGAAATGGTCGAGGTCAATCAGCGCCAGGGCGATGGGCGTACGTTCGCGCTGGCTGCGGGCAAGCTCGCGGGCGAACAGCTCACCCAGATGGCGGCGGTTGTACAGGCCGGTCAACGGGTCGCGCAGGGCCTGCTCCTGCAATTGTTCGTGCAGGCGCGTAATGGTACGCAGGCGCTCCTCGCTGGTGGCGAGCGCCTCGGCCAGCTTGAGTTCGCTGCAATGGCGCTCGGTGATGTCGCGCAGGTAGAGCATCTGCCCGAGGATGAAGGTGCCACCCCGGGTAACCCGCTCGATATCACGGGAACGCACTTCGAAATAGCGCGAGGAACTGGCCGGAACCAGCAACATCTCCCGCTCCCCGGCCGTCAGCATTGCCTCCAGCTCCACGCCGTACACCGGCCACTTGGCCAGCACCATGCCCTGCCAGGCCGCTGGCTGCCCGGCCAGCGCCAGGGCGGCGGGATTGGCGTCGATCACCCGACGCCTGGGGTCGACCACCAGCACCGGGTCGGGCAATTCCTCGAGCAGCAGGTGACGCGCCACCGGCAACATATCGAACAGGCGCACGCCGAGAATCAGGCAGGCAAACGCCACCAGGGTGAAGGCGAAGCTGAAGGGCGTGGGGTCGAAGCCGAACAGCGTCCAGCCGTAGACCACATAGCTCAGGTTGGCGCCCCAGGGCACGCAGGTAACCAGCACGAAGGCCAGATAATGCCGCCGATGGAGGCCATGGCTGGCCAGGGCCGCACGGGTCACCACGGCCAGGCAGAAAACCATGAAGACATAGACGTAGATGGCCACGGCATTGAACAGCGGGCCATGGTCATAGCGGATCGCCGCGCCGGGTAAGTCGTCCACCGGCAGGGTGCCGGGTCCGTAGAACAGCTGATGCCAGGGATTGCTCAACGCCATGCCGGAAGCCACCAGCGGGCCGATGCCCAGCAGCAGGAAACCGCGCAGACTCAAAGGTTCACGGATGCTGTTGACGTACTGCCAGAGGAAGACGGCCCAGAACGTTGGCACGCCGATGATGCCGGGCCACGCCATGCTGGCCCAGAACACCTTGCACTGCGGGCCCTGCGCGGCCAGTTCCAGACCTGCGGCGGCCAGCCACCAGCAAATCCCGAAGTGCAGGACGATAAAGCTTTCGCGGCCGGGGAAATGGCGCTGGCGGCTGACCCAGCGCGCCATGAGCATGACCCCCAGCCCAACGGCGATGGTCAGCGCCACCGGACCGTTGAGGCTCCAGCCACTGGCCAGGCAGGCGTTCATCGCCAGGCTCCGAGGAGCGCGGCAAGCGGCGAGGCGGAATCTGGAGAGAACTGCTGAAAGCTGAGCACTGGCCGTCCTGACCTGGCATTGGGACGGCAGGTTGCCGCCCCAGAAAACACAGAACAAAGATACATCAAAAAGCCACTACTACCGTAGGGTCTTCCGTCGATACTCAGGATCGCGCCGTTGGCCGTCGCAACAGGCTGAAGGCCATGGCGCCCAACAGGCCAACACCCAGCAGCAACACAGCCCAGAGCCCGACACGCTTCCAGACGATCTGCCCTGCGGTCTGCCGCTCCGCCGGATGCACGCCAGTTTGCGGCGGTAGTGCCACCGCGTCGGCCTGCCCCATCTTCGCCAGGCTGGAACGGTCGAAACCCGGCACCAGCGTAGCCAGGGGCAGTTCCGTGCGGCTCGCTTCGAGATTGCCCAGGGCCAGCATGAACGGCGGGTTGCCTCGGGCGAGGAACACCACCTGGGTCGCGTGCATGCCCACCTCCAGGCGCGGCACCTGCTGGCCGAAGCCACCGGCGCGCGGGTCCACCGTCAGGCGCAGTTGCTTGACCGCCATCCAGCCCGGCAGATCCAGCTCCTCCCGGG
This sequence comes from Pseudomonas sp. D(2018), assembly GCF_005502555.1. Taxonomy (NCBI): domain Bacteria; kingdom Pseudomonadati; phylum Pseudomonadota; class Gammaproteobacteria; order Pseudomonadales; family Pseudomonadaceae; genus Pseudomonas; species Pseudomonas sp. D(2018). The sequence continues at coordinate 53,666 of NZ_SCOK01000005.1, forward strand.
CCACCTCCTTGCCGTCCTGGGGCAGCCGGTAGAGCACGCCGGACGTCAACGGCTGCCATTGCGGGGCACCGTCGCGACGGGCCTCCACCTGCACCGGCAACAGGCTGCCAGGCCGTTCCACGGCAATACGCAGACGCTCGATGGGCAGCCCCAGCGGCAAGTCCCAGACATATTGGCCATCTTTGCTGCTGATCGGCTCCAACGGAGCAGACCAGGCCATGGTTGCCGGCAGGCTCTGCCGGCTGGCGCTCACCACGGTCGCGGCCGTCAGCTCTGGTGCCTGCTGCGGGCTCTGCCAGATCAGCCGCAGATAGCGCGCCGAACGTCCGGGCAGAGAGACTTCTCGCTGGTCGATGCGCTGGTCTGCGAAGGACAGCCGGGCCACCTGGCCATCCCCCCAGGACTCCCAATGCTGTAAGTCATCGCTGGCCTCGATGCTGAAACGCTGGAAGCCCTCGCCGTCGGCGTTCCAGTCCAGGTTCAGCTTTTCCAGGGGCGCCTGCACGCCGCTGGCGTCCAGCAGCCAGCCACGCAGCTGCTCACCCGCCGAAGCCGGGCCGTCCGGTACCACCTGCACCACGGTGCCGGTGGTGCTGCGCTCGACCCGCACACTGGGAAGACCTGCCCCTTCGGCCGGACCGCGCAGAGGGAACCTGCGCAACGCATGTTCATGGCGGGCGCGTTGCTCGCTGGCGCTGCTGCGGGTCAGGGCGTAGGCCAGCGCCTCGCCGTCGGCGTTGAACACCCGCAGATCGCGCAGGTCCGCATGGCGAGCGGCGAAGTGCAGCGCCATGGGCAGGTCCATGCGATACCAGGGGCCTTCGCCATCAAGTCGCAACTCAACGCGGGTGGTGAAGTCGTCTGGCTGCACAGCGGCAAGCAGTGGCTGGCAGAGCAATCCCAGGCCGGCCAGCAGGGCCAGGCCTGGGCGGCGCAGGCTAGAGAGTCCGATCATGCGTTGACCCGCTCCTGTTCAGGTTCCGCGCGCCTGGGCGGCAGGGGCGCGAAGTAGCCGACGACCAGCAGCAGGACGCCGACGCCAATGAAGGACACGATGCGCTCCAGGCCACCGCGATTGCCCAGTTCGACGAAGAACAGCTTGGCCACCACCAGCGCGATCAGCGCCGCGCCTACCAGCCAGAGTTCACGGCGGGCACGCAGGTGTCCGCCGACCATCAGGCCAAGGGCAATGCTGGTCCAGACGATGGAGAGTCCGGCCTGCACCAGCATCGAGTCGAGCTGCGCCTCCAACTGGTACGGCACACCGCCCCAATGGTGGGCGCAGCGGAACACCGCCGCGGTGGCCAGGGCAAACAGCGACACGCCGGCCACCCCTTGCGCAAGCCAGGCCGGCAGCATGATCAGGCCGAACTGCGGCAGGCAATCACGCAGCCAGAGGCAAACGCCGAGCAGCGCGAACAGCAGCCCCAGTTCCAGCGGGTTGAGCAGCGGCAGGTAGGGCAGCGGTTCGGCAGCGCCATCGCTCCAGGCGTTGGCGATCCAGAACCAGGCGAGCATCAGCAGCGCCAGCGGTAGCGATGCCCAAAGGCGGTACTCCTGTGGGTAGGCGGCGACCGGCCACGGCAGGCGCGGTCGCAGCGCTACCAGCAGCAGCCAGGCGCTCGGCAACAGCGCCCAGCCCAGCCATCGCCAGGCGTTGTACTGCTCGGACATCAGCATCAGCAGGTAACGCAGCTCCAGCGCCAGCACGCCGAGCAGCAACCAGCAACCCAACACATGGGCGGCACCGCGCGCACCGGCCGGCAACAGACCGTCGAGCCGCCGCAGCGTCAGCAGGTGAACCACGAACAGCGCACTCCAGCCGGCCCAGCCAAGCTGCGCCGCCGGGTGATACTGCGGCGCCCAGGCAACCGCCAGCGCCACCAACCCCGCTGGAGCCAGTACCAGGCAAAGCAAGGCCAGCGCGCGCCACTGCTCACGCCCTGCCAGCCAGGTGGTGAAGGCCACGCTGGCGGCGACCAGTAGCAATGCCAGCGGCACCTGCATCCCGGGCTCCACGAAGCGGCCGATTTCCGCCAGCCAAGCCAGCGCCCACCAGCCGGCGCTCCAGGCCAGCAGCAACTGCGCCAGGTGCGCCAGGCTGAGCCCCGCCATGGCCGCGTCGACACGCGCCACGCGCTGCAGGCGCCAAGCCCCGATAAAGGCCGCCATGGCCAGCACCGCTGGCGTCCAGAAGCCGGCATGGGCCAGCGGCCGCAAGCCTTCGCCACTCAGCTCGCCCAACAGCAGCGGGCTGACCGCGAGGAAGCTCATGCCCGCCAGCAACTGCAAGAACAGGCCGAACCAGAATGCCGCGCGCTGCTGCAGATAGAGGCTGAGCCAGAGGATCAACAGCCCACTGCCCGCCCAGACCGCACCTGCCGTGCGCCAGGGCAGGACGAACAGCACCGCCAGGTTGACGAAGGCCAATCCTGCCAATAGCACCAGCGACAGACCGCGGAGCAGCCGCGCATCACTGCGCGCCAGCGGGTGGCGTGCCGTCAGCAGCATCCCGGCGATCAGCGCCAGGCCGATCAGCGACGCCACCATCAGCCCACGCCAGCCCTGCACATTGCCGCTGCCCAGGCCCGTGCCATCCAGATCGAGGAGGAAGATCGCCCCGCCGAGCAACTGCACCGCGAACGCACTGAACAGGAAGGTGCGCGACCCCAGCCGCAGCCCAACAAAGAGCGTCGCCAGACCGGCCAGGGCCCAGGCAATGGCCGTGCCTTGGGCGGCAAGCGCAAGCGGCGCCATCAGGTAAAGGAATGCCAGGCCGGCGCAGGCCAGCGCTGGCAGGCAGCGGCGTTCCAGCTCGGTGGCGGCCTCAACGGGTGCCCGGCGCAGCTGCCAGAACACGAACAGCAGCGCCGCACCCAGCATCAAGGCCCCCAGGGGCGAGCCGTCCAGCATGGCATCGCCCCCGTCACGCAACCCGCCCAGGAAGGCCAGGGCCGCGCCAACCTGCAGCAGCAAGGCGAACGCCCGCGCCAAGGGCCGGCCCTGGCGCAGGCCAAGCCAGTAGATCCCGGCGCCCTCCACCGCCCAGGCGGCAGACGTCCAGCGGGCATCCAGCCCCAGCGGAATCGCCAGGCTGCCGAACACCACGCCCAGCGCCAGGCAGGTTTCCACCAGCAGCAGCGCGCGGCCAGCCGTGCGGCCGGCAAGGACTCGTGCCAGGACGATGTAGAACAGCCCCAGGGCGAGGGCACTGAAGGCGGCGCCGAACTCGATATGGCGGATCAACGCCACCTGCAGGCCGAAACCGATGATAGGCGGACCAAACAGCACGGTGCCGTCCACCGTATCGCCCTGACGTGCCGACCAGCGCAGTAGTTCGCCACGCTCTTCGGGCGCGTCCGCCGCATCCGCCAGCTTGCGCCGGGCGAACAGCAGGCCGATGCCCACGTACATCAGGAAGAACAACACCAGGAAGGGCTCGGTGCTGGCGAAGAGCTCCGGACGATACGAGCGCAGGCCCCAGGCAAAGCCGATGCCGAAGGTCCCGACGAAACCGATCAGATTGAGCAGCCGCCAGGCCTTGAACCAGGCAATCGCGAAGATGCCCGCGTTGAGCAGTGCGAAGTAGCTGAAGAGCGCCACATGATTGCCGCTGCCACTGGAGGTGAGGATCGGCGCGGCGAAACCGCCCAGGGCTGCAGCGGCGGCCAGGCCGAGTGCATCCTGGGCCACGGCGAGGATGGCGGAGAACAGGGTGACCGCCACCAGCAGGCCGAAGGCCATCGTCGGGTCCAGCAGCGGATGCAGGCGCATGGCGGCGAACACCGTCAGGTAGAGCACGGCAATACCGGCGCCCTGGAGCATCAGCCCGTAGTTCGGATTGCGTCGGCGTAACCACCAGCCAAGGCCGAGCAAGGCAATAGCCGCCAGGGCCACCCCGGCATAGCGCAGTTCGATGGGAACAACCATGCCTTCAGTGGCATAGCGCAGCAGGAAGGCCAGGCCCAGGAAGAGCAGCACCACCCCGACGCGCAACACGGTATTGCCGCCGAACAGCCAATTGCGCGCCGCGGCAAAACCCCGCTCGAGCAGCGAGGGTTCGCGGGGTTTGGGCGGACTCGGAGGGGCCTGGCGGGGAGCGCTGGGGCGCGCTTCACGGCCCCAGGCATCGGCGGGCGGGGCAGCCGCTGGCGCGGGCTTCGGCTCCGCAGCGGCAACCGATTCCGCCAGCACCTCGGCAGGCAACTCCCAGACCAGCTGGGAATCGTCGTCGGGCATCGCTTCGGGCGCGCGCTCAGCCGGAGCCACCTCAGGCTGGGTAACAGGAGATGGCGCCTCTGCAGCCGGCTGCGCTTTGCCCTGCTCCACCTTGAGCAGGCGCTCATGGATGGCTTGGGTGCCTTTGTCAAAACGGGCGGCGAAGCTGGCCTGCGCCTTGCGCAACTCGGCGTTCTCCCGCGCCAACCCCTGGAGGCGAATGGCCTGGCCCAACCCCAGGCCTATCAGGCCGCCGAGCAGGGCACCCGTAACGCTTTCATCAATCCCGGCGCCGAAGGCCAGGCCAACCAGCATGAAGATCCATTGCATGCAGCGTTTTCTCGGATGATTGTGCACATTGGGGCCGCATCCATCGCAGCCGCGACCGGCCGGACGCTACAGGAGAACAGGCGTCGACCCAATAGAGACGCCTGAGTCCTGGCTCACGGACACAGAAGATTCCTACAGCCCCGCGCGATATCGACACAAATCTGGTGAGACAAAGGGAAATTTCGCGTTCCCCGACGGGAAACTGTTCACTTTTTCACCGACATCGCTATGATGCCCGCCCTTCTCCCCTAGCCTGCTCGCCGACCATGAAGACCATGATGATCGTCGGTGCCGACCTTGACCGGACGGACACCTGGATCAAATACGAAAAGACCATGTGCCACGCCTGCGCCTCCAGCTGCTGCACCATGCCGGTCGAAACGCGTCTGAGCGACCTGATCCGCCTGGAGCTGGTCGCCGAGTTCGAGCGAGGCGAACCGCCGAAGAACATTGCGAAACGGCTGATGAAGGACGGCGTGGTGGAGCGCTTCAACCAGAAGTCCGGCATCTTCACCCTCACTCGCATGGGCAACAACGACTGCTACTTCCTCGACCGCAAGAGCCGTCTGTGCACCGTCTACGACAAGCGCCCGGAAACCTGCCGCAACCACCCGCGCATCGGTCCGCGCCCGGGCTACTGCGCCTTCAAGCCGAAGGACTGAACCCCGGACTCTGGCGCTAGCGGGTCATCTTCTTCACGAAGACCACCACGAACAGCGCCATGGTGAAGCTGCCGACAAACGCCTCGAAAGCCGCCAATGGCCGCGACAGGCCCAGCGGCGCGATGTCGCCATAACCGAGTGTGGTGAAGGTCACCACGCTGAAGTACATGCAGGCTGCCAGCTCCATCAGGTTGGTCAGTACGTCCTGGTCCGGGGAGAAGGCCAGCCGCACGTCGCCGTGGTAGACGCCCACCAGAAAATAGAGCAGGGCGAAAATCAGCATGAAGCCCACCGAAAACAGCACCACCCGCAACGGCTGCTCGCCGTAACCGCAAAACAGATCGACCATCCACGAGAAAAAGCGATGCCCGGACCAGCGCGGCATCTGTAGCCGGCGCATGACCATCTCGCGATAAAAGAAGCGCCCCGCCTGCTCGAACAACCCGGCCTGCTCCAGATGGAGGCGCAGGTTGCGATAGACCTCTTCGGCCTGCTGCAACAGATCGAACATCAACTCCCGCTGCCCGGCCTTGCGTGCCGCACGCGCCTGACGTTCCTGCTGCACCTGCTCGCCCCACACCACGTTGTCCAGGCGTGCGCCGTCGAGCTTCACCCCCAGTAGATTGGCATCGCGCAGGTCGGCTCGGTAGAGATCGCTGCCGGACAAGTCATAGCCGACCGCGCTGCCACGGTGCACCAGATCGAGGCCAGCCAGCCGGCACTTCTTCAGGCAAAAACCCCGCATCGGCGCGCCACTGCGTGCCCGCGCCTCGAGTGCCGGAGTGAGTTCGGGCGCGTCCGATTTGTCCTGCTTGGCATCCCGCCAGAAGTCGTCCTCAGGGGGGATGTCGAGCATGTTGGCAAACCCGGGGTACGGATTTTCAGCCTAGCCCAAAGCCCCCGAAATCGCGCCGCATCAGCGGCGACACACTGTGGGGCCGATTTCAATGGCTATGTCTGCATTGCCCGTAGGAGCTGGCTTGCCAGCGAATGGCCCCGTTTCGCTGGCAAGCCAGCTCCTACAAGGCTCTTGGCCGGATGGTCAATTTCTCGCAACAGCTAACGCAGACATAGCCAATTCAATCGCCAAGGGCGGCGCAGTTGCCCCAAGACCCCATACATACAGTCAGCAGTTCAACGCTTCACGGCCGACAGCAGCTTTTTCACCAGGCTCACCCCGGCCAGCACCAGGGCGCCTGAGGCGATGCCCGCCAGACCATCGACCAGTATCTGCACCAGCCAGGCGAAGCCGCCAGACGCCGCCAGCACCGGCTCCAGCAGGTGATGGGCGGCGGGAATGCCGTGGAGGATGATGCTGCCACCCACCAGGAACATGGCGGCAGTGCCCAGCACCGACAGCCCTTTCATCATCCAGGGGGCGGCAACGAGGATGGCTCGTCCAATGGCCTGGGCCGCGGAGCTGGCCTGACGAACCAGATAGAAGCCCAGGTCGTCCAGTTTCACGATGCCCGCCACCAGGCCATACACACCCACCGTCATGATCAATGCAATGCCTGCAAGCACTGCCACTTGGGTACCGAAGGGAGCAGCAGACACCGTGCCCAGGGTAATGACGATGATCTCGGCGGACAGGATGAAGTCGGTACGGATGGCCCCCTTGATCTTGTCCTTCTCCATGGCCACCAGGTCGACTTCGGGATTGGCCACGGCTTCGGTCAAGGCCGCATGGGCCTGCTCGTCCTCTTCGTGGCTGTGCAACCACTTGTGCGCCAGCTTCTCGAAACCTTCGAAGCAGAGAAACGCACCCCCGAGCATCAGCAGCGGAATCACCGCCCAGGGTGCGAAAGCGCTGATCAGCAGGGCCGCCGGTACCAGGATGGCCTTGTTCACCATCGACCCCTTGGCCACCGCCCAGACCACCGGCAGCTCGCGATCGGCGCGCACGCCGCTGACCTGCTGGGCGTTCAGCGCCAGGTCATCACCCAGGACACCTGCGGTCTTCTTCGCGGCGACTTTAGTCATTACCGAGACGTCATCGAGCAGGGTCGCGATGTCGTCGATCAGGGTCAGCAGGCTGGCTCCGGCCATGGTGTGTCCTTGCAGAGGGGAAACGGGGCGCCTTGGTTCGGCGAAGGCGCACTACAGACAAAAACGCCCCGCCGGTCAACCCGGCGGCGCTTTTCTGCCAGTCGGTTCACGCCTGACGCTGACCACTTCGATGTCGGCAGGTCTGGTCTTGGGCTTGATCAGGCTGAAATCGATCAGCGCCTTGGGCCGGTATGGGTCACCAATCAGCAGCGGGCGCGGCTGGAAGGCGGCGCTGACCACACTGCGGCTCGGGTCGAAGCCATCGAAGCGTAGCCCGGCCAGATCCGCCCAGGTGTGGATGAAGCTCGAACTGCTGTAGGGGCGACCAAGGTTGGCGCGAAGCGCCTGGGGGTGCTCCGCGCGCCACTGCGGCGAGCGCCAGAGCATGAAGGGGATCGGATCGAACCGATCAGAATCGGAAGGGAAACCGGCCGTCGGAAGACACCGACGGCCGGGAAGCGGGATCAGAAGTCCAGGGTCAATGCCAGACTGGCGCCTTGCTGGGTATCGTCCTCACCCTTGCGCCAGCTGTAGCCGCCGCGCAGCGACAGCTCCGGCGTCAGCGCCTGGCTGAAACCAAGGCTCACCCGGTTCAGGTGGTCCTGTGGCGTAAAGCCTTCGAGCGTGAAGCGATTCCCGGGCAGGCTGTTGAGGGAAAGGGTCAGATCCTGCGTATCGTCCTCATACTCCCGTTCATGGGCATACTCGGCGAACACCTGGGTGTCGGCGCTGAATGCGTACTTGCCCTGAAGGCCGGCGCCCAGGCGCTTGGAGTTGCGCTTTTGGTCGTCATAGTTGAGCGACGTGGCATTTGCACCATCCTCGGCGTAACCGTCTACCTCTACTCGCGCGTAGTCGGCGCTGATGAACGGGGAAATATGCCATGGGCTGTCGACTTGCTGGGCGATGTCATAGCCCAGGCGTGCGCTGAAGGCCCACAGGTAACCGTCGGTATCTCCCTTCTCGCTGCGCGAGCCGCCACCAAGGGCGAACTTGCGCTTCAGGTCGTCGTAGTCGAGATAGCCACCAGTCAACGCGGCATCCGCCCACCAGCGGTTCTCCTGGTACTGGACGAAGGCGCTGGCCAGATAGCTGTTCAGGCGGTATTCCGAGTCCTCGACGCCGGCCTCCAGCTCTTGCCGGAAGAACCCCGCCGCGACACCGGCACGCCAGGCATCGTCAAGCCGGTAGCTGCCGCCGAGGGTGAGGTTGTAGCCGTTGCCGTCGCCGCTGGCGGCGCTGTCCTGGGAGTCGAAGTCCAGATGCTGGCCGCCACCGGCAACAAAGGCGCGCCACTGGCCCACGCCCTGCCAGTTTTCCCAATCCGTCTGCCACTGATTGCGCAGCTCATCCTGATAGGCCCGCAGGGTGCCGTGAGCCATCTCGGGCAGCAGGGTCACTTCCCAGGGCGCTGCAAGCAACGAATAGGCGTAGTCGGCAATCAGCCGCTGACCGGCGATGGTCGGGTGCACGCTGTCGTTGAACAGCAGCTTGGTTGGATCCGGCGAGGTACCGTTGAGGCCATAGGTGGGGTTGCCGACGCAACCGTCGCCGCTGAAGCAGGTGCCAATCAGATCCTGGTCGGTGGCCAGGCCAAAAGCACCGGGGCTGGCCAGGCCCTCCTTGAGCAGCAGGGGAATGTTCAGCGGGATGATGTTGGCATTCACCTGGCCCAGTTGCGCGGCCAGCTCGGTGTTGAAGGTGGTGCTGAGTTGAGTCGCGAAGGACTGGATCGGGCTGCCGAACGTCGCCGGGGTCAGACCCAGATCGGGCAACAGCCAAACCATGATGTAACGGGCGCCGGCCTGTTGCAGGGCCTCCACGCTGTCGACCAGGCGCCCCGCCGCCTGGCGGGCCTGGAGATCATTGAGGATGCGCCCCTGGAGGAAGTCGTTGCCGCCGCCGGTAAGGTAGTAGAGGGCATTCGGGTCAGCGCTCAGCCCTTGGCTCGCGCGGTCCACCAGGTAGCCATCACGGCTGCGCAGTACGGTGCCGTTACGCTCGACCACCGAGCCGCCCGACGCGGTGATCGAGTCGAATATCTGGTCGGTGCGGTAGCCGCCGACCGCCCAGTTGTTGCCATCGGCGATGCCCTGCTGGGCGTTGACCGGCGACGTGGAGGCACCAAGGTCTCCAGGCGCAATGCCGAGACTGCCGCCGAGTAGCATGGGGGCGGTCGCGCCGAAGATCTCGCCGCTGCCGTTCTGGTACGTCGGGCCAACGCGGTTGGTGAATCGTGAGGTGCTGCCGGCGGGGCCACCGGGATCTGGGAACTGCCCGGCGTCGCTGAGACTGTCGCCGAACACCACCAAGGTGGAATAGGGGGAAGGAGCCGCCTGTAATGCAGTGGACAGCGTGGTCAGCAGGCAAGCTGCCACGAGTGGCTTGAGCGCCATTCTGGTCATGCTACTTACTCCGTGATTGTTCTTATTGTCTGGAGGCACGAAAGTACCAAAAAGCCCGAGCACGCCCAAAGCTCATTCCATGGCCCCGCCTCAGCGGATCAGCATAGACCGGAAAAACTTGATAACCCTTCAGATGCCGCATGGCACACGGACCTGCATTGCTCACATGTTCGCGATGCCTTCACGGGCTCCTGCAGGTCGCTGCCAACCATCGACTTGAAGGTGTTGATCGTGGCGCTTTGAGCTTCAGGCCACCCGATGACGCCGAACAACACTCAGAAATTTCCCAAACGCTCTCCGGCGACTTGTTCGCTCCCCTCCCCCTCCCTAACGTGCCCGGGTCGCGGCCGAGCCCGCGACCGGGTTTGACGACCTGAAGCAAGCGGCGCGATAGCGCCTACGGCGCATACGAGAAACGGCGGACGTTTCTGGTAGGCACCGGCTCGCATGCAGTTATCCAGGCTGCATCACACAATGGCGGATCGCGTGGGGAGACCCCTGCGGTCTGCCGGCCCCGTTTGCCCGGTTCGTCAACCCCGCGCGATTCGCCACCCTTCGTTTGACGACGTGGGGTGGCGGACTTAACCCGCAAACGGAGCAACGCCATGCATGACGCATCCATCCCCACCTTCTTCACCCGTCACAACCGCCCCCTGCGCGGCGTGATGATCGACAATCAACCCTGGTTCTCCGCCTACGACTTCGCCCGCCTGCTCGGCCTGCATCACCCGCAATCCCTGCATCGCCGCTTGCGGCCCTTCGAGGCACGCCGGGTCCCCATCCGCTACGCCAACGGCCATGAAGAAGAGATCCACGTCATCAACGAAGCCGGCCTCTACAAGGCCCTGATCCGCTTCGGCCACCCCGAATGCCAGCAACTGGATGAATGGCTCACCCGCGAAGTAATCCCCACCCTGCGCGACCAGCACGCCGAAGGCTACTTCCACCCCCGGCGGGTGCTGATGACCTGGCAAGCCCGGCGGCTGATGCTGCTGGAGTGGCAGGGCGAACTCTGGATGCCATGGGAGCAGGCACCGCGCTACGAAATGCCCTGACGCCCCGCGTGTGGGTGCGGTTCGGCAGGTGACCAACCGGTCGGCGGTTTGTGGCCTGAGCGTGTTTGACCAGCCCGCCCGGCATGACTAGTACTGGCACCCGAGTCCCAATACGCAGTTGGACTCGGGTGGACACGCGGCGGGGGCAAACCCACGGAACGCACCCCGCCATTCCTGTGGCTCGAATCGAGATAACAACAATGAATTCGATCGCAAAGCTGCGTTTCCCGGGCCGTCTGCTAGGCGGTTCCCTCCTCCTGCTTTCCTTCCTGGCCCCCGTCAGCCAGGCCGCCGACAACCAGTCCCTCACACGCTCGATCACCTCCCTGGGCGGCGCTCAGGTGCAGGGCGTGGCCGATGTCAATAACACTCAATCCTGGCGCGCCATTCCTTATGCGGCGCCGCCTGTGGGCGAGTTGCGCTGGAAGGCGCCGCGCGATCCCGCGACCTGGAACGGTGTGCGTCCTTCGGGCCAGTTCGCCAGCATTTGCCCGCAGCTGGGCAGCTTCTTCGGCGCACCCGACCCGGCCACCTTCGGCCAGCCAATAGGCTCGGAAGATTGCCTCTACCTCAACGTCTGGCGCCCGAAGAGCACGGAAAGCAACCTGCCCGTGCTGTTCTGGATTCACGGCGGCTCCAACCTCAAGGGCGCCAGCTCGGAACTGCTCTACAACGGCGCCAACTTCGCCCGCAATGCCAACGCCGTGGTGGTGACGGTGAACTACCGCCTCGGCAGCCTGGGCTGGCTGTACAACGCTGCCCTGCACGAAGGCAACGCCAAGGACGACTCCGGCAACTACGTCACCCTGGACCTGATCAAAGGCCTGGAGTGGGTGCGCGACAACATCGCCCAGTTCGGCGGCAACCCCAACAGCGTCACCATCGCCGGACAGTCCGCCGGCTGCATCAACGCCTGGGGGCTGCTGCAATCGCCACTGGCAGATTCGCTGGTGGACCGCATGATCTGCATGTCGGGCCTGCCCAACGCCTATCCCAAGGCCCTGGGCGAGGTGCAATCCGACGGTATGATCGACGACCTGCTGATCGAGAAGGGCTATGCCAGCGACAAGCTGCAAGCCGCGGCCTTCCGGACAAGCCAGGGCCCGGCCTGGGTGCGCAGCTTCCTACGAGGGCTGCCGGCGGCCGACATCGTGCGCCACACGCCAACGCCCGTGGTGATGGGGCACTTCACCGACGGCCACGTGATCCCCTGGGCTGGCTACGTCGACCTCATCGCTGGCGGTTACCACAAGGTGCCAATGATCCTCGGCACCACCAAGGACGAAGGCACCTACTTCGCCGGCGAACTGCTCAGCTACTACAAGCCCGACCACGCGCAGATGTGGGACATGGTCAACAACCAGAACCCCGCCAGCCTCGCCATCACCGACATCGTCAAGCCGGAGCTCTACCCCACCTACCGCCCGGTGCACCGCGCCCTGAGCCTGGGCGTGGACCTGACGGTGGACAACATCTGCCGCTACCTGCGGCTACTGCAAGGCAGCATCTACCGCTACAACTTCGACTGGGACGACTCGCCAGCACCCTGGCAAGAAGCCTTCGGCGCCGTGCACGGCATGGACCTACCCTTCCTCTTCGGCAACTTCCCCGTGGCACCGCAACAGGACCTGCTGCGCTTCATCAGCACCAGCAGCAACCAGAGCCAACGCACCGCACTATCCAACAAGTTCACCCAGTACGCGTCCCAGTTCATGCGCACCGGCAACCCGAACAAGGCCTTCGACGGCCTGCCCGAGTGGTACGACTGGTCGAACTTCTGGGTCTTCCAGAAGCGCCAGATCCTCGATAACACGGTGAAAACCAGCTCACACGACGTCTGGCTATCGGATGTGAACAGCGCGCTCGATCAACTCGGCACGGACGACCGACAGAAGGTGCTGGATGTGATGACGGGACAGCAGGTGCAGCTGGAGGATGCGGGGGTGGCCTACCAGTAATCCATAAAAAAGACGCCCAACAAAAAGCCCCCGCTGGATCGGTCCGGCGGGGGCTGTAGTGGTCTACTGATACCAAACGCGTCTGTTTACACTTTTCACTCAGTTTGGCAACAGAGCGCGCCCCACCCTGGGCATGAATTCTCCCTCCATGGATAAATAAAGCCTGCTCTTCCCCAAATTAGAGTAGGGAAAATAAATCTGTCCCCTTTTCCTTCTCTTTTCCCCCTCCCCTTTTCCTTCTTTTCCTTACGGGTGAATTATGGATATATACCAGCTCGCTCAAGTTCAGAAAAAACAAACTCCATACCTTCTCGCATTTCATCTGTATCTTTTCTTATCACCACACCAACACTTGATGACATATTCAAAACAAAAGTATATATATTATTACCCCTTTCGCCATCCACCTTAAATATAGAGAACCATTTATTTTTAATCGCTGCCAATTTTAATATTTGTACAAAATCCTCAAGCCCGACACTACTCATACTTGACGAGCCAAAATGGGCAGCATACTTATCAGCGAGCTCACCGAAAGACATTAATCCAGCCCCTCTTAATGCTTTTGAAATATCTTTAGCATCAGTTAACTAACCTGTCGCAACTTTATCTACGACATCCCATATAACCTGCTTTGGCGGACCATCCACACCGTTTTCATAATTAGCTACTCAGCCACCTCAACCGCAGTACGCTTACTTCCATTATAAAATAAGTGCCCACCAGCAATATCCCTAATCATTGACCCAGCCTTGTTACAGAACCCATTATGATTAGCAGCATTAGCTATAGCCGCATCAACATCTCTGAAAGAAATTGACCAACCAAATTTTGAGTTTATTGAGGTGATGTCATCTACACTTAAGCCGACCTTGAATCCGCCAAGACCTGCACCACTTGAAAGGTTTTGGGTTGGATTTAAGTTGCTGCCGATAGGCTTTCCAACAGTGGCTAGATCATATACCTTTCCAGCCCCACCAGCTCCTTTTGCAGTTCACTCAACATGAATCAACATGCACTTTCCGTCTTTTTTCCCAACCAGACTTATTGCCTTTCCACTCCTCCCTCCATCGATCGAGATCTCCACCACGAGATCTTTATCATCAAAAGTCTCCAACTCAACAATCAACTGCCTGATTGTCTTCCCGACGGATTGCCAACCATTACTCTCCAATAACTTATCCACAATCTAGTCACCTATGCGATTAAGATTTTTATCATATGCCCCATACGCGTACCCTTGCTCGAAAGATCCTTTATGGAAGTAGCCATTTTCCATGCCCCGCCGTTATGTCCGTCCAAATCCCTTGTTATATATAAATTCCCCTTCTTGTAAACCAACTGACCGCCATGAACTGTCTCTGCCACTCTTTTAAACCCTAGACCCTCAGCTGCAACCCGCGCCTCTTTGTTTGTTGTAAATACTGGAGTTCGTGAAACGCCTCCCTTGTTTCCGAGAAACCCACCCATTGCCGCCAGGAGATCCGCTCCCCAACCGGCCTTCTCGGGCGAAACCCCCTTGCTTTCCAGCTCAAGCCGCGAACCCGCTTGGGTCAGGACCCCGGTCGCACTGGAGTTCTGCATTTGATAGCGGTGCAGATCATCCTTGAACAACGAAGGGATGTTGTCGTCGAAGTACAGCCCAGCCAGCCGCTCTTGCAAGCTGTTCCGATCATGAAGCAGATCGCCATAATACTGAGTGCAAAGGGCAGGGTTGCTGCTACACAAGGAGCTAATCGCATCATCGTTGGCGACGCTCAGCTCACGGAACTTCTTTTGGATTGCCTCGCAGTTACCTTGTGCTTGACATCTACGTGCCTCCTCCTCGAGGTCGTCCAGCTCTTGATGACCAAGGAAGTTGTACTGCGTAGCGTTCTGCGCGACCCACGCGCCCTTCTCGATGTCCCCATCCACCGCCGCCGCCGCGACAAGGCCAACCAGTTGCGAGGACATGGTCAGCAGGTTCGGATCGTTCTTCACCAGTGCATCGAGCTGTACAACCAACGCTTCGTTGGCACCTGCTGCAATGGCGCCGGTCTTGAAATCACCTCCAGTGGCTTCGCTTAGCAGGCCGCCGACAATGGCGTGGATAGCCACCTTTTGCGGGGAGCCATCGACCCACTTGTCTTCGGTGAAGTTGCCAACGGCGTTGAAGGCGGCTGCCGCCAGGGTGTTGTAAAGCGCGCCCTGCAAGGCATCCCTGAACGAAGCATCACGCCCCATCAGCTTGTTCAGCGCCGCCGCCGTGCCACTCTGGGCCAGTTGGTTGCCGGCGAAGTTGCCGACGCCTTCCAGCGTCCCCAGATCGACGTTATTGACCTTGTCCGTGAAGGTGTTGGTATGGGCCCCGAACAACTTGTCGAAGATGTCGCCAGTGAGGGCGATGGCACTGACATCGCGCCCGGCGACTCAAAGGCGCACCAGCCTGGGCGCCTTTGACGGTCAAATCGATTGGTTTGTTAATGAACGGAAGCAGCCCAGCATGAAGCCAGACCCGGAACTATCTGTATGCAAGAGCCAGGATGATTGGGCCTGAGGAAATGTCCGCAACCAGCGTCCGAAGCTGACATGGAGTTATAGTCCTAGTCCGCAGAAAATTAGAGCAGGCAAAATACCACCCTTAGTATTAGTTCTAGGCAACTGATAGCTGTATTCAACAACCCCTGGGAAACGAGTATCCGTGATTTTGTTGGAAATCTTCGCGCCGGTTATCTCAACCGACTCCAGGAATGCATCGTTGTTGTGGGCACCAGAAATCGTACCCGCCTTACTGTTTCGCACGCCGATCTGGGTGTTATGACCGAGAACTGACTCGTTAAAGTTCTTCGGAAGTGTAGAGGCTGCTTGCCCACCAGCCGTAGCAGTTCCTTTTGCGACAAAGAAACTACAAGATATTTATATCTTGCAGCTCCTCAATATCCATCCCCATGATTTCTGCTGCTATTGCAAGCTGCTCTTTCATCTTAAATGAGATAGCTATGTCGAATTCCACCAACTGAGAGCAAAGAACTTCCAGCGCTAAACCAGGCTCTCCACATGCGAGAAGTTCTTTGACATTTCTTTCTGTATCGTCCTCGAAGCATCCCGAAACCGCTTCCAAGACCTCTTGTATTATTTCTCCAGACTCACGCATGCCGTACCTCTACTTAGGATATGCAGTAATAATCCCCTCGCCGTGAGGCTCAACTATTACACGGATATTCACGCCATCACGCACACCTTCTACAGCCCAGCGGACAGGCTTGCCTTTCGTGGTGAACTGGGCACCAGGCTTGCCAGTCAATTGTGTCCACGAAGCTTTAGGATCTGTAGCTAAGTCAGAAACGTTGTGCATGACCTTATTGCCGTTCCAAGTGGCAGGAAAAGCTGTTTTTCCTGCAGCTCCCGGCCATAGATGCCCTCCGCCAGTAGCATCCCCCAGCAATATATGCTGCGTCCGCTGATTGTTTGCCAAGTTGAT
This sequence comes from Pseudomonas sp. D(2018), assembly GCF_005502555.1. Classification (NCBI taxonomy): domain Bacteria; kingdom Pseudomonadati; phylum Pseudomonadota; class Gammaproteobacteria; order Pseudomonadales; family Pseudomonadaceae; genus Pseudomonas; species Pseudomonas sp. D(2018). Next base: position 69,803 of record NZ_SCOK01000005.1, read on the forward strand.
AAGCGAGTCGGTGCTCGGAGTCGCTTTTGCACCACCCGGAACCTCAAGCTTACCCAGATCACCAACAGCTCCGACCTGTGCTTTCCAACCTCCTGATGCGGGAGCTTCAGCAATGGCATTGACAACCTGCTTGGCAGCATCGGGTAGCTTAGCCGCAACTTGCGCAGTGCCACGAACTGCGGTCAAGACGCCAACCAGCTCAACCGCGAAGCGCGCACCTTCAACGCCAGCGGTGACTGATCCCTGCCACCCCGCATCGTTGTAGGCCTGGGTCAGCCTTGCAGCTCTCTGCTCCAGATCGCTGACGTAGCTATCGGTGAATTGCTGGCGGAATTCGGGCGAGCTTGCCAGCTGTTTCAGCGCCTTGACTGTTTCCGGCAGATGTTGCACCAGTTCGAGAACACCCTCGACTGTTTCTGCAGCCGAAAGCCCGATTCCACCTCCAACGCCAACAACGATGCCAAGGTCTTGCTGGGCATCTATCAGCGCCCACTTCGTTGCTTTCTCCACTCGACAGAGTTTGTCTTCCTTACAGCCCTCCATCTCGTGGTCTTTTTCAGCTTCCTGCGCATGGGTGAGGTAGTTGTACTGCGTCGCGTTCTGCGCGACCCACGCGCCCTTCTCGATATCCCCATCCACCGCCGCTGCCGCGACAAGGCCAACCAGTTGCGAGGACATGGTCAGCAGGTTCGGATCACCCTTCACCAGTGCATCGAGCTGTACAACCAACGCTTCGTTGGCACCTGCTGCAATGGCCCCCGTCTTGAAGTCGCCGCCGGTGGCCTCGCTGAGCAGGCCGCCGACGATGGCGTGGATAGCCACCTTTTGCGGGGAGCCATCGACCCACTTGTCTTCGGTGAAGTCGCCCACGGCGTTGAAGGCTGCTGCGGCCAGGGTGTTGTAAAGCGCGCCCTGCAAGGCATCCCTGAACGAAGCATCACGCCCCATCAGCTTGTTCAGCGCCGCCGCCGTGCCACTCTGGGCCAGTTGGTTACCGGCGAAGTTGCCGACGCCTTCCAGCGTCCCCAGATCGACGTTATTGACCTTGTCCGTGAAGGTGTTGGTCTGGGTCCCGAACAACTTGTCGAAGAGGCTTGAGGTCAGCCCCGCCGTGGCGCCGGCCACGACGTAATCCTTCAGGCTCTCTTTGGAGGTGACGTCCTTGAACACGGCGCCCAGATCGCCCTGATTGTTGATGACGCTGACGCTGCCTTTGGTCGCGGCCGTGGTCGCGACCGCCCCGACTATCGCGCCGCCAGCGCCTCCTCCTACAGCCGCGCCGGCCGCCGGCCCCACGGTCGCCGCCATAACAATGGCAATCGCCAGCTGCGCCCCAGCGCCCAACCCGGAATGGCTGTACTTGAAGGAGTCGTGAATCTCCTTCACCCGCTGCCAGTCCACATCCCCGCGCTGTTCCAGCTCTTTGATCCAGGCCAGGTTCGGGTCGGCCTGGACCATGGCGTCGATGGTCTGGCTGACCGTCTGCTGGTCGATGTGCTTGATATCGATCTTCAGACCATCCACGGCCTGGATGATGAGGTCGCCTTGGGCGACGAGCTCGCTTTGGCGCACCGTCTCGTCGGTGGTGCCCTTGCCCTTCATGGAGGTCCAGGCGAGGTCACTTTTGCTTTTCTCGTGGCTCTCCTGGTGCAGGTCTTTCACTGCTTCGAAGGCAATCACACCGCCGCTGTCCAGGGTGAGGTCACCGCCGGATTCCAGCTTGGCCTTCTGGTAGCGCTGGTCGCCTTCGCTGACCAAGGTGAGGTCACCGCCGCTGATGATTTCGCTGCCGATGTTGCGTACGTCGGTGACTTCGTCGCGCTGGGTTTTCTTGCTGCCGAAGCTGCCCTTTTTCTTCTTGTCGTACAGCGAGTAGTCGCTGTCTTCGGCCGCCAGCAAGCTGAGGTCATTACCGGCGTAGAGGTAGGCTTCATCGCCTGCCTCGAGGCGGCTGGCGGTAATGCTCAGGTCGTTGCCGCTGACCAGGCTCAGGCCACCACCGGCGGTGATTTCACTGCCCTGCTGGCGGACCTGGTCGTTCTGGATATCGAGCTTCTTGCCACCCCCCTTGTAGTGGTACTCGTAGTGGCTTTCGTTGGCGGCTGAAGCGATATCGAGATCACGCCCGGCGGCCAAGTCGATATCGCCACCGGCGCCGACACGACTGGCAATGACCGCCAGATCGCGGCCGGCCTCGATCTTGAGGTCGCCACCAATCTGCACCTCGCTGCGATGCTGGGTGATGTCGGTTTCAGTCCAGCGCGACTTCTTGGCATGGCCTTCGGCGGTATCCACCTCGGTGGCGGAGGCGATGAGTAGATCGCGCCCCGCGCTCAGGCCGGCGTTACCGCCGGCACTCAGCACGCTGCCAATGTTGGCGAGGTCGCGGCCGGCCGAGAGGCTGAGATTGTTGCCCGCCTCGATTCGGGCAGCGTTGTCCATGACGCTGTCTTGACGCGTACTGGGCCCGGCATGCAGCAGGGAGCCCTGGCTACGCTCATTGATGATGTCTCCCGTGAGCGCCGTTGCGCTGACATCGCGCCCGGAGATGATGCCGCCCTGGGCGTTGCGGATGCTGTCTGTAGCCAGCAGATCGAGGCGGTTGGAGGTCGCCGCTGGCGTTGCGGCTGTTGTCCGGATTGACCCCGGCCTCAATCACCCCCTGGTTGCTCAGCCGGCCGCCGCTGGAGAGGCGGATGGCATCGCGAGCGGCAAGGCTCTGACGGTTGTCCAGGTCGCCTTGGGTGGCGAGCGTGGCACTGCCACCGGCGTAGGTCTTGCCAGTGAGTTCGGCGCTTTGCGCGTTGATCCGCAGGTCGCCGACGGCCGCAGTTTGCGCCAGGGTCAACTTGCCGTTGGCGTCAATCTGGATGTCGCCTCCGCTGGCCGCCATATCGCCGGCCAGCTTCACGCCGACACCGGCCTCGGTGCCCACCAGGCGAATAGCGCCGGCGTACATGCCGCCCAGAGCAGAGCTGTCGATGGCCAGCAGGGGCTTGTCGGCGTCGCTCCCTGCACGTGGCGTGGCGGCAAGGCTGTCGGCCTGCACTTCGTTACGCCCGGCGACGATATTCAGTTCCTGCGCATGGATTTCGGCGTTGAGCTTGGCGCTTCGGGTGATCAGGTCGAACTGGTTGACGTTGCCAGCATTGAGGCCCGCGCCCTCGATGGCGATATCACCGCCATCCACCTGGAAGCGATCCAGTCGTCCGCCCTCCACAATCGGCTTGCCGGTGGTCAGCGTGGCGCGTGGCGTGTTGATGAAGCCACAGCCGTTGCAGGTGACGCCGTGCGGGTTGGCGACGATGACCCGCGCCGACTGACCCGCCACTTCGGTGTAGCCGCCCAGGTGACTGCGGTTGCCGCCGGTGACTTCGTTGAGGATGGTGCTGGCGGCCTGCCCCTTGAGGTTGGGGTTGCCGATGATGATCCCGCCCAGCTGGGTGGACTGGGTCTTGTTCGTGGCGTTGTTGAGGATCAGGCCCTGCTGGCCGACGTTGTACTCGCTGAATTTGTTGTGGGACAGCCCACTGCCGTTTGGTGTAGCGATGTTGACCACCGGTACGCCGTTGCCGGCCTGGCCCAGTTGGGTATTGCCCCCGGCGGCCTGGTCGATGGCCAATTCGGCCGCCACGGTGACGATGGGGTTGAGGGAGAGGATGCCGGCCAGGGCCAGGGCGATGCATTGGTTAAGGGGGCTGCGAACGTCCATGTGGTGTCCTCTTTAGGCGGCCTTGCTCGGGTCGCGTAACGCTGATTCGGTGGTGTGGTCCGCAGGGGCTTGGCAGCTCCAGGCCGCGGATGCTCGATGGCAGTTGCCGATGCCCCTAGAAGAAGGCATCGATCCGGAAGTACGTCGGATGCTCGCGGCGCTCGATGGCGTCCGGCCGCTCCAGAGAGCGAGCCAAGGTCACGGAGGCGGCGACGTATTGCCCGCGCAGGTTCAGCTCCAGGGCGTTGCCGCTCATGCGACCGCGAGCCTTGGGGTTGTGCGAATCGCCATGGATCACGCCGAGGTCGTAGGCCAGTGCGGCACCGTATTCCTGAAACAAGGACTGCAGCGGTTGCCAGGTGACGGCCCGGCGCCAGCGCAGCTGGTTACGCCAGTAGCCGCCGGTGTCGCCGGACAGGGTCTGGTCCTTGAAGCCGCGCACCGAACTCAGGCCGCCCAAGCTGATGCGCTGTGGACTGAACAGCACGTCCTCGCTCCGCTGCCCGGTGGCGAGGCTGTCGAAGCTGAAGCCTTCGCCCCACAGCTGGAACGGCTGCAGGTAGCTGAGGGTGAGGCTGTACTTGTTGTAACGGGCCACTGGCTCGCTGCCATGCGGGTTGCCATCGCCCTGGGCGTCGAAGCTGCCGTTGCCGTGCTGCCAGCCCGCATCGAGGTTGACGAAGGCGGTGCCGATGCGGCGGCCATGGTTAAAGCCGAGCTGACCCTCTGAGAGGCGGGTGCTGGACACATCTACCAGGGCGTTGTCGATGTAGTTGCGGGTGCGCACGTGGCTGAGGCCAAAATTGAAAGCTGTCTTGCTCTGCGCGTCGCGGTGCAGCACGCGCTCGGCGCGCAATTGGTGGGTCTTGCTATCGCCGTCCAGGGCGAAGGCGAAGCCATTGCCTTCGCTACGGGTGCGGTAGTACCTCTGGCTGTAGCTGTAACTGAAGGTCCACCAACCGTAGGGCAGGCTGTAGAACGCGCTTTGGTTATCAGAGTGGCGCCATTGGTCAGTGACGGCATCGTTGTTGGCACGCAGGCTGAGTTGGTCGGCCAGGCCCAGCGGACTATCCCAGTCCAGACCGAGCCCCAGCTGTTGTTCGCCGGTGCTGCGATCGCCGTCATTATTGCGGGTGGCAGAGACCCGCCAGGGCTTGCTCCGCTCACCCTTGAGGGCTACCCGGCTGCCACCCACCTGCTCGCCGGGCAGCAGTTCCAACTGCGCCGGGCGTGAGGGCAGGCGGTTCAGTTGGTCGACCAGTTGCTCCAGTTCGCGCAGGTTGAGGAGTTGGCCGGTCTCGCCGGGGAAGGCCATGGCCAATTCGCGGTCGCTGGCGATGCTGGAGCTATCAAGTCCCTCCAGCTTGCCCTCCACCACGATGACGTCGAGCTGGCCATCGGACAGATCCTGTTGCGGCAGGTAGGCGCGGGAGGTAACGAAGCCGCGATCCAGGTAGTAGTCGGTGATGACTTTCAGCAGTTCATTGAGCTGCGCGACGCCGAGGCAACGGCCCGCGTAGGGCTCCAGCAACTGCTGCCGATCCTCGGCATTGAGGTGCTCAGCGCCTTTCAGGTCGATGCGGCGTATTTCGAAGCAGCGGCCCTCTTCGACTGGGGCGGGCGGCGCGGCTTCCACAGCTTTGCCTGGAAGCTGTTGCAGTTCCTCCAGCCGCTTCTGCTGCTCCTGCAGCAGGCGCTCCTGGCGGTCGCGGATCAGGTCGCGATCGCCGGGGGACACATCGGCGCTGGCCAGGCCGTGGGCGCCGACCATGAACAGACTGAGTACTACGACATCCAATTTCAGGGGACGCACGCTGGGCAGTTCCTTGGCAATGGGCCGGGAATGGAAAGGGCGCCATTGAAAACAACTGAGCCGGTGCGGTATGCCAGCGAACCCTGATCAGGTCGCTGGAAATTTCCTGATTGACTGTATGAAGCCCTGAACAGGGCCTCGGCATGTCTGACCCGCACCCCTGACGGGTGCGCACGACGCGAGACGGCACGAAGCGAGTGCATGAAGACTGAAACGAGCAGAGGGCCGCCCTAGCCCCAAACGAAAACGCCCCCGCAGGCAGGGCCGGCGGGGGCGTTTTCAGCAGCGGGTCGAGTTAGACCTTGGTGCGCTCGTAGCGCTTGCGGTCGTTCTCGTTCAGCATTTTCTTGCGCAGGCGGATGGACTTCGGCGTCACTTCCACCAACTCGTCGTCGGCGATGAATTCCAGCGCCTGTTCCAGGGTGAACTTGATCGGCGGAACCAGGGCGATGACCTCGTCCTTGCCGGAAGCGCGCATGTTGTCGAGCTTCTTGCCCTTGGTGGGGTTGATCACCAGGTCGTTGTCACGGCTGTTGATGCCGCACAGCTGGCCTTCGTAGATCTCGTCGCCCGGGGCGAGGAACAGCTTGCCGCGGCTCTGCAGGGTTTCCAGCGAGTAGGTCAGTGCGGTGCCGGTGGCCATGGAGACCAGTACGCCGTTCTGACGGTTGCTGACTTCGCCGGCCTTGATCGGGCCGTAGTGGCTGAAGGTCGAGGTCAGGATGCCGGTACCCGAGGTCAGGGTCAGGAAGTTGTTACGGAAGCCAATCAGGCCACGCGCCGGGATGGTGTATTCCAGGCGAACGCGGCCCTTGCCGTCGGGGATCATGTTGGTCAGATCGCCTTTGCGCAGGCCCATCTGCTCCATCACGGAGCCCTGGTGCTGCTCTTCGATGTCGATGGTGACGTTCTCGTAGGGCTCCTGCTTCTCGCCGTCCTTCTCGATGATCACCACTTCCGGACGGCCGACGGCCATCTCGAAGCCTTCGCGGCGCATGGTTTCGATCAGTACGGAGAGGTGCAGCTCGCCACGGCCGGAGACCTTGAACTTCTCGGCGGATTCGCCGGCTTCAACGCGCAGGGCGACGTTGTGCAGCAGTTCCTTGTCCAGACGGTCCTTGATGTTACGGCTGGTGACGAACTTGCCTTCCTTGCCGGCGAACGGCGAGTCGTTGACCTGGAAGGTCATGCTCACGGTCGGCTGGTCAACGGTCAGCGGCGGACGCGCTTCGACGTTCTGCGGGTCGCACAGGGTGTCGGAGATGAACAGCTCTTCCATGCCGCTGACGCAAACGATGTCACCGGCTTCGGCTTCAGCCACTTCCACGCGCTGCAGGCCGGAGTGGCCCATGATCTTCAGGATACGGCCGTTGCGCTTGGTGCCGTCGTCGCTGATGGCGACTACCTGGGTGTTGGACTTGATGCGGCCACGGGCAATGCGGCCGATGCCGATCACGCCGAGGAAGCTGTTGTAGTCCAGCTGGGAAATCTGCATCTGGAATGGGCCGTCGACGTCTACGTCCGGTACCGGCACGTGGTCGATGATGGCCTGGAACAGGGCGTCCATGTTGTCGTCCATCTTCTCGTGGTCCATGCCGGCGATGCCGTTCAGGGCACTGGCGTAGACGATCGGGAAGTCCAGCTGCTCGTCGGTGGCGCCGAGGTTATCGAACAGGTCGAAGATCTGGTCAATGACCCAGTCAGGACGCGCGCCCGGACGGTCGATCTTGTTCACCACCACGATCGGACGCAGGCCGGCCTTGAACGCCTTCTGGGTCACGAAGCGGGTCTGCGGCATGGGGCCGTCCTGGGCGTCGACCACCAGCAGTACGGAGTCGACCATGGACATCACGCGCTCAACCTCACCGCCGAAGTCGGCGTGGCCGGGGGTGTCAACGATGTTGATGTTGTAGCCGTTCCACTTGATGGCGGTGTTCTTCGCCAGGATGGTAATGCCGCGCTCTTTTTCCTGGTCGTTGGAGTCCATCACGCGCTCGCTTTCCGCTTCTTTGCGGTCGAGGGTGCCGGACAGCTTCAGGAGCTTGTCCACCAGGGTGGTCTTGCCATGGTCGACGTGGGCGATGATGGCGATGTTGCGGAGTTTTTCGATCACGTTTGTATCTCGATCAGTGGATTCGGTGTGCCGCGAAGTCTAAGCGGCTGATATGAACTAACGGCGTATCAGGCGGCCCGATGGTCGGGAGGGCGATGGCGGATGCTGCCGCCAAACAGCCCGGGCTGTTTAGGCCGGGCGATAAACGCGCACATTGGCGTGTCCCTCGCTGAGCAGGTGATGGGCATGCAGACGACTCATCACACCCTTGTCGCAATACAGGAGGTACTGGCGGTTGGCGTCCAGTTCCTTGAAGCGGTTGTTGATCGCATAGAACGGCAGGGGCTGCACTTCGATGCCAGGCAGCTCCAGCGGATCGTCTTCCTGGGCATCGGGGTGGCGGATGTCGAGGACGATCTGCCCTGGCAGCGCTTCACGCACTTCTTCCACGGCCACGTCCTGGCCAAGCTCGTCGATCACCCGGTCGATGGGCACCAGGCGCGCACGTTCCAGGGCGCGCTCGAGGATGGCCATGTCGAACTGCGCTTCTTCGTATTCGATACGGCTGGCCTTGGCCTTGGTCGTCGGGTTCACCGAAATCACGCCGCAGTATTCGGGCATGTGCTTGGCGAACTCGGCGGTGCCGATGCGGTTGGCGGTGTCGATGATGTCCTGCTTGTGGCTGGCGATCAGCGGGCGCAGCACCAGCATGTCGGTGGCCGAGTCGATCACCGAGAGGTTCGGCAGGGTCTGGCTGGATACCTGGGAAATGGCTTCACCGGTGACCAGCGCGTCCAGGGTCAGCTTGCGCGCCATGTGGGTGGACGCGCGCAGCATCATGCGCTTGAGCACGACGCCCATCTGGCTGTTGTCGACCTTGCTGAGGATTTCGCCGACCACTTCCTCGAAGGGCACGCTGATGAACAGCACGCGCTGGGAACGGCCGAATTTTTCCCACAGGTAGTGGGCCACTTCCATCACGCCCAGTTCGTGGGCACGGCCGCCGAGGTTGAAGAAGCAGAAGTGGGTCATCAGGCCGCGGCGCATCATCTGGTACGCGGCGACAGTGGAGTCGAAACCGCCGGACATCAGCACCAGGGTCTGCTCCAGCGAGCCCAGCGGGTAGCCGCCGATGCCGTCGTGCTGGTGGTGGATGACGAACAGGCGCTGGTCGCGCACTTCCATCCGCACTTCCACTTCCGGGTTCTTCAGGGAGATGCCGGCCGCGTTGCACTCCTGGCGCAGGCGGCTGCCGACGTGGCGCTCCAGCTCCATGGAAGTGAACTCATGCTTGCCCGCACGCTTGCAGCGCACGGCGAAGATCTTGCCGGGAATCAGGTCGGCGTAGTGCAGCTTGCACTTCTCCAGCACATCGTCGAAGTCGCCCAGCGGGTACTCGTGCACTTCAAGGAAGTGGGTGATGCCGGGGACGCACGTCAGCCGCTCGATCATTTCGCGCAGGAGCTTCGGCTCGGTCTGGCGAGTCTGGACTTCAAGGTTGTCCCAAACGCCGGTCACCTCGAGCTCCGGGTCCAGGTCTTTCAGGACCGCGCGGATGTTCTTCGAGAGCTGGCGGATGAAATGCTTGCGCACCGGCCGGCTCTTGATGGTGATTTCCGGGAAGACTTTGACGATGAGTTTCATGAAAAACAGCGCGAGGGCAGCGGCCGAAAAAGAGGGGCGCGGATTATAGCGGAAATTGTTCAAGCTTTGACCAAAATCATTCAGCAAAGCTCGCAACGCACCAAAATGGACCACGCGCACCATGGCAGGCACAAAAACAGTGCGCAAAACTGTGCACAATCGGAGCGAAGCCCCCGCCAGCCGTGAGTTTTGGGGCCCTTGCCCATTCCAGGGCACTGGCACGCAATTTGCTCCCTTGTGAGGCAGGTCGCCCTGGCGGACTATCCCGCTCCGGCTTCACCCCGAATTTCTTGGGAGGCAAGGTTTCTGCCCCCGACCACCTGGAGGACAACATGTCGAAGTCGCTTCAACTGATTAAAGAACACGACGTGAAGTGGATTGATCTGCGCTTCACCGATACCAAAGGCAAGCAGCAGCACGTGACCATGCCGGCCCGTGACGCCGATGACGAATTCTTCGAGCACGGCAAGATGTTCGACGGTTCCTCCATCGAAGGTTGGAAAGGCATCGAAGCTTCCGACATGATCCTGCTGCCGGACGACGCCACCGCCGTCCTGGACCCCTTCACCGAAGAGCCGACCCTGATCCTGGTCTGCGACATCATCGAGCCGAGCACCATGCAAGGCTACGACCGCGACCCGCGCGCCATCGCCCGCCGCGCCGAGGAGTTCCTCAAGACCACCGGTATCGGTGACACCGTATTCGTAGGCCCGGAGCCGGAGTTCTTCATCTTCGACGAAGTGAAGTTCAAGTCCGACATCTCCGGTTCCATGTTCAAGATCTTCTCCGAGCAGGCTTCCTGGAACACCGATGCTGACATCGAGGGCGGCAACAAAGGCCACCGTCCGGGCGTCAAAGGCGGCTACTTCCCGGTACCGCCGGTCGACCACGACCACGAAATCCGCACCGCCATGTGCAACGCCCTGGAAGAAATGGGCCTGGTGGTAGAAGTTCACCACCACGAAGTGGCGACTGCCGGCCAGAACGAAATCGGTGTGAAGTTCAACACCCTGGTTGCCAAGGCTGACGAAGTTCAGACCCTGAAGTACTGCGTGCACAACGTGGCTGACGCTTACGGCAAGACCGTGACCTTCATGCCGAAGCCGCTGTACGGCGACAACGGTTCGGGCATGCACGTTCACATGTCCATCTCCAAAGATGGCAAGAACACCTTCGCTGGCGAAGGCTATGCCGGCCTGTCCGATACCGCCCTGTACTTCATCGGCGGCATCATCAAGCACGGTAAGGCCCTGAACGGCTTCACCAACCCGTCGACCAACTCCTACAAGCGTCTGGTCCCGGGCTTCGAAGCCCCGGTCATGCTGGCCTACTCCGCCCGCAACCGTTCCGCCTCGATCCGCATCCCGTACGTGAACAGCCCGAAAGCCCGCCGTATCGAAGCGCGCTTCCCGGACCCGGCTGCCAACCCCTACCTGTGCTTCGCAGCTCTGCTGATGGCCGGTCTGGACGGCATCCAGAACAAGATTCACCCCGGCGATGCCGCTGACAAGAACCTGTATGACCTGCCGCCGGAAGAGGCCAAGGAAATCCCGCAGGTTTGCGGCAGCCTGAAAGAGGCGCTGGAAGAACTGGACAAGGGCCGTGCGTTCCTGACCAAGGGCGGCGTGTTCAGCGACGACTTCATCGATGCCTACATCGAGCTGAAGAGCGAAGAAGAAATCAAGGTGCGCACCTTCGTGCACCCGCTGGAATACGACCTGTACTACAGCGTCTGATCCAGTTGTGACCGCGCAAGCGGCATGATTGAGAGGCCTCCTTCGGGAGGCCTTTTTTATTTGCGGTAGGTTGGCGTAGAGCGCAGCGAAACCCAACGATTGGCGGCGCGACCCGACGTACACGCGACCCGAAGGTCCGCTTTGTTGGGTTTCGTACCTCTACCCAACCTAAGCGCGCTCCGCTCAAACCCCTCTTTCCGCCAGGTCGCCCTGCTCTTCCGGCGGTTCGGCGCGCGACTGGCGCATCCGACTGAGCTGCACGTTCAGGCGCGGCATCGCCAGCTCCAGGCCCGCCTGGTCGAGGCGCCTGCGCAAGCGCAGGTTGAACGCCCGCTGCACTTCCCACTGCTTGATCGGGGCAGTCTTGAAACGGAAGCGCAGAATCGCCTGACCGTTATCGAAACTCTCCACCCCTTGAAGCTCCAGCGGCGACCAAAGACTGCGGTAGATCGCCGTATCGCTGCGCAACTCTTTCGCCACGTCCTGGACCAGCGCCACCGCATCGTCGATAGGCATGCTCGCCGGCACCGGCCAGCGGAACATGGCGTAGCCGAATTGCCGCGAGTAGTTCTTGATGCTCTTGATCTCACTGAACGGGATGGTATGCACCACCCCATCCAGGTCACGCAGGCGCACGGTGCGGATGGTCAGCCCCTCCACCGTACCCAGGTGGCCGCCAACATCCACGTAGTCATCGATGGACAGCGAGTCCTCGATGATGATGAACAGGCCGGTGATCAGGTCCGCCACCAGGGACTGCGCACCAAAACCGATCGCCAGACCAATCACACCGGCGCCAGCCAGCAGTGGCGTCACATTCATGCCCATGTTGGCCAGGGCAACGATCAAGGCAATGACCGCGATGGTGACAAACAGCACGTTGCGGATTAACGGCAGCATGGTCAGGGCACGGGTATTCGGCCGGTTCCTGCCACCCACACCGAGGCTGTGCTGCACGGCGGTGTCAGTGAGGATCCAGACAAGCCAGGCCACCAGCAACGTGGTGCCGAAGCTGACTATCTTCATGCTGATTTCCGCGCCATCTCCTTCGGCGTAGCGGATCAGCGACATGCCCCAGACCCGCAGCCCCACCTCGATGAAAAACAGCACCACGAACAGGTGCACCAGGGTGAGGCCGAACTTCTGCAACTGCTCGACGTAGGGAGCGCTGCGCCGGGGCCCGTCACCACTGCGCCCGGTGCGGCGGCTGAGCAGTCCTATCACCGTCATCGCCACCACAGCCAGCACGGCACAGACCAAGGCGCGGCGCAGGGCCACGCTGCTATCGGCGGCGGACACGAAGGTTGCGAACAGCGATGTGCCCACCAGCAACAGTACCGGCACGAACCACAGGGAACCCACCAACTCCACCAGTTCGTGCAGCCCCCGGCGCTTGAGACGACGCTCCAGCGGCTGGTTGCGGATCAGATGGGCGATGGGGCGACGGAAGCGCAGCACGAACAGCGCGGTGAAAACCGCCGCCGTGGCATTTGCCAGAGTGCTCAGGCAGAGCGCCGTGTGCTCACCGAGGCCGTCGATCAGCCGGGGGTCATGGGCCGCCTCGCCAAGGGCGGCCAGGCTGCCGATCAGCCACAGCGGGCGGAACGCCTGGCGCCGCAGGATATCCAGGGCACGGATGCGGTGCGGCCCACTGAGCAACGATAGGCAGATGACGCAGAGCGCGGAGAACAGCGTGCCGCAGACCAGCACGTAGGCCATCACCATCGCCAGCATCTTGCTCAATGAACTGGGCAGCACGAACGACAGGTAAAGCGTGATGAAGAAGGCGATCAGCCAAGGCCCCAGCTTGCGCAGGGCGAACAGCACCAGGTCGCGGGTCTTGGGATGCTGTGGCAGCTCCGCCGACAGGCCGAAGCGCTCGCGCATGCGCCGCCCCAGCCAGAGCAGGGCGCTGGCCAGGCAGGCCCAGAGCAGGATGACCACCGCAAAGTTGAACACGATCCCCGGCCAGTCACGCCATCCGGGCAGGCGCTCCTCCACTTCGGCCCGAGCCAGGCGGAACTGGTTGCTCCAGATCACCAGCGGACTGTTGTCGCCCTGAAACTGCTTTTCCAGGCTGCTCAAGGTATCGCCGATCAGGCCGAGCACCCCGCTCTCGCTCTCCTTCTCTTTGCCGGTAACGTCACGCAACTGCTTCAACTTCTTCAGCAAGTCGGCACGCTGCTTGTCGTTCTCCAGGGTCTGGATCACCTGGTTGAGCGACTGTTCGAGCTGGGCATTGCTGATCTGCTCGCTGCCCGACGAACTCCCCGCCAGGGGATTGGGCAAAGCGGCCTGGCCCTGCGTCGGGCAGAGCAGGCCGACGACCAGGCAGAGCAGCAGCGGGAACAGGAAACGGACAGCAGGCAAGAACGGTATAGGCACGAGAGAGATGTCCCCCAGAACAATGAAAGCGAGTCGCATCATACAAAAGCGGGCACTCGCCCCAATCAGACAATAGCCGCGGCTTTTGTAGTCAGCGGCTAGAGTGACAGCACGCGGCGACCTCCGTTCGCCCCGGCCATACAGAGCGGAGCAGGTGGCGGCACTTTTCAGAAATGTCCTAACGTGTTGCAACGCACACCGGTCGTCACGGCGCTGTCGCACAATGCCCGACTTGCCAGCCCGCCGTCTGGGTGCAAGGCTTGGCATGAGCTTCCGGAGACCGCCCCCCATGCGCCTCATCATCAGTTGTCTGCTGCTGGCCGCCACGCTGCCTGCCGCTGCGCAGATCTACAAGTACACCGACGCAAACGGCAACACGGTGTTTACCAACCAGCCGCCAGATGGTGCCGCCAGCGAGAAGGTGGAGCTGCCACCGACCAACGCGGTCCAGATACAACCGCCGAGCCAGCCGGCCGACTCAGCGACAAGTGCCGACCAGCAGGCCATCTACCAGGTGGTGGAGCTGACCGATCTCCCTGACGAAGAGGCCCTGCGCGCCAACAATGGCACCTTCAGTGTCGGCGTGCGTCTGGAGCCCAGGCTGCAACCCGGCCACAGGCTGCGCCTGCGCCTGGACGGCCAGCCCTATGGCCAGCCAACCAACGTACCGCGCCTGCAACTGATGAACGTCGACCGCGGCGATCACAGCCTCGCGGTGGACGTCCTCTCAGGCACCAATGTGGTGCAGAGCAGCGCTCCCGTCACCTTTACCGTCCAGCGGGTCAATACCAGCAGCCCGGCGCTGCGCCCGCCCGCCCCTACGCCACGGCCCAACAACTGACCGATGACCCGATTCCTGCTACTCGCCCTCCTGCTCCTTGGCCAGCCCGCGCTAGCCGAGGTCTACACCTACATCGATGACGAGGGTAATCGCGTCTTTACCGACCAACCCAAGCCGGGCAACGCCAAACGCCTGGAGATGGCGCCCTCCAACGAGATGAACGCGCCACGGGATATCCAGCCACCGCCCCTCTACCCCAAGCCCATTCCGCGCGAACAGGGCTATCAGGTGCTACGCATTCTGGTACCCGAACCCGATGCCACCATCCGCGATGGCGAAGGCAACCTGATCGTCAGCGCCATGAGCGAGCCGGGCCTGCGCGCCAACCACAGCTATCGGCTGCTGCTGGATGGCAACCCCGTAGGCGAGCCCGGGCGCAGCCCGGTGTTTCCGCTGGAAAACCTCGACCGCGGCACCCACCAGTTGGCGGTGGAAATCATCGACGCGCAGGGGCGCATGGTGGAGCGCACGCCCAGCCAACCGGTGCATATCGTGCGCATGTCGCTGTCGCAGAAGCGCCAGGCGCGCCCGTGCGAGAAGGACGACTACGGCGTGCGTCCGGAATGCCCGCTGAAGGACAAACCTGAAGAAGAAGACGACGACATCGCCATCCTGCCCTTCATCTGAAGGGCAACTGCCCAGCGATACCCGACAACACTCCCATGGGTATCGCTTCGTTTCTCCCACGCAACGACGTCAATTCGCACCATTTCGGTGCGTCGCCTTGCACCGCTTTCTATACTCTCCCCATTTTGGTTCGTATCGAACCGAACGATCTGCTCTGAAAAGCGGCTGCGACCAGCAGAAAGCCTGTTTTCCCGCGCTTTTTCAGGGCTTTGGTTTGCTTCTTGCATTTTCCTGTCATCGCCACGAGCGCCGAAGCCATGACCATCAACGACGCCCTGCACCGACTGCTGCTCGACAACCTGACCACCGCGGTGATCCTGCTCAACGCCGACCTGCGCCTCGAGTACATGAACCCGGCGGCGGAAATGCTCCTGGCCGTCAGTGGCCAGCGCAGCCATGGCCAGTTCATCAGCGAGTTGTTCACCGAGTCGCCCGAAGCCCTGACCTCCCTGCGCCAGGCGGTGGAACAGGCGCACCCTTTCACCAAGCGTGAAGCCATGCTGACCTCGCTCTCCGGCCAGACCCTGACCGTGGACTACGCGGTGACGCCGATCCTCAATCGCGGCGAAACCCTCCTGCTGCTGGAGGTCCACCCGCGTGATCGCCTGCTGCGGATCACCAAGGAAGAGGCGCAGCTGTCCAAGCAGGAAACCACCAAGCTGCTGGTACGCGGCCTGGCCCATGAGATCAAGAATCCCCTGGGCGGCATCCGTGGCGCCGCTCAACTGCTCTCCCGCGAACTGCCGGAAGAGCACCTGAAGGACTACACCAACGTCATCATCGAAGAAGCCGACCGCCTGCGGAACCTGGTGGACCGCATGCTCGGCTCGAACAAGCTGCCGTCGCTGGCCATGACCAACGTCCACGAAGTGCTGGAGCGCGTATGCAGCCTGGTGGAAGCGGAAAGCCAGGGCGGCATCAATCTGGTGCGCGACTACGACCCGAGCATTCCCGATGTCTTCATCGACAAGGAGCAGATGATCCAGGCCGTGCTCAACATCGTGCGCAACGCCATGCAGGCCCTCTCCGCGCAGAGCGACCTGCGCCTTGGCCGCATCACCCTGCGCACGCGCACCCTGCGCCAGTTCACCATCGGCCACACCCGCCATCGCCTGGTGACCAAGGTGGAAATCATCGACAACGGCCCGGGTATCCCGGCCGAGCTCCAGGAAACCATCTTCTATCCCATGGTCAGCGGCCGCCCGGACGGTACCGGGCTGGGCCTGGCCATTGCCCAGAACATCATCAGTCAGCACCAGGGCCTGATCGAGTGTGAAAGCCATCCCGGCCACACCGTCTTCTCGATCTTCCTGCCGCTGGAACAAGGAGCTTCCTCGTCATGAGCCGTAGTGAAACCGTCTGGATCGTCGACGACGACCGTTCCATCCGCTGGGTCCTGGAGAAGGCACTGCAGCAGGATGGCATGAATACCCAGAGCTTCGAGAGCGCCGACAGCCTGCTTGGGCGGCTCTCCCGGCAACAGCCGGATGTGATCATCTCCGACATCCGCATGCCCGGCGCCAGTGGCCTGGACCTGCTGGCACGCATTCGCGAACTCTACCCGCGCCTGCCGGTGATCATCATGACCGCTCATTCCGACCTGGACAGCGCGGTAGCCTCCTATCAGGGCGGCGCGTTCGAGTATCTGCCCAAGCCCTTCGATGTGGACGAGGCGGTGTCCCTGGTCAAGCGCGCCTTCCAGCACGCCCAGGAACAGCAGGGCCTGGAAGCTCCGGCGCCCCAGGCCCGCACCCCGGAAATCATCGGCGAAGCGCCGGCCATGCAGGAGGTTTTCCGCGCCATCGGCCGCCTCAGCCACTCCAACATCACGGTGCTGATCAACGGCGAGTCCGGTACCGGCAAGGAACTGGTGGCCCACGCACTGCACCGACACAGCCCGCGCGCCGCCTCGCCCTTCATTGCCCTGAACATGGCGGCAATCCCCAAGGACCTGATGGAATCCGAGCTGTTCGGCCATGAAAAAGGTGCCTTTACCGGCGCGGCCAACCAGCGTCGCGGACGCTTCGAGCAGGCTGACGGTGGCACCCTGTTCCTCGACGAAATCGGCGACATGCCGGCCGACACCCAGACCCGCCTGCTGCGAGTACTGGCCGACGGCGAGTTCTACCGTGTGGGCGGGCACACCCCGGTGAAGGTGGACGTGCGCATCATAGCCGCGACCCACCAGAACCTGGAAAACCTGGTGCAGGCCGGCAAGTTCCGCGAGGACCTGTTCCACCGCCTCAACGTCATTCGCATCCACATCCCGCGCCTGTCCGACCGCCGCGAGGACATTCCGGCCCTGGCCCGGCACTTCCTCGCCCGCGCAGCCCAGGAACTGGCGGTAGAGCCCAAGCTGCTGAAGAACGAGACCGAGGACTACCTCAAGCACCTGCCCTGGCCGGGCAACGTGCGCCAGCTGGAGAACACCTGCCGCTGGATCACCGTGATGGCCTCCGGTCGCGAAGTCCACGTCGACGACCTGCCGCCGGAACTGCTCACCCAGCCCCAGGACGCCGCACCGGTAACCAACTGGGAACAGGCCCTGCGCCAGTGGGCCGACCAGGCCCTGGCCCGCGGCCAGTCCGGCCTGCTCGACTCGGCCGTGCCGGCCTTCGAGCGGATCATGATCGAAACCGCCCTCAAGCACACCGCTGGCCGCCGTCGCGACGCCGCCGTGCTGCTGGGCTGGGGCCGCAACACCCTGACGCGGAAGATCAAGGAACTGGGCATGAAGGTGGACGGCGGAGACGACGACGACGGCGACGACGCCTGACCCCCCTTCGGCGGGGTGCCCTGCGCCCCGCCTCCTGCCCTCGCGCCTGCGGCACAGCACGCAATCTCCCTATCACACCAGCCGCCTGCCGCCATCACGCCCGCGCTCCAATGCCACCCACTCCGTATGAAATGTCTGGTTTTCCTAGAGGTCGTGGACTGCAGTGAATCAGGGCGGGATGCTGCCCGGACCTGAACCAGAGACAGGGTGAAAACCATGCAGTTACATATGGGTGTTCGAAAGGAAGGAGACGTGCTCAGGCTCAAGGCCTTGGAAGGCTGCAGCGACGCCGAGCTGGGGCAAATGCTGCGAACCAAAGGCATCGAAATCGTGGTGGGGCCAATGGAAGATGGCCGCTCTCGCATCGGCGTCCGGTTACCAAAGGGCCTTTCGCTCAAAGTGGAGCGACTGCGGGACTGCAAGTCCACCGCAGCCTACCTGGCCCCGGATAACCACTGACCCGGCCCCGGACCTCGCTTCGGCGGGGTCCCTCCCGTCAGACGCTCACCGTGCATTCGGCCAGGGAAAAGGATCATCCCTGGTGCCTGAATCACCTCCCCGCCTCAAAAAAGTGCCTCACGCCCAGGCACTTCCGGCGCCGAAGACCGCCGCCACCTTCCCTCCACGTCGAATTTCACTTCGCTCAAAGCCACTAATGACGCGGCCTCCAGACGAATCAACGAAACTCTCACGAAGGTTATCAAGAAACTGGCACGCCCCCTGCAATACCCAAGACAACAGCGGTTTTGGGGCCCCTGGTACAGGCAGGCCAGGGAATCCCCACTCTTATGACAGGCAGGCTGACCTCCAGCCGCCACGGCTCCAGAAGAGCCGAAAGCGTTTCAGCGTCGCCATCGGGCGACCAGGTTTCAGGGGGCCTTGGTACAGGCAGGCCGGGGAATCCCCTCTTTTATTCGACAGGTGTGCTGCTCAGTCAGCCGCCCGGGCCCCACGGGGCCCAGTGCAGGACCGCGTCGCACGCCACGGCGGGCGACCACCCTTCAGGGGGCCTTGGTACAGGCAGGCCGGGGAATCCCCTCTTTTATGCAAAGGCGCGCTGGTCTCCCAGCCGCCAAGGGCCCCGCAAGGGCCCGGTACAGGACCGCGTCGCTCGCTACGGCAGGCGACCACCCTTCAGGGGGCCTTGGTACAGGCAGGCCGAGGATTCCCCCTTTCTTATTCGGCGCGCAGGCTGACTTCCAACCGCCAGCGCCCATCCTCCGCGGCACCATGCCAATCACCGTGCAAGGGCCGCGCCGCGACGAATCGCACCATCACTCCATGGGTCGATCGCAGCACCTTCCAGCTCACCGGTGCGGTACCGAGGGTCAGTTGTCCCTTGGCGTTCTCCCCGTCCGCCCCCAGCATCAGCGCGTAGGCGCCCTCCAACGCTTCGGCCCGGACCTCGGGCTCATGGTCGAACCAGAGCGTCAAACCACCCTCGCGCACCTCGATGCGCTGCAGGTGCACGGGGTCCGGCGCCGTCAGGCGGCCAAGCATCATTCCCACCAGCACGCCGATCAGGGCAAGGGCGAACAAAAAGCGCGGCCACAGGCTCGGTCGCGGATCATCATCGGGAGTAGAATGCCGCCCGTCTTCGGGCTCGGGGCCACCCATGTTTCACGTCATCCTGTTTCAACCGGAAATTCCGCCGAATACCGGCAACATTATCAGGCTGTGCGCCAATTCTGGCTGCCACCTTCACCTGATCGAACCGCTCGGCTTCGAACTGGACGACAAGCGTCTGCGCCGTGCCGGCCTGGACTACCACGAGTACGCCACCCTCAAGCGCTACAGCGACCTGGAAAGCTGCCTGGACGCCCTCGGCCACCCTCGGGTATTCGCCTTCACCACCAAGGGCACCAAGCTGTTCCATGAGGTGGCCTTCGAGAAGGGCGACGCTTTCCTCTTCGGCCCGGAAAGCCGTGGGCTGCCCCAGGACGTCCGGGAAAGCCTGCCCCCGGAACAGCGGCTGCGCCTGCCGATGCGCCCCAACTGCCGCAGCCTGAACCTGTCGAACACCGTGGCCGTTGCAGTTTACGAGGCCTGGCGGCAGCACGATTTCAGTCTGGAGTGAATGCTGCCCGGCTCTATTATGTGGGGTGGGTTTTAGCCCACGCTGACCTCCGCTGGTGGGCTGAAGCCCACCCTACGGGCCAATTTCACCGGCCAAAGAAAAAGCGCCCCGAAGGGCGCTTTTTCCTGAAGCTTGGCAATCAGGCCTGGGCTTCGCCGGCGGCCTGCAGACGCGCCAGTTCCTGGGCGTACAGGGCGTCGAAGTTCACCGGGGAGAGCATCAGCGCCGGGAAGGAGCCGCGGACAACCAGGCTGTCCAGGGTTTCACGGGCGTAGGGGAACAGGATGTTCGGGCAGAAGGCGCCGAGGGTGTGGCTCATGGAGGCCGCGTCCAGACCCTTGATCAGGAAGATACCGGCCTGCTGCACTTCGGCGATGAAGGCGGTTTCTTCACCGTTCTTCACGGTCACGGACAGGGTCAGCACCACTTCATGGAAGTCGCCATCCAGCTGCTTCTGACGGGTGTTCAGGTCCAGGGAAACGTTCGGCGCCCACTCCTGGCGGAAGATCTCGGGGCTCTTCGGCGCTTCGAAAGACAGATCGCGTACGTAGATGCGCTGCAGGGAGAACTGGGGGTTCTGGTTTTCGGCGTTGCTTGCTTGTTCGGTCATGATTCTGCCTTGTTCTAGTGCGTTTCCGTTTGCGGGCGGGCTTGGAGCAGCGCATCGAGCTTGCCAGCGCGCTCCAGCGCATACAGGTCGTCACAGCCGCCAACATGGGTCTGGCCGATCCAGATCTGCGGCACCGAGGTGCGCCCGGCCTTGCGGGTCATCTCGGCGCGAATTGCGGGGTTGCCGTCGACGCTGATCTCTTCATAGCGCACGCCCTTGCTGTCCAGCAGGTGCTTGGCGCGGACGCAGAAGGGGCACCAGGCGCTCGAATAGACGACGATTTCGGCCATCTCACTTCACCAGCGGCAGGTTGTCGCCACGCCAGGTGCCGATGCCGCCGGACAGCTTGATGGCGTTGAAACCGGCCTTCTTCAGGTCACGGCAGACGGTGCCGGCATGCTGGCCCATGGCGTCGACCACGATGATGGCCTTGTCCTTGTACTTCTCCAGTTCGGCGATGCGGCTGGCGAGCTTCTCGTAGGGGATGTTCAGGGCGTCAACGATGTGGCCACCGGCGAAATCCTTGGTGGCGCGCACGTCCAGGACCACGCCCTGGCCGCCGTTGACCATCGAGGTCAGCTCGCGAGAGGAAATGGCGCGGCCACTGCGGCGCAATTCATGTGCCAGCAGCAGGGCCAGCAGCACCACGAACGATCCACTCAGTACATAGTGGTTAGTGGCAAATTCAATCAGCTTAGCGAGCATCGTCGGCTTCCGGGACGGTAAAATGCCGGCCAGTATACACAGGCCCACAGGTCGGCCAAAACCCGTCTGGCGGTGACGCCGACGGAACCAGACCGTAGAATGCCGCCTCTTTTTTCCGGGGCCTTGCCCGCAACTTTCCACCCATTGCCGCAGACGAGTCCGACACTATGACAGCCATGCCCAAACCCCTGGTCCTGATCATCCTGGACGGTTTCGGTCACAGTGACAGCCCCGAATACAACGCCATCTATGCCGCCAAGACACCGGTCTACGACCGTCTGCGCGCCACCCAGCCCCATGGCCTGATCTCGGGCAGCGGCATGGACGTCGGCCTGCCGGACGGCCAGATGGGCAACTCCGAGGTCGGCCACATGAACCTGGGCGCCGGCCGCGTGGTGTACCAGGACTTCACCCGTGTGACCAAGGCGATCCGCGACGGCGACTTCTTCAGCAATCCGGAAATCACCACAGCGGTGGACAAGGCCGTGGCCGCCGGCAAGGCTGTGCACTTCATGGGCCTGCTCTCCGACGGCGGCGTGCACAGCCACCAGGACCACCTGGTCGCCATGGCCGAACTGGCCGCTCAGCGCGGTGCCGGGAAAATCTACCTGCACGCCTTCCTCGACGGCCGTGACACCCCGCCCAAGAGCGCCGAGCCCTCCATCAAGCTGCTGGACGACGCCTTCGTCCGCCTCGGCAAGGGCCGCATCGCCAGCCTGATCGGCCGCTACTTCGCCATGGACCGCGACAACCGCTGGGACCGCGTCGAAGCTGCCTACAACCTGATCACCGAGGGCCAGGCTGAATTCTCCGCCGCCAGCGCCGTCGAGGGCCTGGCTGCCGCCTACGAGCGCGGCGAGAGCGACGAGTTCGTAAAAGCCACCTGCATCGGCGAGCCGGTGAAGGTGGAAGATGGCGATGCCGTGATCTTCATGAACTTCCGTGCCGACCGCGCCCGTGAACTGTCCCGCGCCTTCGTCGAGCCGGGCTTCAAGGAGTTCCCCCGCCAGCGTGAACTGAACCTGGCCAGCTACGTGATGCTGACCCAGTACGCGGCCAGCATCCCCGCCCCCAGCGCCTTCAAGCCGGAATCCCTGGACAACGTACTGGGCGAGTACCTGGCGAAGAACGGCAAGACCCAACTGCGCATCGCCGAGACCGAGAAGTACGCCCACGTGACCTTCTTCTTCTCCGGCGGCCGCGAAGAGCCCTTCGAAGGTGAAGAGCGCATTCTGATTCCGTCGCCCAAGGTCGCCACCTATGACCTGCAGCCGGAAATGAGCGCCCCCGAGGTCACCGACAAGATCGTCGACGCCATCGAAAACCAGCGCTACGACGTGATCGTGGTGAACTACGCCAACGGCGACATGGTTGGCCACACCGGCGTGTTCGAAGCCGCGGTCAAGGCCGTGGAGTGCCTGGACAGCTGCGTCGGCCGTATCGTCGAAGCCCTGGACAAGGTCGGCGGCGAAGCGCTGATCACCGCCGATCACGGCAACGTCGAGCAGATGGAAGACGAAATGACCGGCCAGGCGCACACCGCGCACACCTGCGAGCCGGTGCCCTTCATCTATGTCGGCAAGCGTCCGGCGACGATCCGCGAAGGCGGCGTGCTGGCCGATGTGGCCCCGACACTGCTGACCCTGATGGGCCTGCCCGTGCCGGCCGAGATGACCGGCAAGACCATCGTCGAGCTGCAATGATCGACGCGGGCCGTAGCCCCGGCGCGGCCCAGGCGTGAATATCTGCGCGCCTTATCAGGAAACGCCCCGAACCACCGGTTCCGGGCGTTTTTTTTGCCCCGCGCCACGGGCATACTAGGCCGGTCCTTTCCCCTGGTGCCCCACCCCCATGTTTCGCGCCCTCGCCCTCGCAATCCTTGCCAGCCTGATCACCCCGGTCATGGCCGACCAGCGCGCCGAAACCCAGCAACAGCTGGACCGGGCCGCAAAGGATGTCACCGAACTGAAGAAACTCCTGCAGCAACTGCAGCAGGAGAAATCCGGCGTCCAGGCCGACCTGAAGAAAACCGAAACCGAAATGGGCGGCCTGGAGCAGCAGGTGAAAGAGCTGCAACAGGAACTCGAGAAGAGCGAAGGCGAGATTCAGCGCCTGGACGAAGAGAAAAAAAAACTCCAGGGCGCGCGCACTGAACAACAGCGCCTGATCGGCATCCAGGCCCGCGCCGCCTACCAGAGCGGTCAACAGGAATACCTCAAGCTGCTGCTGAACCAGCAGCACCCCGAGAAGTTCGCCCGCACCCTCACCTACTACGACTATCTGAGCAAGGCCCGCCTGGAACAGCTTGCCGCGTTCAACGAGACCCTGCGCCAGCTGGCGAACGTCGAGCAGGAAATCACCACCCAGCAGAACCAGCTCAACGAGCAGAAGGCCGCCCTCGATGGCCGTCGCGAGCAACTCGCCGCGACGCGCAAGGAGCGCCAGCAGGCTCTGGCCAAGCTCAACCGGGACGTCAGCGACCGGGACAAGAAGCTCAAGGCCCGCCAGCAGGATCAGGCCGAACTGGGCAAGGTACTCAAGACCATCGAAGAAACCCTGGCCCGCCAGGAGCGTGAGGCCCGCGAGGCCGAAGAAGCCCGCAAGCGTGCACTCGCCGAACAGCAGCGCGAGCTACGCGAACACCCGGCCGGCAGCCCGGCCAAGGCCAGCAACGGTCCGATGGTTTCCAGCACCGGCGGCAACTTCGGCGGCCCCTTCGTCAAAGCCCGTGGCCAACTGCCCTGGCCGGTGGACGGCCGCCTGGTCGCCCGCTTCGGTTCGGCCCGTGGCGGCGACTCCCGCGCCAAGTGGGACGGCGTGCTGATCGGCGCCCCTGAAGGCAGCTCCGTACGCGCGGTGCATGGCGGCCGTGTGGTTTTCGCAGATTGGTTGCGCGGCGCCGGGCTTCTGGTCATTCTCGATCATGGCAACGGTTATCTGAGCCTCTACGGCCACAATCAGCGCCTGTTGAAAAATGCCGGCGATATCGTCAAAGCAGGCGAATCCATCGCCACCGTCGGCACCAGTGGCGGGCAGGACACGCCCGCACTGTACTTCGCCATACGCCAGCAAGGCCGACCGACCGACCCGGCACAGTGGTGCCGCGCCCAAGGATAGGTCTCATCTAGCAGGAGTTAGTTCGCATGCCGCATCTGTCCCGCCTCACCTCCCTGGCCATGGCACTGGCGCTGCTTGGCGGCGCCCCGCAGCTGCTGGCCGCCGAGGAGCCGGCAAATCTCCCCGCGACGGCGGTGAACGGCAAGGCACCGCTGCCGCTGGACGAGCTGCGCACCTTCGCCGAGGTGCTGGATCGCATCAAGTCCGCCTATGTCGAGCCGGTGGACGACAAAACTCTGCTGGAGAACGCCATCAAGGGCATGCTCAGCAACCTCGACCCGCACTCGGCCTACCTGGAACCGGAAGACTTCCAGGAGCTGCAGGAAAGCACCAGTGGCGAGTTCGGCGGCCTCGGCATCGAAGTCGGCGCCGAGGATGGCTTCGTCAAGGTGGTCTCCCCCATCGACGACACCCCGGCCTCCAAGGCCGGCATCCAGCCGGGCGACCTGATCGTCAAGATCGACGGCCAGCCGACCAAGGGCATCTCGCTGATGGAAGCGGTGGACAAGATGCGCGGCAAGGCCGGCAGCAAGATCACCCTTACCCTGGTACGCGATGGCGGCCAGCCCTTCGACGTGGAACTGGTGCGCGCGGCCATCAAGGTCAAGAGCGTGAAGAGCCAGCTGCTGGACAAGAGCTACGGCTATTTGCGCATCACCCAGTTCCAGGTCAACACCGGCGAAGAAGTGGGCAAAGCCCTGGCCAAGATGCGCAAGGACAATGGCGGCCGTCTGAGCGGACTGGTCCTGGACCTGCGCAACAACCCCGGCGGCGTGCTGCAGGCGGCGGTGGAAGTTTCCGACCACTTCCTGAAGAGAGGCCTGATCGTCTACACCAAGGGCCGCATCGCCAACTCCGAACTGCGCTTCTCCGCCGACCCGGCCGACGCCAGCGAAGGCGTACCCCTGGTGGTGCTGATCAACGGCGGCAGTGCCTCGGCGGCCGAGATCGTCGCCGGTGCCCTGCAGGACCACAAACGTGGCGTGCTGATGGGCACCGACAGCTTCGGCAAGGGCTCGGTGCAGACTGTGCTGCCGCTGAACAACGATCGCGCCCTGAAGCTCACCACCGCGCTCTACTACACCCCAAACGGCCGCTCGATCCAGGCCCAGGGCATCGTTCCGGACATCGAAGTGGCGCGAGCCAAGGTCACCCGCGAGCAGGACGGCGAATCCTTCAAGGAAGCCGATCTCGCCGGCCACCTCGGCAACGGCAATGGCGGTGCCGACCGCCCAAGTTCGAACAAGAAATCGGCGGAGCCCCGCCCGCAGGATGACGACTTCCAACTGAGCCAGGCCCTCAATCTGCTGAAAGGCCTGAACGTCACTCGCGGAAAGTGACATGAGGTGGGGCGCCTGGTTGCTTGCGTTGTGGTTGGGCGCAACGGCAACCGGTGCCTGGGCCGCGCCAACGGCGCGCCTGGCCCTGGTGATCGACGACCTGGGCCAAACCCCCGCCCGCGACCGCCGTGTTCTCGCCCTCCCCGGCCCGGTGGCGCTTTCCATCCTTCCGGATGCCCCTCACTCCCGTGAACTCGCCGAAGCCGCCCATGCCGCCGGCAAGACAGTGATGCTGCACCTGCCCATGGACCCGGCCACCGGCCCCTATGCCTGGCGGCCAGAGTTATCCACAGCCGAGCTGGAGAAACGCCTGGACGCGGCCCTGCGCCAGGTGCCTTTCGCCCGCGGCCTGAACAACCACATGGGCAGCCGCATGACCGCCCAGCGTCCCGCCATGACCTGGCTGATGCATCGCTTGCAACAGGAACACCGCTTCTTTATCGATAGCCGCACCAGCGCTGCCACGGTGGCCGCCGCCGAGGCGCAGAAGGCCGGGCTGGCCAGCCTCTCGCGGGATGTCTTTCTCGATGACGACCAGAGTCCGGCCGCGGTGGCCAAGCAATTCGACGCGGCACTGGACCTGGCGCGCAAGCAGGGCTCAGCCCTGATGATTGGCCACCCTCACCCGGCAACCCTGGAACTGCTCGAGCGCGAGCTGCCGCGCCTGAAGGAACGGGGCTTCGAGCTGATCGATGTGGAAATGCTGATCGCCCTGCGCGGCAACCGCGCCATGGCGGCTCACGGCAAGGCGGGGTTTTACCGGTAGATGCTCAAGCGGCGCCAGGGACGCCTCGTTGGGGCGAATTCAATCGCCAAGGGCAGCGCAGCTGCCCTATGAAGGCATGCAGGTCAGACCTGCGGTCTGCTTGGCGAATGAACTGGCTATGTCTGCATTACGTGTTGTAGGCAGCTGCATTACCCGTAGGCTCCTGGCCCGATGGTCAATCTCTCGCAACAGCTAACGCAGACATAGCCAATGAATTCGCCCCTAAAGAAGGGCATTCAGAAGCAGGCCGCGCCGGGCCTGCCAATCATTACAGGTAGTTCTGGGTGATCTCGTCGACGTAACCGTCAGTGCGCATCTGGTCCAGGGCCTTCTGCAGACGCTCGATGACCTCGTCCGGGGTGTCCTTGTTGAAGGCCAGGTAGAGCTCGGCGCTGTTGAAGCGCAGCACGGTCTGCAGGCCGGTCACGCCTTCCTGCTTGGCCAGGTAGCGGCCAACGGGATCAGTCGTGGCCCAGAGATCGATCTGGCCCTTGAGCAGTTTCTTCACGTTCTCCTGGTCACGCAGGACGTTCTGCGGCGCCATGCCCTGGCTTTCCAGGTGCTGGCTCACGGCATCGTTCTTGTACGCGCCAATGCGGTACTGGGACGCACTCTTCAGGTCCTTGACGCTCAGGTTGTTACCCGGCGCGGCGAGCAGCACCCACTCGGTCTTGGCAATCGGACCGACCCATTTGAACAGCGGCTGGCGTTCAGCGGTGAAGGTGGTGGAAAACAGGCCATAGCTGGGCTTGTCCAGGGTCAGGCGATACAGGCGATCCCAGGGGAAGCGCAAGGTCAGGCTGTAGTTGATGTCGGCGCGCTTGAACATCTCGCGGACGATATCGGTGCTGATGCCATCGATGCCGTCGTCGCGGGCGAAGTTCTTGTCATCCACCGCCATGTTGAAGGGCGGGAAGTTCTCGGTGAGCAACACCACCTTGTAGTCCGCCGGCAAATCGGCGCGCGCCGTGAAGGCGAAGAACATCAGGCCCAGGGTCAGGGCACGTTGAATCAGCTTCTGCATTGTCATACCGCTCGCTTGAGTTGTGGTTGTGGCTAAGCGGCTTCCTTGCGTGGGCTCCCCACCCACGGACGTACGGCACGACCCGTCCTGCCTTCCATGGCAAGCGACCAGCTTGTGGCCGGTCGCTGAGGTCTCGTTGCTAGGTTTGAAGCACTACCTGTTAGAGGTAGCTGTTCAGGATCTCGTCGACATAGCCTTCAGCCCGCAGCTGGTCCAGCGCGGCCTGCAGCTTGTTCACCACCTCGTCGGGCACTTCTTTGTTCAGCGCCAGGAACAGCTCGGCCTGGTTGAAGCGCAGCACGGTTTTCAGGCCGCCTACGCCTTCCTGCTTGGCCAGATAGCGGCCAGCGGGGTCGCCGGTGGCCCAGAGGTCGATCTGGCCCTTCTCCAGCTTTTTGGCGTTTTCCTGGTCACGCAGGGCGGTGATCGGTTCGAGCTTCTGTTGGGTCAGGTACTCGGCGATGGCATCGCCCTTGTAGGCGCCCACCTTGTACTTGCGCGCGTCTTCCAGGCTGCCCAGGGCGATCGAGCTGTCGGTGCGAGCCAGCATGATCCAGTCGTCGGGACCGATCGGGCCGACCCATTTGAACGACTGCTCGCGCTCAGGCAGGCGCGCAGTGACGAATACGCCATAGCCCGGCTTCTCCAGCGCCAGCTTGTAGATGCGATCCCAGGGGAAGCGCAGGGTCAGGCTGTACTTGACCCCGGCACGCTTGAACATTTCACGGACGATGTCGACGGCGATGCCATCGATATTGTCTTCCTGGGCGAAGTTCTTCCCGTTGATCGACATGTTGTAGGGCGGGAAGTTTTCGGTCAGGAGAACGACGCTGTAGTTCTCATCCACTTCGGCACGAGCTGCACCGGCAAACACCATGAGGGTACCGGCCAGCGCCAGCAGCAGGCGTTTCGACATTAGCGATTACCTTCCAGGAGAGATGGGAAATGCGCTGAGCTTAACCCCGTGGGAACGGGGCTCGGGCATCAGCAGCCCAGGCTGCGAAGTCCGTCACGCGAGCAGCCTGGGCGAATGCTAGGCAAGAATCGTGCTCAGCGCACCAGGATTCCGCGGCTGGCGAGATAGGCCTTGGCCTCGGGCACGGTGTATTCACCGAAGTGGAAGATGCTCGCCGCCAGAACGGCGTCGGCCTTGCCCTCGAGGATGCCAGCAGCCAGGTGCTCAAGATTGCCGACACCGCCGGAGGCAATCACCGGAATGCCGACGGTTTCGCTGATGGCGCGAGTGACGCCCAGGTCGTAACCGCTCTTCACACCGTCCTGGTCCATGCTGGTGAGGAGGATTTCACCGGCACCCAGGTCTTCCATTTTCTTCGCCCAGGCCACAGCGTCGAGGCCGGTGGGTTTGCGTCCGCCATGGGTGAAAATTTCCCAGCGTGGTGTTTCCCCCGGGCCGGAGACTTTCTTGGCATCGATGGCAACCACGATGCACTGGGAGCCGAAACGGGAGGCGGCCTCGCCGACGAATTCCGGCGTAAAGACAGCAGCGGTGTTGATCGACACCTTGTCGGCACCGGCATTGAGCAGGTTGCGGATGTCCTGCACGGTGCGCACGCCGCCGCCCACGGTCAGCGGGATGAACACCTGGCTGGCCATGCGCTCCACCGTGTGCAAGGTGGTGTCGCGGCCGTCGACGCTGGCAGTGATGTCGAGGAAGGTGATCTCGTCGGCGCCCTGTTCATCGTAGCGACGGGCGATTTCGACCGGGTCGCCGGCGTCGCGGATGTTCTCGAACTTGACGCCCTTGACCACGCGACCGTTGTCCACGTCGAGGCAGGGGATGATGCGTTTTGCCAGTGCCATAACATTGCTCTCGTAGGATGGGTCGGGCGGCGTTCCGCGGAGCGCCGCGATACCCATCGATCTGTCAGTAGTTGATGGGTTGCGCCGCTGCGCGACTAACCCATCCTACGGCTCTCGGCCAGCGAGGGCTTCAGCGTAATGATCAGCCCTTGTAGCTGTCGCAGAAGGCCTGGGCCTCGGCGACGTCCAGGGTGCCTTCGTAGATGGCACGGCCAGTGATGGCGCCGATGATGCCGGGGGCCTTGGCGGCCAGCAGCTTTTCGATGTCGCCGAGGTTGTGGATACCGCCCGACGCGATCACCGGGATGCGGCTGGCGGCGGCCAGGGCCGCAGTGGCCTCGACGTTGCAGCCCTGCATCATCCCGTCCTTGGCGATGTCGGTGTAGACGATGGCGGAGACGCCATCGGCCTCGAAGCGCCTGGCCAGGTCCACGGCCTGCACGCTGCTGACCTCGGCCCAACCGTCGGTGGCGACGAATCCGTCCTTGGCGTCCAGGCCCACGATGACCTTGCCGGGGAAGGCCTTGCAGGCCTCGGTGACGAACTCGGGCTCTTTCACTGCCTTGGTGCCGATGATCACGTAGCTGACGCCGGCCTTGACGTAGTGCTCGATGGTTTCCAGGGAGCGAATGCCGCCGCCGATCTGGATCGGCAGGTTCGGGTAGCGCTTGGCGATGGCGGTGACCACTTCACCGTTCACCGGCTTGCCTTCGAAGGCGCCGTTCAGGTCCACCAGGTGCAGGCGACGGCAGCCGCCCTCTACCCACTTGGCGGCCATGCTCACCGGGTCGTCGGAGAACACGGTGGAGTCTTCCATGCGGCCCTGGCGCAGGCGCACGCAGGCGCCGTCCTTCAGATCGATAGCGGGGATAATCAGCATCGGTTCAACCTGTTCGAAGTCAGTGGAATCGGCTTGGCGCTCAGCTTTTCTCAAGCGCCCACAAGTCACTCTCGATGCTTTCGAACCTGTCTTTCAGGTGCGCTTGCACATCGGAGATCGCCTTGTTGTAGAAATGTGGCGCGAACTCCTGGGCGAAGAAGTCGAGCACTTCCTCGGCCTCGAAGGAACCCAGCTCCAGCTCGAAGCGATCGGCCATGAAACGCTTGATCGCCAGCACCGCGTCCTGGGTCTGTGCGGCGTCGAGTTGCAGGCTCGGGGTCTTCTTCGCGCGGCTCATCGGTTTACCAGCGGCCGTCCCAGGCGGCGAAGTTCTGCAGCAGCTGCAGGCCGTGGGTGTGGCTCTTTTCCGGGTGGAACTGCACGGCGAAGCGCGAGCCTTCGGCCAGCGCGGCGGCGAAGTCCTTGCCGTAGTGACCGCGACCGACTACCTGGGCAGGGTTGCCGGCCTCGACGTAGTAGCTGTGCACGAAGTAGAAGCGCGCCCGATCAGGAATGTTGTGCCAGAGCGGGTGGGCGACACTCTGCTCCACCTCGTTCCAGCCCATGTGCGGCACTTTCAGGTGCTCGCCATCTTCCACCAGGCCCTTGCCGAAGAAGCGCACCTGGCCGGGGAACAGGCCGATGCAGTCGACCCCGTCGTTCTCCTCGCTGCGCTCCAGCAGCGCCTGCATGCCGACGCAGATGCCGAGGAACGGACGATCGCGACTGACCTCGCGCACCAGCTCGTCGAAGCCCAGGCGACGGATCTCCGCCATGCAATCGCGGATGGCACCGACGCCAGGAAACACCACCCGGTCGGCTTCGCGGATCACGCTGGCATCACTGCTGACCAGCACACGGCCGGCGCCGACGTGTTCCAGGGCCTTGGCAACCGAGTGCAGGTTGCCCATGCCGTAGTCGATGACTGCAACCGTCTGCATCAGAGCACGCCCTTGGTGGAGGGCATCTGACCGACCATGCGCGGGTCCCGCTCGACGGCCATGCGCAGGGCGCGGCCGAAGGCCTTGAACACGGTTTCGATCTGGTGGTGGGTGTTATGGCCGCGCAGGTTGTCGATGTGCAGGCTCACCAGGGCGTGGTTGACGAAGCCCTGGAAGAACTCCTGGAACAGGTCGACATCGAAGCCACCGACCACGGCGCGGGTGAAAGGAACGTGCATCTGCAGGCCGGGACGACCGGAGAAGTCGATGACCACGCGGGACAGGGCTTCATCCAGCGGCACATAGGAATGGCCGTAGCGGACGATGCCCTTCTTGTCGCCAATGGCCTGGGTGAAGGCCTGGCCGAGGGTGATACCGACGTCTTCCACGGTGTGGTGATCGTCGATATGCAGATCGCCCTTGCACTCGATGTCCAGGTCGATCAGGCCGTGACGGGCAATCTGGTCGAGCATGTGCTCAAGGAAAGGTACGCCGATATCGAAGCGCGCCTTGCCAGTACCATCCAGGTTGATCGAGACCTTGATCTGGGTTTCCAGGGTATTGCGTTCGACGGATGCCGTACGTTCGGCCATCACCAGCTCCACAAAAGGCTCACAAAAAAGAGCGCCATTATAGGCCGCCGGCCGCTGGCGCGGCTACCGACGACGGTCGGCGGGGTTTACACTGCCGAGCCGCGTCCGCAATGCCCTCCAGGAACCCCCATGCCCGTGATCGTAGAGACCCTGAATTGCCCGTCCGAGCAGGATCGCGGCGACCTGGCGAAAATTTACGCCGATGCTCCGGACTGGCTGCTGGCGCCCTACGCCAATGCGGCGGAACTGGTGGAACGCGGCCTGGCCGACGGCCTGTTGGTGGCCGGGCGTTTCAACGATCGCCTGCTCGGCGCAGCGCTGATCGAGCGCGGGGAGGAGCACTGGCGGTTGTCCCACCTCTGCGTGCGCAAGGTCACCCGCCATCGCGGCGTTGCCCGTCGCCTGGTTGAGGAAAGCGCTCGCCTGGCGCGGGAAGCAGGCAGATCGCTGGCCCTGGCCGCTCCAGAGGGCCATCTGGAAAGCCAGGCCCTCGCGGCTCGCTTGCACCTGCCGCTGGAAAGCCTCTAAGCCCCCTGCGCTGAACCGACGGCCAGAATCACCATCAAAAGTCCCTGACCAGGGCGCCGAAGCCCCACGCCACTGCACGCCATGACTGATGGCCCGGCGCTATACTCGGCACCTTCAATTCACGCGATCCATCACAAGGACTGGCCAATGAAAGCCTTCGGAAAAATCCTGGGCCTCATCTTCCTCGGGCTGTTGCTGATCATAGTGGCCCTGGGCTTCGCCCTGACCCACCTGTTCGACCCGAACGATTACAAGGACGAGATTCAACAACTGGCCCGCGACAAGGCCAACCTCGAACTGACCCTCAACGGCGACATCGGCTGGAGCCTGTTCCCCTGGCTCGGCCTCGAACTGCACCAGGCGACCCTGGCCAGTGCCGCCAGCCCGGAAAAGCCCTTCGCCAACCTCGACATGATCGGCCTGTCGGTGCGCGTACTGCCGCTGCTGCGTCGCGAGGTGCAGATGAGCGACATCCGCGTCGAAGGCCTCAACCTCGATCTGCAGCGCGACGACAAGGGCCACGGCAATTGGGAGGATATCGGCCGCCCGGCGAAGGCTCCGGAAACTGCCCAGGCCGGCACGCCGACCAGCCCCGCTCCGACCGACGGCGCCCAGCAGGCGCCCGCTGCCGAAGAACCAGCGCGCCCGGTCAAGCTGGATATCGACAGCCTTACCGTGCGCAATGCGCGCATCAACTACACCGATGCCAAGAGCGGTCAGCAATTCAACGCCGAAGGCATCGAACTGGTCACCGGTGCCATCCGCGAGGGAGCCAGCATCCCGGTCAAACTCAGTGCCTTCTTTGGCACCAACCAGCCGGTGCTGCGCGCCAAGACCGAACTCACTACCAACTTGCGCTTCGAGCGCGCGCTCAAACGCTACCAGCTCGAGGACCTGAAGCTGAACGGCGAAGCGTCCGGCGAACCCTTCAAGGGCAAGACCCTGACCTTCAACGCCCAGGGCCAGCTGCTGGCCGATCTCGCCGCCAACGTCGCCGAGTGGAACAGCCTCAAGCTTTCCGCCAACCAACTGCGCGCACTCGGTGAACTCAAGGTGCATGACCTGAACAAGGGCGCACGGCTGGAGGGCGGGTTGTCCATCGCCCCGCTCAACCTGCGGGAGTTCCTGACCGGCATCGGCGTCGAACTGCCGCCAATGAGCGACGCCACCACGCTGCAGAAATTCGAGCTGGTCACCAAACTGGGCGGCAGCCCCAACAGCCTCGCCCTCGAAGGCCTCAACCTGAAACTGGACGACAGCAGCTTCAGCGGCCGCCTGGCCGTGGCCGACTTCGCCCAAAAGGCCGTGCGCATCCAGCTCAAGGGCGACAAGCTCGACCTCGACCGCTACCTGCCGCCCAAAACCAAGGCCAAGCAGGAAGCCCAAACCGCCCGCCAGGCCGAAGTAAAGCCCGCTGTAGCCGCCGCGAGCCAGGGCACCACGCCGCTACCGAACGCGCCAACCCAGGCTGCCTGGAGCGAAGCACCGATACTGCCAATGGACCAGCTGCGCAAGGTCGATCTGCAAGCCACGCTGAACCTCGGCCAATTCACCGTCGACAAACTGCCTCTGAATGACGTCAGCCTCAAGGCCAACGGCAAGGGAGGCCTGCTGACCCTTGAAGACCTGCGTGGGGGTCTGCTCGGTGGCAGCTTCCAGGCCAGCGCGCAAATCGACGCGCGTCCGGCAGTACCGCTGCTCAAGGCCCAAAAACGCATCAGCAACGTGCCGGTGGAGAAACTCCTCCAGGCCCAGGAGCAGAAGCCACCGGTGCGCGGCCTGCTGGACATGACCGCTGACATCACCAGCAGCGGCAATAGCCAGAAGGCCTGGATTGACGGTCTCAATGGCACCGCCAGTTTCTCCCTGAACGACGGCGCGCTGCTCGACGCCAACCTCGAACAGCAACTCTGCCAGGGCATCGCCACCCTCAACCGCAAAACGCTGAGCAGCACGCGCAGCGGCAGCGAGACCCCCTTCCGCGAGCTCAAGGGCTCGCTCACCTTCAACAATGGCGTGGCCAACAACCCCGACCTGCGCGCCAGCATCCCCGGCCTCAACGTCAAGGGTGATGGCGCAGTCGACCTGCGCGTGCTCGGTCTGGATTACCGGATCGGCGTAGTCATCGAAGGCGACAAGAGCGCGATGCCGGACCCGGCCTGTCAGGTCAACGAGCGCTACGTCGGCATCGAGTGGCCACTGCGCTGCCGCGGCCCGCTGGAGCTGGGCGCCAAAGCCTGCCGCCTGGACAAGGACGGTATGGGCAAGGTGGCCGCCAGGCTGGCCGGCGACAAACTCAACGAGAAACTCGAAGAGAAGCTGGGCGACAAGGTCAGCCCGGAGCTGAAAGACGCGCTCAAGGGGTTGTTCAAGCAATGACCCCCGAGCAGTTCTCCGGCGCCGTGCTCGACTGGTACGACAGTCATGGCCGCAAGGACCTGCCCTGGCAGCAGGGCATCACCCCCTACCGCGTCTGGGTGTCCGAAATCATGCTGCAGCAGACCCAGGTGAGCACCGTCCTGGGCTACTTCGATCGCTTCATGGAGGCCCTGCCAACCGTGCAGGCGCTGGCAGCCGCGCCGGAAGACGAAGTACTGCACCTCTGGACCGGCCTCGGCTACTACACTCGCGCCCGCAACCTGCAGAAGACCGCGAAACAGGTGGTGGCCGATTACGACGGCCACTTCCCCTGCGACGTCGATCAACTGGCGGAGTTGCCTGGCATTGGGCGCTCCACCGCCGGCGCCATCGCCAGCCTGTCCATGGGCCTGCGTGCACCGATCCTCGACGGCAACGTCAAGCGCGTCCTGGCCCGCTATGTCGCGCAGGACGGCTATCCGGGTGAACCGAAGGTCGCCAGGCAACTCTGGGAAGTGGCCGAGCGCCTCACCCCGTACCAGCGAGTGAACAACTACACCCAGGCAATGATGGACCTCGGCGCCACCCTCTGTACCCGCAGCAAACCCAGCTGCCTGCTATGCCCATTGCAGAGCGGTTGTCGTGCGCACCGGCTAGGCCGGGAAACGGCTTACCCCGCCCCGAAACCGCGCAAGGCGCTGCCCCAGAAGCGCACCCTGATGCCCCTGCTGGCCAATGGTGACGGCGCCATCCTGCTCTACCGTCGGCCGTCGAGCGGCCTCTGGGGCGGGCTCTGGAGCCTTCCGGAACTGGACGATCTCGACGCGCTCGCCCCGCTGGCCAACCAGCATTCGTTGCAGCTCGGCGAGCGCCGCGAACTGCCCGGCCTGACCCACACCTTCAGTCATTTCCAACTGGCCATCGAACCCTGGCTGGTGGCCGTGGAGGGCAGCGTCCCCATCGTGGCCGAGGGCGACTGGCTCTGGTATAACCTCGCCACCCCGCCGCGCCTGGGGCTCGCCGCCCCAGTGAAAAAGCTGCTCAAGCGCGCGGCCGATGTATTGAATGCAGGAGAACCGCGATGACCCGCACCATCATGTGCCGCAAGTACAAAGAGGAACTGCCGGGCCTGGAGCGTCCGCCATATCCGGGCGCCAAGGGCGAGGACATCTTCAACAACATCTCGAAGAAGGCCTGGGATGAGTGGCAGGCGCATCAGACCATGCTGATCAACGAGCGCCGCCTGAACATGATGAACGCCGAGGACCGCAAGTTCCTCCAGGCTGAAATGGACAAGTTTTTCTCGGGCGAGGACTACGCCCAAGCCGAAGGTTATGTCCCCCCGAGCGCGTAAGCGCCCGTAATAACTAAAAATTTTTTCAGAAGGGTGTTGACGAGGGGCCGCTTAATCCGTTTAATAGCGCCCCGTTGCCCAGGTAGCTCAGTCGGTAGAGCAGGGGATTGAAAATCCCCGTGTCGGCGGTTCGATTCCGTCCCTGGGCACCATACATCGGTGTCTAGCAGTCCCCACGATGCTCGGCAACACAGAGAAACCGGCCCTAGCGCCGGTTTTTTTGTGCCCAGCGTTCCCGTCGGTTCCCTTGTAAGCCCAAAACTTTGTGAGTAGATTCGTGAGTAGACCCAGTTCGGTCATGGATTTCTACTCACACGCCGGCCGCTAACCTGCGCCTGGCCCGGCTTCGGGGGACATCCCTTGCCACTCACCGATACCGCCGCCCGCACCGCCAAGCCGAAGGAGAAGCTTTACCGCCTCTCCGACTCCTTGGGCCTGTGCCTGGAGGTGACGCCCACCGGCGCCAAACTCTGGCGGTTCCGCTACCGGTTCGCCGGCAAGCCGAAAATGATCAGCCTGGGCGCCTACCCGGCCGTCACCCTCGCCAAGGCCCGCGAGCGCCGCGATGCGGCGCGTTCACTGGTGGCCGAAGGGATCGACCCCAGTTCGCACAAGCAGGCGGAGAAACGCACCCGCGAGGCCGAGGCGCACACCTTCGAGATCCTGGCCAACGAGTGGTACGCCTACAACTCCCCCCGCTGGGCAGAGTCGACCGCCTACAAGGCCCGGCTCTACCTGGACAACGACATCATCCCGGCCATCGGCCGGCGCCTGGTGGCCGAGATCACCCGCCCTGATCTGGTGGACCTGGTGCGCAAGGTCGAGAAGCGCGGCACCCTGAATGCCGCCGGCAAGATCCGCCAGTGGTTGAACCAGATTTTTCGCTTCGGCCTGGCCAAGGGGGTGGCCACCACCAACCCCGCCACGGACCTCGACGTGGTGGCGGCCCACGCGCCGCGCGCACGGCATCATCCGCACGTCCCCCTGGCGGAGATACCCGAGCTGCTGGAAAAGCTCGCAGCGGCCTCCAGTGACGCCCCGACGCGCCTTGCTATCCGCCTGCTGCTGATCACCGGCGTCCGCCCGGGCGAGCTGCGCACGGCGCCCTGGGATGAGTTCGATCTTGATTCGGCCACCTGGACCATTCCGGCGGCCCGCATGAAGGCGCGCCGGCCGCACATCGTCCCGCTGCCCGCCCAGGCCGTGGTCATGCTACGCGAGCTGGCCGAGATCACCGGCTGCTATCCGCTCGCCTTCGCCGGCAAGCAGAACCCCGACCGACCGATGAGCGAGAACACCATCAACAAGGCGCTGCGCCTGATCGGCTACGAGGGGCGTCAGACCGGCCACGGCTTCCGCCACCTGCTGAGCACCGAGCTGAACAGCCGCGGCTACAACCGCGACTGGATCGAGCGCCAGCTCGCCCACGGCGACAAGGACGAGATCCGCGACACCTACAACCATGCCCACTACCTCGAGCAGCGCCGGGGGATGATGCAAGCTTGGGCGGACGAGATCGACGCGCTATGCGCTGGCGCCAACGTTGTGGCCATTCGGAGGGCCTGATGGACGAGAAGCAGACGCCTACTCATAAGCGTTTTGGCGGACCGCTCGATGCCTTGATCGAAGAAATTGGCATGACCGGATACACGCTGGATCGCATGGAGCGCCTGGCACGCTTGTGCCTTCCCTCTGCATCCCATGCAGATCCTGAAGAAGATTTAGTCTCCTTTGGCTTTGAGCAGTTTCGCGCTATCGCCCTTGAGCATCCGGATATTGCGGACGACCTCCAGGGCGCTGTTTTCTCGTTGATGCTTGCCGTCGTATGGCACACCAACGAAGAAGCATGCGTAGCGATTCAGCGAGAGCGGGCCATGCTCGGGCCGCTGGCGAAACTGAAGGCCGAAAAGGAAAGAGCAATGGAGCGCGCCAGAGAGATTGCCGCTGACCTGTGGTCGGGGGAGTTCCGCGATCTCCGCGTCGGGGATATGGCCGATCGAGTGTACCGACAGCTGTCCTCAGAGGGCTTTGACGAAAGCCTACCCGGAGGTTCCGAGCGCTTGAAGGAGTGGATCAAGCCCGTAGCTCCCGAGCACGCACGCCGCGGAGGGCGACCCAAGAAAACACTGCGCCCGTAACGAATAACCCCTTTTCCGCTACGGAAAACCCCATTTCCGTAGCGGCCGTATAATTTTTCTCTTTCCCCTTCCCCAGCAGCATTTGCCCATCGCACCCAGACAGCCCCAAGGAGGCCGCAGCGATGGCAAACCAAGCCAGCCCCCACCGCTTCATCCGCCGCAAAGAGGTCAAGGCAAAGACCAGCCTCAGCGACTCCGAAATCTACCGCCGCATTCACGCCGGCACTTTCCCTGCCCAGGTAAAGCTCTCCGAAGGCCATGCCGTATGGATCGAGGCCGAGGTTGATGCCTGGATCGAGGCGCGCATCGCCGAAGCTCGCGGGGTGGCCGCCTAATGGACAAAAAGAAGGCCGACCAACTGGCCAGCCCTGAAAAAACGCAACGTAATACTATCACGACCACCAATGCCCCCACCAAGGCCTCCCGCATCCTCGCCTTCCTGGTGGAGGGTGGCAGCCTCAATCGCTTCGAGGCCGAGCGCCTGGGCGACCACTGCCTGAACTCCACCATCAGCGCCCTCAAAAACAACTGGGGGATTGTGTTCGTCTGCATGGATGAGAAGGTCCCCACCAACTGGGGCAAGTCCTGCCATGTGACCCGCTACAGCCTGCCCGAGAGCCGCCTGGATGAGGCGCGCCAGATCCTGGAGTTCATGGCCGCCGGCCGGAGGTGCGCAGCATGATGAATTCCGCTCCCGCACACCTTGCGAAAGTGTGTTTTTGTGATAATGTGTTTTTGTGTCTCAACGAAAGGAGCCGCAATGACCAAAGCCATAGTCACGGAACGCGCGTTGTTCGCGAGGATCGACCGCAAGTTGGCCAAGGATGGGGAGCGGCTACGCCGCTGCAAGGAGGATTCGAGGGCGTTTTCGGAACTCGGATCGCTGTACGTCGTGAACGTGAACAGCAACACCATCACCGCCAAGCACTGCGACTTGGAAAAACTGGGGAGAGAAATCGGAGCCCTCGCGGACTGGGAGGTACTCGAAACCGACTGACCCGTTTCGCAGAGCGTAAAGGTGCCGGACCACTGCGCCAACAGTGGTCCGGCTATCACAAGGCGAGCATTTGAGGAGATCGCCATGCAACAAGCAAATCATACCCGCAATCCGTCTGCATCTCACGCTATCGACCTGGACCTCCGCCGCGAGGTAAACCGCCGCTCCGCAGTCGTTCAATCTGCCGGCATCGGCCTGTGCGCCCTGGCCGAGCTGCTGGGCGCTGATGGCTCGGAGCACCACATGACCGAGGAACTGACTGAAGGAGTCGCCAGTGCCGTCCTGGCCATCGGTGCGCTGATGAACGAGATCGGCCTCCGTCTCTGGGAAATCAGCGAGGAGGAGCAGCAATGAGCGACTTCATCAAGTTCCGGGCTGAAGCGGTCGGCGCCACCATCATGCACGCCAGCCTGGCGGTCCAGTCCATCGCCAAGCTGCTGGAAGAAGACCAGATCCGCCGGGAGTCTCACGACGGTAGCGAGTTCTTGACCGCGCCCAACCTGGGCGGCCTGTTGAGCGGCCTGAAGGTCTTGGGCACGGTGCTCTATGAGAAGGGCCTCGAGGTCGAACAGCTGGCCGAACAGGACGGCGCGTGAATGGTGGCGAACCGGCGCAAAGCCAAGGGCCGGAGCCCGTCCGGAACCTACGCTGTCATTCCCCATGTGGTGATGGACAGCGAGGACTTCCTGGCTATCTCCGGCGCCGCCCTAAGGGTGCTCCTGGGGCTGCTACGGCAGTTCCGGGGCGCCAACAACGGCAACCTTTCGGCAACTATCCAGCAGTCGCGGGTGTGGGGCGTAAAGAGCCCGTCGACGCTGGTTATCGCCCTGCAAGAGCTGATGGACCGAAACCTGATCATCAGGACCAGGGATCCCAAGTACTGCAACCCCGGCGGCATCTGCGCCCTCTATGCGCTCTCCTGGCTGGCCATCGACGAGTGTGGCGGTCGTCTGGACGTTGATCCGACGGCCACCCCACCACGGAAATTCAGCCTCGAAGAATCAAATCACCCTGTTCGAAAATCGAAGTCGACCACTTCGAAAATCGAAGTACCAGAGGCGGTCTGAGCGATGAAAATCACGTTTGGTCCTTCGAAAATCGAAGCACTGTCGAAGAATCTGGTCCTTCGAAAATCGAAGACCTTTTTATTTACCATGGGAACCATGGGAAAAGCGTCTTGTGCTCTTCCTGCTCCACCGCTCCAAAAAGCCTTTCAGACCCCGGGCGGCCCCCTCGAAAACTTTCCCGACTCGATTGCGGACAAAATGCGGACAACTTTCGGGGGTGGCGTATGACGTGCTGCTGCCCGACCTGCGGCCAGGCTCTGCCGGTTGATCCGGTGGAGGCCGAAGCCGAAGCCATTCGCCAGTGGTGCCGGAACAACGGCGTGGCGATCCTGCTGCCCACCGTGGCCGATCGCAGGATCACCGGCAGGAAGCTCCAGGATAGGCGCATGAAGGTGTGGTCGCGCAATCCCCACTGCGCCCACTGCGGAAGGCTCTGCGACTTCCCGGCCGGGTTCGAGCTGGATCACAAGGTGCCGCTGTACCAAGGTGGCAGCGATACCGAAGACAACTGCCAAGTGCTGTGCTCCGGCCTCGATGGTTGTCACGCCAAGAAGACAGCGAGCGACCTCCACGGCGCCTGACCAGGGGGGGGGTAGTCGGATATTCCAAACCCCTTCCTACTGGAAACCGCCCGCCACCCCATTCGCGGATTAAATCCCCCCTGCAGCCTCCGGTTAACACCCCTGTTAATCAGCAAATCAAATCAGCAAACGCCCTGGAGCCCTTGCGGCTCTAGGCACTCATCCATTTGTTAACACCCATTGATTTGCTGAAAAGGCGTTAACTGCTAACGCCTGGAGCTTTACCGGAGCTTTACCGGAAAATCTGGTAACGGTGGAGTAACGGTGGGGTAACGTTACCGGCGTCAGGCGATGTCACGACGAGTCACGCCCGCTGAACACGTGTTGGACGGACGTTGAAACCGATCGGGTTTCTTCTGGGTTAGCACCGGGTTTGCCTGGTGCTCGACATCGCCTAGGAGGTGGCGAGGGCTCGCCGAGGTGTCGCCGAAATACCTCGAATTCGAGGGATCTAGATGTGAGCCAGGATCACTTGATGTCGGATAATCCGGCATCAAAGCAGGGGGCGACCGAAGTGGGATTTTCCCACCTCGCCAAACTGCCAGATCCGGCACTGAGTGCCGAGAACGCCACACTGTGGCACTCCCGCCACGGTGGCGAGACTACCAATTCTGGTAATTCCGACGCGGCCAGGTTGCGGGATTTCAGTATGCGGAAAACCAGCAAACTGGAGTGCGGGAAAGGCGCAGGCTGGAGCAGCGCTGCGAAATGTGAGTAGGAATGTGAGTAGGAATTTAAACCTCCAGCCAATGACGCAGCGATATCGCCGTCCGTAGCCATCAGTTCGATTCCGTCCCTGGCACCATTAATACCGTCAAAAAGCCTCAGCCATGTGCTGGGGCTTTTTGTTTTCAGCCCCCTCACACCGCTGCCGCGCACGATGCGAACGGCGCTGCCAATCTCACTGCGAAGCCTGCCGCAGCATGGCCCGCCGGCATCAGGCGTGCCCAAGCCCGCCCTCACTGACGGTAAGCATCAACCTCTCTGCCGGCAGTTCGCCCAGCACGACCTGGTCGTCCAGGTGGGCGCCATCATCGCCGAGAGCGTATCCATGGCCGATTCCGTGCGGACCATCACCGTGCCACAGCAGCTTCATGATCTGGGGGTACGCATCAGCATCGATGACTTCGGTACCGGTTACTCCTCCCTCAGCTACCTGCACCGTTTCCGCCTGAATGCCCTGAGGGTCGACCGCTCCTTCCTGGCCCAGTTCGACCAGTGCGAGGAGAGCTTGGAGATAGACCGCAGCCGGATGGACAAACCGCGACCGATCCTGGCGCTTTCGTCGCGCCAACCGAGTAACCATTTGATCACAAAGGAAAAAGACAAAGGATCGGCGCAAAGGCGCGAAATCCGGGCATTTCGGCACGAGCTCCGCGAGTTTTTGCTACCGCGACAAGCAACTGCAGCGATGCGACAAACTCACCTACAGAACCCTCCAGGGGCTCTCCGTCGGCTTTCGCCTGGCAAAGCGCTATGCTAGCTTCCCCTCGCCAGGAAGGCCGCCCCACCGCCAGAGTGCCCCCGAACAATAAGAGGACCCCCCATGGCCCAAGCCACGCCAGCGCTTGAAATCCGTAACTTGCACAAACGCTACGGCGATCTCGAAGTGCTCAAGGGCATATCCCTCACCGCCAACGACGGTGACGTGATCTCCATCCTCGGCTCCTCTGGCTCCGGCAAGTCCACCTTCCTGCGCTGCATCAACCTGCTTGAGAACCCGCACCAGGGCCAGATCCTGGTGGCTGGAGAAGAACTCAAGCTCAAGCAGAGCCGCTCCGGCGAACTGGTCGCCGCCGACAACAAGCAGATCAATCGCATGCGCAGCGAAATCGGCTTCGTCTTCCAGAACTTCAACCTCTGGCCGCACATGACGGTGCTCGACAACATCATCGAAGCGCCGCGTCGCGTACTCGGCCAGAGCAAGGCCGAGGCCACCGAAATCGCCGAGGCCCTGCTGGCGAAGGTCGGCATCGCTGACAAGCGCCATGTCTATCCGACCCAGCTCTCCGGCGGCCAGCAGCAACGCGCAGCCATCGCCCGCACCCTGGCCATGCAACCGAAGGTGATCCTGTTCGATGAACCCACCTCGGCGCTTGACCCGGAAATGGTACAAGAAGTGCTTAACGTGATCCGCGCGCTGGCCGAGGAAGGCCGCACCATGCTGCTGGTCACCCATGAAATGAACTTCGCACGGAATGTCTCCAGCGAAGTGGTTTTCCTGCATCAGGGGCTGGTAGAAGAGCAGGGACCGCCACAGCAGGTATTTGACAACCCGCTGTCGGCGCGCTGTAAACAATTCATGTCCAGCAATCGCTAAAACACGGAGCAAGAGCGCAATGAAGAACTACAAGAAGATTCTGCTGGCTGCGGCCGCCACCCTCGCTTTCGGCACCAACGCCGTCGCCGCCGACAAGCTGAAGATCGGTACCGAAGGTGCCTACCCGCCCTTCAACCTGATCGATGCCAGCGGCCAGGCCGGCGGTTTCGACGTCGAGATCGCCCAAGCCCTCTGCGCCAAGATGAAGGCCGAGTGCGAAGTGGTGACCTCCGACTGGGACGGCATCATTCCCGCCCTGAACGCCAAGAAGTTCGACTTCCTCGCCGCCTCCATGTCCATCACCGAAGAGCGCAAGCAGGCCGTCGACTTCACCGACCCCTACTACACCAACAAACTGCAGTTCATTGCCCCGAAAAGCTCTGACTTCAAGACCGACAAGGCCAGCCTGAAAGGCAAGGTAATCGGCGCGCAGCGTGCCACCATCGCCGGAACCTGGCTGGAAGACAACATGGCTGACGTGGTCGACATCAAACTCTACGACACCCAGGAAAATGCCTACCTCGACCTGTCTTCCGGCCGCCTCGATGGCGTACTGGCCGACAAGTTCGTCAACTGGGAATGGCTGAAGAGCGATTCCGGCAAGGACTTCGA
Organism: Pseudomonas sp. D(2018); assembly: GCF_005502555.1. Taxonomy (NCBI): domain Bacteria; kingdom Pseudomonadati; phylum Pseudomonadota; class Gammaproteobacteria; order Pseudomonadales; family Pseudomonadaceae; genus Pseudomonas; species Pseudomonas sp. D(2018). Next base: position 113,219 of record NZ_SCOK01000005.1, read on the forward strand.
GTTCAAGGGTGACCCGGTGTTCGACAACGACAAGATCGCCATCGCCGTACGCAAGGGCGACCCGCTGCGCGAGAAGCTGAACGCCGCGCTGAAGGAAATCGTTGCTGACGGCACCTACAAGAAGATCAACGACAAGTACTTCCCCTTCAGCATCTACTGACCTGCACGTCCGGTGCCGCCCAGCGCGGCACCGGCGCCTGAGCTCCCATGACCCTAGACCTCTACGGATTCGGCCCGGCCCTGGCCGCGGGCACCCTCATGACCATCAAGCTGGCGCTGTCCGCGCTTGCGGTGGGCCTGGTGCTCGGCCTGCTCGGCGCGCTGGCAAGGACTTCCCCCCTCAAACCACTGCAGTGGCTGGGCGGCACCTACTCCACACTTGTGCGCGGCGTCCCTGAGTTGCTCTGGGTGCTGCTGATCTATTTCGGCACGGTCAACCTGATGCGCGCCCTGGGTGAATGGATCGGCTACCCCGAACTGGAACTGAACGCCTTCGCCGCGGGCACCATCGCCCTGGGCCTGTGCTTCGGCTCCTACGCCACCGAAGTCTTCCGCGGCGCCATCCTGGCCATCCCCAAGGGACACCGCGAAGCCGGCATGGCGCTGGGCCTGTCCAAGAACCGCATTCTCTGGCGCGTGATCCTGCCGCAAATGTGGCGAATCGCCCTGCCGGGCCTGGGTAACCTGTTCATGATCCTGATGAAGGACACCGCACTGGTTTCCGTGATCGGCCTTGAGGAAATCATGCGTCGCTCGCAAATCGCCGTGACCTCAAGCAAGGAGCCTTTCACCTTCTTCCTGGTGGCCGCCTTCATCTACCTGGGCCTGACCATCCTCGCGATGATCGGCATGCATTGGCTGGAGAAGCGCGCAGGCCGTGGCTTCAAGCGGAGCGCAGCATGAACTGGGAAGTCATCCTCAAATACCTGCCACAGCTGGCCCAAGGCGCCATCCTCACCCTGGAGCTGGTGGCCATCGCAGTGATCGCCGGCCTGATCCTGGCGCTGCCCATGGGCATTGCCCGCGCGTCCCGCCATTGGTACGTGCGCGCCCTGCCCTACGGCTACATCTTCTTCTTCCGCGGCACGCCCTTGCTGGTGCAGCTGTTTCTCGTCTACTACGGCCTGGCGCAGTTCGATGCAGTGCGCAAGGGCCCGCTCTGGCCGTACCTGCGCGACCCCTTCTGGTGCGCTGTAATCACCATGACGCTGCATACCGCGGCCTACATCGCCGAGATTCTGCGTGGCGCCATCCAGGCCGTACCGCCGGGCGAAATCGAGGCGGCACGGGCACTGGGCATGTCACGCTTCCAGGCATTGGTGTACATCATCCTGCCGCGTGCGGCGCGCATCGGCCTGCCGGCCTACAGCAACGAAGTGATCCTGATGGTCAAGGCGAGCGCCCTGGCCAGCACCGTCACCCTGCTGGAACTCACCGGCATGGCGCGCACCATCATCGCCCGCACCTACCTGCCGGTAGAGATCTTCTTCGCCGCCGGCCTCTTCTACCTGCTGATCGCCTACGTGCTGGTGCGAGCCTTCCGCCTGCTCGAACGCAAATTGCGGGTGGATGCCCTGCAGGGCCGCTGAACCCGCGACCGCTCCTCGCCCCCGGGAGAGGAGCGGTGCCGGCGACGCTATAATCGCCACCCCTGATTCCCCATCGCCTAGCCCGCATGACCAACCCTGCGCCCCTCCAAGGCCCGCACCTGCGGGAACGCTTCGCCGCCCTGGACGACTTCCTCCTCGCGCACCAGGACATCTGGCGTCCCGTGCCCTTCACCGAACTGGAACTGCCCTGGGAACGCCAGCACCCCGAACTGGCCGCATGGCTACGCGGCCGCACCCTGGCAGAAGCAGAAGCCATCCATAACAACCCGGAACAGTTGCAGGCGCCGGCGCCTTATCCACAGCTTGCAGCGCGGTGCGCCGACCTCAGTTGCATCGGCGAGCTGCCCGCAGCGCAGATAGCCGCAGTGCCCAACAGCTTCACGGTGGACGTTCCCGGGCGCAAATGGCAGCAGATCGACGCCTTCGCCAGCCGCCTGCGGTTTGACCAGGCACCAGGCCACTGGCTGGACTGGTGCTCCGGCAAGGGGCACCTGGGACGCCGCCTGGCCCATGACGGCGCATCGCTGACTTGCATCGAGCTCGACCCGCAACTGGTTGCCAGCGGCCAGCAACTCAGCCAGCGCCTGGGGCTCGCCGCCAATCATCACCAGCAGGATGCCTTGGCCGATGACGCCGCACAGCACCTCGCGCCCGAGCACACAGTGGTCGCCCTGCATGCCTGCGGCGACCTGCACGTACGCCTGTTGCAACTGGCCAACGCGGCCGGCTGCCGGCAACTGGCCGTAGCACCCTGCTGCTACAACCGCATCCGCACACCCGACTATCAGCCACTGTCCACGACAGCATCAGCCTCCGCACTGCGCCTCAGCCACGCCGACCTGCGCCTGCCAATGAGCGAGACCGTCACCGCTGGCGCCCGCGTGCGGCGCCAACGCGACCAATCCATGGCCCGCCGCCTGGCCTTCGACCTGCTGCAGCGAGAACTGCGCGGCGAAGACCAGTACCTGCCGACGCCCTCCCTCGCCACGAGTTGGTTGGCCAAGCCGTTCGCCGATTATTGCCGGGACCTCTGCGCACTCAAGGGTCTCCCGCAACCACAGCCGCGCGACTGGAAAGCGCTGGAGGCCGCGGGCTGGCAACGCCTTGCCGTGGTACGCAACCTGGAACTCCCCCGCAGCCTGTTCCGCCGCCCTATGGAACTCTGGCTGCTACTGGACCGCGCCCTGTTTCTTGAAGAACAGGGCTACCAGGTCAAGCTCGGCAGCTTCTGCTCGCCCCAACTCACACCACGTAACGTCCTGCTACTGGCCGAACGCTGAGCTTACCCACAGAACCTGTGGATAACTTTGTTGATGAAATCTGGGCAACTCACTGTAAGGCCCCGCCTTGCGCAACCAGCAGGCGTTGAGCATTTTCTGGACAACAGATAAAGCGCCAATAAAAACAAACACTTGACGAAATCCGAGATGTAGCGCACAGATTTCAAGCACGATCGTGCAAAAAAGATCACCTTTGTGCATAAGCCACGCCATGCTGATGCTCAAAGCTGCTTGAAGCTCGCTTACAGAGGTTTACTCGCGGCGCCCAATCGCTATAATGGCCGCCCCTCCTGGCCGGTATAGCTCAGCTGGTAGAGCAACTGACTTGTAATCAGTAGGTCCCGGGTTCGACTCCTGGTGCCGGCACCATACAAATCAAAGGCTTACGAGAGATCGTAGGCCTTTTTTGTGGGCAAAATTTGGCTTGGGGTAGGATTGGGGTAGGGTTTTGACACCCCCTACCCTGTTGGTTAGAAAAAAATCGCGCCGACCTCAATACCGTTTGTCCGAAATTTATCGCGACCCAGGTCATCTTGGTGCGGATTGCCTAGCGACCCTAAAATCGTCAGACGCATTCTTAGTCATCTTGAAGGCCATTCATGGCGAAGGCCTTTTTCGCCCAGATGCCTTAAAGTGGGATCTTGCACAGCCCCTGAGAGCTGAATAGTGTGAATGGGCGGGTCAACAGACCTGACTTCAGGATCACTGCCACCATGAGGCAACTTGTTATGGTGGCTGTATGCGGGGCGCTTCGGCGCGCCGAGTTCCTAGAGTCTCGGTCTACCAACCCGCATACAGCCGCCACCCTCTCGTTTGGTAGCGAGTGATGGCGGCCTCTAAAACTCTAGAGGTCACCCTATGCACCAGAGCAACTCATCCCCGGGCTTTACCCCGCTACATGCCAACGAGCACAACAGCCTGCTTGGCTATCGAAGCGATGCCCAAGCAGCCGAACTCTATGACGAAGCCATGCAGCGACAGCACGCTGTCTTAGGCCTACTCTGCGCGCTCAGTGGTACATCCATTTTGAATGAGCTTTCAGACGAGCCACTAGGTGGATGCATACAAGCGATTCGGCTGCTGTGCAGCGATGCTGCAGGGCTGTACTCCGCAGCATGGGAGAGGATGCAGCGAGGCGCCGCCTAAAGCACAGTGACCAAGGGTAAGGGGGCTGCCCATCTCATCCGCACGCCTCCAAGACAAGCCCTCACTGGCATCCAGTAACTGGGCAATTCGGAGCGCCCCACGGAGCGAACCGCGCGTCCATTTTCAAAAAGGGCAGGTGTTACTCACCTGCCCTTTTTGATAAAGCCAGCTCATCTTCAAATCGCTGCACAAAGTCGACAAGACCAATGTTCAGTGCAATGCAGATGTCGCGCAGCTGAACAAGATCAAGACGACGCAGACCGCGCTCGATGTCGCTCGCGAAAGACTGCGGACGTTCAAGCGCCTGAGCAAACTGCATCTGGGTCAAACCAGCCTCCACCCTGCACTGCTTCAGCAGCCTGAGCAGCACCAGATTTTCTTCTCGATACACCGACTTTTCCAACGAGGACCACCTCACGACTTGACAGCATGCGAGGGTATATCTAATCTACAGTTATCTGATTTACCGATATTCAGATTGTTTTGATAATCCCCTTTTCAAGGAACCCCTTGATGAACACCACAGCACAACCCTCCTCCCCAAGCCCGAAGCTTCAGCTCACGCTGAACAAGCAAACGCTAGAAATCCACATGGAGCTGAATGCTCTACTCACCTCCTTCGGTGCACCAACTGACTTGGCCCAGGTTGCCGCTACGGCATGGGAACGCGACCTGCTGATCGAAGATGACACTGAATCTAAATCCACGTTGTACTCCCTGCCGGTCCGGCTGATTCCAGCGTTCATTGATCAGATCCTTGATCAACTGAGCGCGGAGAGCAGCGCGGAAGCAATCCAGTTCAGGGATGGTTTCCGTGCAGTAGAGGCAAGCGCCAACAAGCTCATCACGCTGACACAGACTAACAGGCCCGAAGTGCTCGACCTCATGCGGCAATGGATGGAAAAGGCCCCGGCCAGCCATGCACTGCACGAACTCATCGCTGCGCAATTTAAGCGCTCGACAGCCTTTGCCCCGAACCCAGCCACCCAAGGGGTCCAGTAATCCAATGCGCACATCCAAAATCAAAATTCAGGGGCTGACTATTCCTTATCTGATCGGCAGCGACAGTGAGCGCTTCTGGCCTATGCGGCCGATATGCGAAGCGATGGGGCTGAACTGGCACTCTCAAGCAGCCAAGCTGCATCCCCCCCGTTACAGCCCTCGTGAGCATGATGTATCACTGCCGGGCCAGCCTCTTATGAAGCGGGCGCTGTGCCTGCCGCAGTCAGAGTTCGAGTTCTGGCTGAAAAGCTTGAGCTCGCGCAAGGTGTCCCCAGTCGTTCGGCGGCATCTCGATCAGTTACGCACTCACTTTTTTGGCGGAACAACGACTGTGGAGGAACAGCCCCCAGTGCCAGCAACAGCTGCTGCACCAACAGTCCTGAACCGAATTCTGAACTGGCGAACGCAACAGGCAGATCCAGCCAATCGTCCGGAACTGCTCAAGCAGATTACCAACCAATTCCGAGGCTCTAACGGTTTTGGAATTGCCGAGACTCAAGACCATCAACTACGTGCAGCAGTCGCTTCTCTCAGCTCGATCATCTATCAGCATGATCGCTCAAAGACGCCGAGCCAGATGCCGATTTCGCTGCGGGTCGATGCGATCATCAAATCCATTGTTGAGACTCGCACACAGCGTATGCATTTGCCTGACGCGGATTTCGCTGCCCTGCTCTGTGGCATCGACTTGGAGCAGCAGCATCGTCAGACCTGCAACATGCAACAGACGCCATGAGTGGTAGTGGGCAGCCAGCTGCCCCAGCTACGAACCAAAACGTCACCAGCCACCCTCAGGGGATGCAGATCGATCAGCCATGAGCTCACTGAGAGATATCACAGAGCTGTTGTACGTAGCAGGAGCGCCCATGACCGGCAGTTCCATGTCCGACGAAGAGGCACTCAGCTATGCCCGAAAGAACTTCCCCTATGGAAATTTTTGCCTGGTGCGTGACTGGCTGTGGCTCGATATAGAGACCACGGACGCTCAACGGCATGCCCTGGAGAAGACACAACGCCAGCCGGCTTTGATCTATGCGCACCAGGTTGTCTTCGACAGCGAGCGACGATGGGATGTCGGCGACTTCGTGAGAACTTCGCTACTGCATCAGTTCAGCGAGGGATTTCATTTCAGAACGCTCAATTCTGTGTACCTGCTACTGGGCCCCGGTACTCGCAAGCCTGCCAGCGCCGACACCATCGCATGCCTGATATAAGCCATGGAGTATCCCGGAGAACACACGGGCGTCAACCCGGAGTTGATCATTGATCTGTGAGGAGCAGTAATGCGCCCAATTTCTCCCGAGAATATGCAGAAGCTGCGCAAGGCTCTGGCATACCCTTTCAGCAAGCCGGTCACGGCCTATCTCACAGATGCTCATATCGCAGCATGCTGCTGCCTGGGAGTAACGCACCGGCATGTCAGGGCTGATCCGCTCGGGGGGCGATTTACCGATGGGCGTCTGATTCGCACCTCGGACATCCTGCGTATCGAACTGGAGGGAGCGTTCTGGGTGTTGCATACATACAAAGGAAGTTTCTACGTCATCGCCTCGTTCCACCCAGATGGATACCAATCCCTGGTGGACTATCAGGCATTTCTGCCTCAGGGCTTCTATCCGACGCCTGATCGGCTCCACTGACACAATCAGAAAGAGGCCAAGCCGCGTCATGAAGGCCATAACGCCTTCTTCACCTCCATGCCTGGGATCATTGCTGGTCTTTCCGGGGATATCAACGACCTGTTCCTGACTCACCTTTTCTGGGCCGGCCCGATGTGTAGCGAGCCAATCCAAGGGGCGTTGCTACTCAAGATTGGGGCCCAAAATCTGCGACACGACTCCCGTGCCGCATGGGCGATTGCGACATAGCTGGCAACCAGTACTCCGGCAGCCAGTACTCCGGCAGCCACAGGCAGAAACCGGCCAAAAGTGGACCTTATTAGTGCAGAACCCTTTTTTCACTAGAGAGAAACAGAGCTCTTGTTCTTTCCACTCTTTAATGCCCGGTGAATCGAGGGCGGATGTGCTTTAAGCAAATCCAGGAAATCCTCTAAGTAAGAAGGCATGTCCTGTTTGAGGGTAACGGCATGCCAATGGCGGATGGACCATTGCGCATCTAGCGGGCGTAGGACTACATCCCCGGAGTCAACCCAGCGCTTGGCTGCCCAGCGAGCCATGACTGTGACGCCTAAATTGGCGCTGCACCACTCCAGAATGGCCTCTGTCAGCGGCATTTCGGTCACGTTGAGCTTGCTTATCTGCAGGTCATTAAACATGGCGCGAAGCAGGCGGGTTTTGCCCGAGTGGTACAACAGCAAATGCTGATCGAGCAATTGCTCAGGAAGAATGGAGTCTGACTGAGCCAGTGCATGATTTGACGACATGACCACCACCATGTCGTCGCTAAAAAGCAGATGGTTCGAGAATTTATCGCTGGCAGGCGACATGCGGATGGCAATGTCCAGTTCGCCAAACTCTAACTGCCGGGATAGGTCATTGCTGATTTCAGGTTGCAGTTGAATGCGTACACCGGGATGTTGCTGCTGATAGAGGGGAATGACACGAGGCAGCCAGTGGAACGAGGTGTAGCACTCGGTTGCCATGCGGATGCAGGCATCCCCGCCCTGTTTAAGGTGGTTCAGGTCGTCGCTCATGGACGCCAGTTCGCCGAGTATCTTCTCGGCCGCTTCTAATACACGGCGCCCGAGTGGTGTGATCACCATCTTCTTGCCATGCCGATGAAACAGACTGCCTGCCAGGGTTTCTTCGAGCACTTTCAACTGATGGCTCAATGCCGATTGAGTCAAGTGCAAGCCCTTGGCGGCTGCTGACAGGCTGCCGGTACTGGCAACAGCGCTAACCAACCGTAAATGGCGAATCTCAAGGCGCTTTAGCAACGACTCCATGGAATCAGCCCATTGTTTTATAAATTAAAGAAATTCATCATTTATACAAAAATAATGAGATGGATTCACAATTTTGTCGATCTTACACTGGCCGCGTACTGACCACCACCTGAAAGGACTGCCCATGTACGCCCTGTATTATCAACCCTTTGCTTGTTCTTACGCGGTGCATGCTGCATTGGAAAAGACCGGCCAACCCTTTGCATTGCATAGGGTGAATTTGCTGGCAGGCGAGCAGCAGACAGAGGCTTTTCTGGCAATTAATCCGCAAGGTCAGGTGCCCGTGCTTCAGTTTGAAGGCGAGACGCTGACCCAGGCCGGGGCGATTCTGTTGAGGTTGTCGGAATTGCACCCAGAAGCGGCGCTGATGCCTGATCCATCATCGCCGTTAAGAAATTCGGCGTTGAAAGCCCTGTTCTATTTGTCGAGCACTTTGCACCCGGCTTTTGCAGTTCTGTTTCACCCTGAGCGAACGTCAAATTCAGCCAGGGATGAAGTCAAAGCCATGTCTCTTGAGAGGGTTAAAGTGCAGCTTCGGTATGTTGATGGCGTGTTTGATGAACATACCTACTGCACGGGCGAACACCCCTTTGCGCCGGACTATCTGTTATTGGCGATTTTGAATTGGTGCCGCTTATTTCAGATATCGCTAGACGCCTTCCCCAATATCAAGCGGTTTGTAAACGCTATGAACGAGCTGGCAGAGGTGAAGAAGGCTTCAATGACTGAGAGTCAAGCAATGGTGACTTAACAGAGGCGACATCAGGGATAGGCGACTGGTCATCATGCAAGACCTAAGTACTGACTCACCCTGTTTCTGGCGAGAGGCAACCGGTTAAATCAGGCAGCTATTGGCCGGTTGCCGCCTGTCGTGATCGACTCTTCCTCGGTGCTCAGGCGAGCAAATCAGTGCAAATGGCTGGTCAGATGAGTGCCATTGCATATTGGCAAAAGCAACAGACAGCCCCATCCGTACGAAAGCTGTTTGCCCCTATGACATAGCCTAACTGCGACACCCTAGGCGTGTCGCAAGCTCGCGCAGCGATACGAATCTTGTGTCGCATGCGCTAGTAGCGATATCCCACGCATGTCGCAGACTCGATTTGCGACAGGCTAGGAGTGTCGCCGGGCACCGGTGCGACACTCCTAGCCTGTCACCAACATGCGCTGCGATACGCTGACCATGTCGCATGCAGCTAGCTGCGATACACCCCGCATGTCGCAACTGCGGTTTGCGACACACTTACTGTGCCGCATGCGGCATTAACAGTGCCTGATCAGGCACCGAAAGCAGCCGGAAGTGGCACCATCACCGCCACCTCTGGCGCAAAGAGTGCCCAAACTGGCACTGCTTTTATTGGCTATATTTCGACATAAAAACAATATAAATCAATCACTTACACTAAAAATACACAACCAAAACCTCGACCAATGGCAAGTATTTTTGAAACCATCGTTTTTTGATGCATCTCCGCTAGCGGGCTTCGTGCTGCCAAGCTCGTCCCTTCAGCGCCACAGGCGCTGGCTGCTTTTTGATTTTGATGACAAAAGGCTTGCGCGCGCTTTTGCTCCACGCGCACGCTGAATGTAGATGAAGCGTGTCGCGTGAGTGAGAGCGCGCACCTCTTACTCGCGGCGCGAGTAAGAGGGCGTTGGGGCAGTTCGGACGGAACAAGAAAAAACGAAGCGAAGGCGTAGTGCATTTCAGTTCAGGCCGAACTGACACAACGCCATTCGCGCAGCGGCTTAGCTTTGTCATCAAAACAACAAAAAGAGATGACGACCATGCAACCAACAACCTTGAAGCGGTACCAAACCCGAGCACGCAATTTTTATCAGCATCGCTGCGGCGAGGCTGATCCATCTTCGGCGCAGATCTGCGCGGCTTTACTTGCCTGCGCAGGTAACTATTGCCCCAACTCATTTAGCACGCTCAAAAATTCGCTGATGAACGATCAGCTTGCTCGTGGCAACAGCGACACAGCTACTGCAATCAGAAAGCTGATCAATCCGGTCACAGCACCTAAAAGCACGATACCCAGAAAATCCAAGCTGAAACAGATTCGTAAAGTCCCATTCGAGGACTTCAAAGCGCTGTACAAGCACCTTCATGCCGGGGGTAATCTCGATGAAGCCGCCTCGCTTGTCCTGGCGAACTGCATAGGCGTGCGCCCTTGTGAGATGCGGACGATCTCCGTCACAGGAAACCTAGTGCAAATCATCGGTGGCAAAAAATCCGCAGAGTTGCATCGCGGCGCTGACCGAACCCTGGTGATCGACAAACCCAACATTCTGAAATTGATTGAATGGGCCGCACATAGGATGTCGAATTGCCCGCGCACTAACACGGCTATTCGAGATCGATTTCGCCGGGAGTCACGAGCTCTATGGTCGAGGCGCCGACAGGTTCCGACCTTGAAGAGCTTCCGGCATCAGATGGGCTCGATCCTCAAGGCTTCTGGCGAAAGCCCAGAATCCCAGGCGTACGTCATGGGGCATCAGTGCATCAGCTCCCTGAGCGTTTACGGGGATAGCCGACTGGGGACAGGCATGAAGGCTCACATTCGTCCCGCCGATAGCGCTGACCTGACAAGCATTCGCCAGCCACAGAAGCCCCCAAGGTACGGTCAAGGACGCAGCCTGGGGGTGATCGAGTTTCCTGCCGCCACCAGAGGGCATTGGTATACCGAGATGAAAAGTCGACGTGACGAAAAAAACCAGCGGACGCCGTAACGTCATCGTGGATATAGGCTCTCGGGAAGTAAGGTGCTCACCCTGGATAAACCGTTTCATGGGCTTCCCTTGCGATGAAATTCTCAGAAATCATAGCAAGGGTATGTCCGGGTGTTTTTACACACTCTGGGCCGACTGTGGCCCACCACAACAGGCAGAAATCGGCCCAGGCTGTGTAAAAATCTATGGTCACCCCCACACCCCGCGAGGGCTACGCTCTCGCAGGGTTCATCTCGGAGGCCATCGCCATGAACAAAGTTGCACTGGTGGGTATCGATCTCGGCAAGCACAGCTTCCATCTGCATGGTCAGGATGGGGCAGGCCGGGCGGTCTTTCGCAAGAAACTCTCGCGACTGCAGATGATGCGGCTCTTCGGCAATCTGCCAGCCTGTACGGTGGTCATGGAGGCCTGCGCCGGAGCCCACTTCACGGCGCGGGAGCTCAACAAGCTCGGACACGTCGCCAAGCTGATCGCACCGCAATTTGTCAGACCGTTCGTGAAGAGCAACAAAAACGACTTCGTGGATGCCGAGGCCATCTGCGAGGCCGCGTGCAGACCCTCCATGCGCTTTGTCGCACCCAAGACTGAGGCACAACAGACGCTGTCTGTTTTGCATCGCATGCGTGACGCCTTGGTGCGTGAGCGCACACAGGCCACCAACCAGGCACATGGTTTCCTGCTGGAGTTCGGCATCAGCCTGCCCAAGGGCCTGGCAACCATGAAGCGACTCCCGAGCACTTTGTCAGAGCACTCGTTGCCGCCGCAGCTGATGCAGTTGCTGATGCGACTGCATCAGCACTTCCTCTACTTGGATCAGCAGATCAAGGAGTTGGAGGGGCAACTGGAGACTCAAGTAGCCGAGGATGACTTGAGCAGTCGGTTGCTCAGCATGCCAGGGGTCGGCCCGATCACAGCCAGCTTGCTGGCGGTCGAGATGGGCGATGGCCGGCAATACGCCAGTAGCCGCGACTTTTCCGCATCACTCGGGCTGGTGCCCCGGCAGTACAGCACAGGCGGTCGCACCAATCTGTTGGGCATCAGCAAGCGGGGTGACAAGCACCTCAGGCGTTTGCTGGTTCAGTGCGCTCGCGTCTATCTGATGCGACTTGAGCATCAGCGCGGGGCATTGGCGACTTGGGTGCGGTGCTTGCTCATTCGCCGCCACTCGAACGTGGTGGCTTGCGCACTGGCGAACAAACTGGCCCGCATTGCCTGGGCGATTGCCGTTAAGCACACTCGATATGAAACCGAGCCAAACGGCTTGACCGCCTGACCCTACTGACTGAGCAGTACCACGACCACCTTTTCCGGTTTTGCGATAGCTGAACAGACGATGACGTGAACGGCCCACCGGCCTGACGAAGAACCTGATGTAAAAACTGGCTTTCGAAGCCGCCAACGTTTTCAGGATCGTCAGGCGCGACTCTCATCGAGGCGCGGAGCTTGCTCCACCCAGACGCCGGATAGATTTAGGCAAGCCTAACGTTCATCGCCGATCAGTATTGCAAAAGTGGGGGTGACCATAGATTTTTACACGGTCTGGGCCAAAAGCAGCCAGTAGTCAGCCAGACCTACAGGCGTCAGATGGCCCAGAGTTGAGGTATTCCTCATGACTGTTATTGGTAATCTTTCCAGGCTCAACTTTCTGACCCAGATCAACGCAAGTCAATTGTTTGCTGCAGCAATGCGACGTCGCACAAAACTATCTGCTATCATCCCGCCATCCACCTGAGTAGTAACTTGCCGTGCGTCGAGTTAGCTTGGTTCTGCTGCTGATTGTTAGCCTCGTGCTGCCGGCCTTCGGCGGTATGGCTTTGAGCATGCCGGCACAACCCTGTCCGATGCAGAGCGGTGATCATCAGGGCCACGCGATGGCCGACGCTCCCTGCTGCGATCACGCTGACCTGGCGGATGGGGTGGCAGACAAATCCCCCTGCAAATCCGGTCAGGACTGCAAGACCGCCAGCCTGCTGCAGACCGTAGTGATCAAGACGTTCCCCCCGCGCCTTTCCCGCCCCGAGGTATTGCCGAGCCAGTCGGTGATCGAGCGCGAGCCCGCCGGGCTCTGGCGCCCCCCCCGTTTCGCCTGATGTCGTGATCCACCACGTCTGCATCGCAGGCGTGCCGTTGCTACCTTGCACTGCGTGGTAGCAACTTCGATCAACGCATTGGAGGCGAAAGCATGTCCGCTTTCCTTTTTCCACGCTGTGGCTATCTCGGCGTGTTGGCTGCCGCATTCTGGGCAGCTCCCTGGCTTGCCGCGCAGGCACAGCCCCTAACCTTCGAACGAGCCCAAGCTCTGGCCGAACAGAGTGCCCCTGAGAACCTCGCGCGCCAGGCGCAGGTGGCATCGGCACAGCAGGCTGTAGGGCCCGCAGACGCCTTGCCCGATCCCAAGCTGATTATAGGCATCGACAACCTGCCGATCGAAGGCCCTGACCGTTACACACTTAATCGTGACTCCATGACCATGCGCCGCATTGGACTCATGCAGGAGGTACCAAACGGCGACAAGCGTCTGGCCCGTCGCCAACTGGCCGAAGCCTCCATGACGCGGGCCGAGGCCGAGCAGCGTGCCATGCAGTTGGAAATCAAGCGCCAGACGGCAGTGAGCTGGCTGGACGTGTACTACGCCGAACGCAGTGTTGGCCTCTTCGATCAACTGGACCGTCAGATCGAGATGCTCCGCTCGACCGTGCAATCGCTGATTGCCGGCGGTAGTGCTCAGCCTGGCGAGCTGTTGCAGGCCGACCAGGAAGCTTTGGCGTTACAAGATCGGCGAGATGAACTGAATCGCGATGTGGCAGTAGCTCGTGCCAAGCTGCGCCGCTGGATAGGCAACGAGGCTGACCAGCCTTTGCAAGGAGATGTTCCCAATCTGAACCTGGTGGCACCGCACCTGCAGCAACGCATTGCCTCACACCCTGAGTTGCGCGCTGCCTCCGCCCGAGTCGGCGAGGCTAGCGCCGAGCTGAACGAGGCCATCGCCGAGAAGACCCCCGACTGGGGTGTTGAGTTTGCCTACAACAATCGCGACAACCAGTTCGGCGATATGGTGATGGTGCAATTCACGTTCGACCTGCCGTTGTTCGTAGGCACACGTCAGGGGCCCAAGATCAACGCCAGACAACAAAGCGTGTCGCAGATGGAAGCCGAGCAGGAAGCATTACTGCGCGCCCATCAGGCTGAGCTGGAAGGCGGTATTGCCGAGCTTGAGCAACTGCGCAGGACCTTGTCACGCACCGAAAAAACCTTGATCCCGCTTGCAAGCAAACGTGCCGATCTCGAACTTGCCGCTTACCAGGCCGGCAACAGCCAGCTGACATCCGTCCTCACCGCCCAGCGCGACCTGATCGAGGCTCAGCTACGGCAGATTGAACAGCAGCGCAAGCTGAGCCAGCTCTCCGCAAGCCTGTACTACGCCTATGTGGAGGGACTGAAATGAAGATATCGGCATTTGGTTTTGCGGTCGCCTTGCTGGCCGTGGGCATTGGCGCGGCGGGCGGTGGCTACTGGCTGGCCCAGCGGCAAGCCAAACACGAGATCCTGCCTAGCTCCGCACCGACGGACGAGCGCAAGGTGCTCTATTGGTACGACCCGATGCAGCCTGAGCAGCGCTTCGATAAGCCGGGCAAGTCACCTTTCATGGATATGGAACTTGTCCCTAAATACGCAGGATCCGAGCAGGATCCGTCTGTCCTGAGCATCCCCGCTCAAGCCGTGCAGAACCTCGGAATGCGAACCTCGATGGTGATCCGAGGTGTACTGCCCTCGGATATCGAGGCGGTGGGTTCCCTGGCCTATAACCAGCGAGAAGTGGCGAACCTCCAGGCCCGCGCCGGCGGATTCGTCGAGCGGGTTTACGGTCGCGCCCCGGGCGATGTGCTGCCTGCCGGAGCCCCCCTGGTCGACCTGCTGATTCCCGAATGGTCCGCCGCGCAGTTGGAGTTCCTGGCGGTACTGCGTACCGCTGACACTCGCTTGATAAGTGCGGCCCAAGAGCGCCTGCGCCTGCTTGGCATGCCTCAAACGTTGATCGAGCAGGTCCGCCACAGCGGCAAACCACGGGCGGTGCAAACCCTCACCACACCTATCAGCGGCGAGCTCCAAGCCTTGCAGGTACGCGCCGGGATGACCGTCGAAGCCGGGCAGGATCTGGCGTTGATTAACGGGCTATCCAGTGTCTGGCTCGATGCGGCGATACCCGAGGCCATGGCCGGAAGTATCCAGGTCGGGGACGAGATCCGCGCCAACCTGACGGCCTTTCCTGATCGACCGCTGCTGGGCCGCGTCATAGCCTTGCTGCCGAGTGCCGATCCGCAAACACGCACGCTCACGGTACGCAGCGAGCTACCCAACCCTGCCGGTAAGTTGCGCCCCGGCATGTTCGCCGCCGTACGCCTGAACAGTGCCGTCGAACAATCCACGCTTCTTGTGCCGAGTGAAGCCGTGATTCGCACCGGGAAGCGTGCGTTGGTGATGCTGGTAGAAGGCGATGGGCGCTACCGCCCCCTGGAAATAACCTTGGGCCGCGAGGCTGATGGGCGTCTGGAGGTGTTGTCCGGTCTTGAGGAGGGTCAGGCGGTCGTTACCTCCGGCCAGTTCCTCATCGATTCGGAGGCCAGCCTACAGGGTGTCATGGCCAGCCATGCCGAGCAGGACAATAAGAAGGAACTACATGAGGCCCATGGTGTGATTCGTGCTCTGGACGCGGAGTCAGTCACCCTGGAGCACGGGCCCTTCGAGAGCCTGAATATGCCAGGTATGACCATGGCTTTTCCATTGGTCAGCTCAGAAGTAGCTGTGGGACTTAAGCCAGGAGATCACGTACGTATCGGCGCCCGCCAGAAAAACTCCGGCCTGATGATCGAGCAGCTCAGCAAGGAAGGAGACCAGCCATGATCGCACGTCTGATCCACTGGTCTATCGGCAATCGCTTTCTGGTGCTGCTGGCGACCCTGTTCATCACCGCCCTGGGCATCTGGTCGCTGCGCAACACGCCGTTGGATGCACTGCCGGATCTGTCCGACACCCAGGTCATCATCCGCACAAGCTTCCCCGGGCAGGCACCGCAGATTGTCGAGAACCAGGTGACCTACCCGCTGGCCACCACCATGCTCTCGGTGCCGGGGGCGAAGACAGTGCGCGGCTACTCGTTCTTCGGCGACTCCTTCGTTTATGTGCTGTTCGAGGACGATACCGACCTCTACTGGGCACGCTCGCGGGTGCTGGAGTACCTCAACCAGGCGCAGGAACGCCTGCCCGAGGGTGTTACCACCACCCTTGGGCCGGATGCCACCGGCGTGGGCTGGATCTACCAGTACGCCTTGGTCGACCGCAGCGGCCAGCATGATCTTGCCCAGCTGCGGGCACTGCAGGACTGGTTCCTTAAGTACGAACTCAAGGGCCTGCCCAACGTAGCCGAAGTGGCCACCCTCGGCGGCATGGTCAAGCAATACCAAGTGCTGCTCGATCCCCAGAAGCTGGTGGCTTATGGGGTAACTCAGCAGGAGGTCGAAGCGGCGCTGAAGAGCGCCAATCAGGAAACCGGCGGCGCCATCCTGGAGCTGGCAGAGCGCGAGTACATGGTCCGGGCTTCAGGCTATCTAGAGAGCCTGGCGGATTTCCGCAATGTGCCGCTGCGGGCTTCGGCCAGCGGAGTTCCGGTGCTGCTGGGTCAGGTGGCCACCATTCAGTTGGGGCCAGAGATGCGTCGTGGCATTGCCGAGCTGGATGGCCAGGGTGAAGTTGTAGGTGGCGTGGTCATCTTGCGCTCCGGAAAGAATGCCCGCGATACCATCGCCGCGGTGAAGACCAAGCTGGACAGCCTGAAGGGCAGCTTGCCGGCCGGCGTCGAGGTGGTCACCACCTATGACCGTTCGCAATTGATCGACCGCGCCATCGATAACCTCAGCTACAAGCTGCTGGAAGAGTTCGCGGTGGTTGCCCTGGTTTGCCTGATCTTCCTCTGGCACCTGCGCTCGTCGCTGGTCGCGATCATCACCCTGCCCCTGGGCATCCTGATGGCCTTCATCGTCATGCGCTACCAGGGCGTCAATGCCAACATCATGTCGCTCGGCGGGATCGCAATCGCCATCGGCGCCATGGTCGATGCCGCCGTGGTGATGATCGAGAACGCGCACAAGCACATCGAGGCCTGGAAGGCTCGACACCCCGGCGAACCGCTTCAGGGCGAGGCGCACTGGCGGGTGATCGGCGAAGCTGCGGCCGAGGTCGGGCCGGCGCTGTTCTTCAGCCTTTTGATCATCACCCTGTCTTTCCTCCCGGTCTTCACCCTGGAGGCCCAGGAGGGTCGCCTGTTTGGCCCGCTGGCATTCACCAAGACCTATGCCATGGCTGCCGCTGCTGGCCTCTCGATCACCTTGGTACCGGTGCTGATGGGCTATTGGATTCGTGGGCATATCCCCAGCGAACAACAGAACCCCTTGAATCGTTGGCTGATCGGTGCATACCGGCCGGTGCTGGAGTGGGTGCTGGCTTGGCCTAAGGTGACCCTAGCGCTGGCCTTGCTAGTGTTTTTGTCCAGTCTCTGGCCCCTCAGCAGACTCGGAGGAGAGTTTCTACCGCCGATGGACGAGGGCGACCTGTTGTACATGCCATCAGCCCTGCCCGGCTTGCCGGCCAGCAAGGCCACCCAGCTGCTGCAGCAAACCAACCGGATGATCCTCACGGTGCCCGAAGTGGCACGGGTATTCGGCAAGGCCGGGCGAGCAGAGACCGCCACCGATCCAGCACCGCTGGAAATGTTCGAGACCACGGTGCAGTTCAAACCACGCGATCAATGGCGCGCGGGGATGACACCCGAAAAGCTGATCGAGGAACTGGATCGCGCGGTAAAAGTTCCGGGGCTGTCCAATATCTGGGTGCCGCCCATCCGCAACCGCATCGACATGCTGGCGACGGGGATCAAGAGCCCCATTGGGGTGAAAGTGTCCGGAACCTCCTTGGTCGACATCGAGCGCATAACGCGCGATATCGAGGCCGTGGCCAAAGAGGTGCCTGGGGTGAGTTCGGCCTTGGCAGAACGCCTTACTGGCGGCCGTTACGTGGACATCCAGATCGATCGACTGGCCGCGGCGCGCTATGGCCTGAGCATCGCCGATGTGCAGGCGGTGGTATCGGGCGCCATCGGCGGCAGCAATATTGGTGAGACGGTTGAAGGACTGGCCCGCTTCCCGATCAACCTGCGCTATCCCAAGGAGTGGCGAGACAGTCCGCAGGCACTACGGCGTATGCCGATCCTCACGCCAGCCGGCCAACAGATCACCTTGGGCACCGTCGCCCAGGTTAGTCTGACCGAAGGGCCGCCAATGCTGCGCAGCGAGAACGGGCGTCTGTCCGGTTGGGTCTATGTCGATGTCCGTGGGCGCGACCTGGCATCGACCGTGCGCGAGTTGCAGCAACGCGTAGCTGAGCAGGTACAACTCGATGCTGGCATGACCGTCTCCTACTCCGGTCAGTTCGAGTTCCTGGAGCGCGCCAATGCGCGGCTGGCCTGGGTGGTGCCAGCGACCTTGTTGATTATCTTCGTGCTGCTCTACCTGACCTTCAGCCGCTTCGGTGAGGCCCTACTGATCATGGCCACCCTGCCCTTCGCCCTATCGGGCGGCATCTGGCTGCTCTACTGGTTCGGCTTCAACCTCTCGGTCGCCACTGGCGTGGGCTTCATTGCCCTGGCCGGCGTCTCGGCAGAGTTCGGGGTAATCATGCTGCTGTACCTGAAGAATGCCTGGCATGCACGTATGGATGCAGGGCGCAGCGACGATCCGGCCCTACTGGAGGCAATTCGCGAAGGAGCTGTCCTGCGTGTCAGACCCAAGGTGATGACCGTTGCCGTGATCATCGCTGGCCTGCTGCCCATTCTCTGGGGCGGCGGAGCGGGTTCAGAGGTCATGAAACGCATTGCCGCACCTATGGTTGGCGGCATGATCACAGCCCCGCTGCTGTCCATGCTGGTGTTGCCTGCCGCCTATTGGTTGATGCGTCGACGGGGTAAACGAAAGAGTTACTAACCACAGGAGCTATAGCTCTGAATGTTCAGGTGAGCCCCTCCGCCATATGACGAAGGGGCTTATCTGTCTTAAATCACGCGTTTAACGCTCAGGTAATCGCCCTTGGTCTTCAGCGTGATGGTCACGTCGCGGTTGCTGCGGTTGCGCCAGAACCAGCCGTGTGTACCGTCGAAGATGGCGGTGAATTCACCCTTGTCGCCCTTGATCTGCTTACCCTTGCTATAGCTGTGGTAGTAGCCCTTTGGGCCGTTGTAGGGTTCGCCATGGGTGTCGTGGTTGACCGGAACACCATTGGTCGTCCACTCGTAGCTGACCGTGGCCTTGTTCAGCATCTCCAGCTTGATTTCACTGGCCTCACCTGGCTTCAGGGTGACGGTTATCTCGTCAGACTTCAGGGCTGGCTGCGGCTCAGCTACTGGTTCGGCCACAGATGCTGCTGCAACAGGCTCTTGAACTACTGGCTGAACAGGTACAGGAGCTTGAGCTACGGGAGCCGCCGCTGGCTGAACCGATGCATCCGCTGCCGCTTCTTCGGCCAGGGTTATCTTCATTTCGCCCATCTGGGTCAGGCCGAGTACGCGACCAACGCCCGTCGGGTCGATGGCGTACTCCGAAGGCATCACCACGGTGACCAGTAAGGCAGCGGCAACACCCACGGCGATCACAGTGGAGCGCAGCAGTTGGCGGCTGGTCGGCAATTCGCTTTGGGTCGGGAGTTTGGTATTGAACATGCTGAGAATTCCTTACTGAGAGACGATCAGGCCGGTGAGCTGGTAACCCATCAAGAGGAAACCGGCGCTCATCATGGCGACGTTGGCGGTGTAGGCATGACGCCAGAAGCTGGCGGTACGTCGCCAGTAGCCCATGACAATCAAAATTGCGCCCAGGGCCAGGAGCTGACCGATTTCGACGCCGACGTTGAAGGCGATCAGGTTGGTGATCAGGCCATCTGCCGAGATCTCGTATTCCTGAATCTTGGTCGCCAGACCAAAACCATGCAGCAGGCCGAAAATCAGCGTGGCCGCTTTGGTGTTCGGCTGATGGCCGAACCAGCGCTGGAATGCGCCCAGGTTATCCAGCGCCTTGTACACCACCGAGAAACCGATGATGGCGTCGATCACATAGGAGCTGATGTTGATTTCCGCCAGTACGCCCAATAGCAGCGTCACGGTGTGACCCAGGGCGAACAGGGTGACGTAGAGCCCCACGTCCTTCAGGCGGTAGAGAAAGAAGATCACCCCGAAGAGGAACAGCAGGTGGTCGTAGCCGGTGATCATGTGCTTAGCGCCCATGTAGATGAACGGCAGCACCATCACCCCGGAGCTTTCCTGGATAAAGCCCTTGTCGCCCTCGGCGACAGCGTGGGCCAGTGCGTCAGGCATGCCGAGAAACAGCAATGCCGTGAACAGCAGCAACAGTAGTAACGAGCGATTCGGGCGCACGACAGATGCGTCCATTGCGCCCATAGATAGCGATTGCATGGTTGAGTCCTAAATTAAAGGGGTCTTGGGCCGCACAGCGGCCTGTGTCAGAGCACAAATGTGGCGCGCGGTGGCCGCTCGATCAGGAAGATCGGGCTTGGAGGAATGGAGTAGCGAGGGGCG
This sequence comes from Pseudomonas sp. D(2018), assembly GCF_005502555.1. Lineage (NCBI taxonomy): Bacteria > Pseudomonadati > Pseudomonadota > Gammaproteobacteria > Pseudomonadales > Pseudomonadaceae > Pseudomonas > Pseudomonas sp. D(2018). The sequence continues at coordinate 133,533 of NZ_SCOK01000005.1, forward strand.
GGTATCGGCTGCGCACGTTCTGGCAGCGTGCTGATGCTCAGCAGCGCAGTCAGGTGTGGTGTTTCATGTAGATGGTCGGCGGTCAGCGGCGAGTGGCAGTGATCACCGTACGCAGCACAGGCCAGCGTCTCGTCACCATGCGCATGCGAATGAGCACCGTCATTGCCACTCAAGGAAGGCTGGCTCGATCCCATAAACAGCGCAGAGGTATGTCCAGCCCAAGCCATCAATATGGCGAGAGCAAGGGCAAAAATCACCTTGGTGCTGATGGGATTGGTGAGCATGTTGTGGTTCTTTCGATGCCTAAGCGGGTGGCTTTTCTGGAGGGGTGGTCGGTTTGACCATATCCCCCCCAGGGGGATAGCATGCGAGCGTAATTCATCGACGCACGAGACTCAAGGTATGAGCGATCACGAACACGGCCACCAGCACCAAAGTCATGGCGACATCATCAAAAGGTTGAAGCGTGCGGAGGGCCACCTGCGCAGCATCGTCACCATGATCGAAGACAGCCGTGCCTGCGTCGACATCGCTCAGCAGTTGCATGCCGTAGAGAAAGCCGTCTGCCAGGCCAAGCGTGTGCTGATCCAAGACCATATCGACCACTGCCTGGAACACACGGTCGAAGCACTTGCAATAGGCGAGCGCGCATCACTCGAAGACTTCAAGCAAATCACCAAGTACCTCTAGGCCTCTTCCCATGTCGAGCTTCGCCGAACTGCTGCAACAGGGGGCCTCGCAGGCCTGGCTGTATTTCCCTAGTGCCATCTTGCTCGGTGCCTTGCATGGCCTGGAGCCAGGGCATTCAAAAACCATGATGGCGGCATTTATCGTGGCCATTCGTGGCTCGGTGAAGCAGGCCATTCTGCTGGGTCTTGCTGCAACGCTTTCGCACACAGCCGTGGTCTGGCTAGTGGCCATGGCTGGCATGTACCTAGGACAAGGCCTGGATGCCGAAACCACCGAGCCTTATTTCCAGCTCGCGTCCGCAGCGATCATTATCACTATCGCCTTGTGGATGCTTTGGCGCACTTGGCGTGGCGAGCAGATGTGGCGCTTCGAGGAGGGCAATGACCATCACCAACACGATGAAACCCATCGCATCGATACCGGGCATGGGTGTATCGAGCTGTCGATCTTTGAAGAAGGAGTTCCACCACGCTGGCGGCTGAAGTCCTTGAGTGGCCATACCTGGTCGGCTATTGAAGTGAGCCTGCTGGCTACCCGGCCCGATGGCCAGACCGAACAATTCTGGTTCGTAGACCGAGGAGGCTATCTGGAATCACTGGTCGAGATTCCTGAGCCCCATGACTTCACTGCACGGCTTAGCCTGGGCCATACCGGTCATTCCCACGACTATGACCTGGAGTTCCGCGAGCACAGCCACGGTCATGAGCATGCTGAGCAGGAGGAACTGGAACTGTCGCTGGAGGGCTATCAAGATGCCCATGAACGGGCGCACGCCAACGACATCCGCAAACGCTTCAGCAGCCTTAACGTCACCACCAGTCAGATCATCATGTTCGGCCTAACGGGAGGGCTGATTCCGTGTCCGGCCGCAATCACCGTGCTGCTGCTCTGCCTGCAAGTGAAGGAAGTTGCGCTGGGAGCCGTACTGGTGTTGTGCTTCAGCATTGGTTTGGCCATCACTCTGGTCACCGTTGGCGCTGCCGCCGCTATCGGCGCTCGCCAAGCCTCCAGTCGCTGGCCGTGGCTTGGCGCTGTAGCGCGTCGCGCCCCTTACCTGTCCAGCTTGCTGATCATCGGCGTGGGGATTTACGTCGGTTTCCACGGTTGGATCGGCCTGAACGCCTAGCCGATGTGGGAGTTATCCGGTTATTTCGGTCTGTTCCTCACAGCCTTCGGTGCCGCCACGCTGCTGCCCATGCAGTCGGAGGCGGTACTGGTCAGGTTGCTGCTGACTGACCGCTATACAGCATGGACACTACTGGCGGTGGCCACCACGGGCAATGTGCTGGGCTCGGTGCTGAACTGGCTGCTGGGTCGCTCCATCGAGCACTACCGGCACAAGCGCTGGTTTCCCGTCAGCGAAGGCAAGCTGGAAAGGGTCCAGCAGGCGTATCACCGCTTCGGTCGCTGGTCGCTGCTGCTCAGTTGGGTACCGATCATTGGTGATCCACTTACCGTGGTAGCCGGTGTCATGCGCGAACCGTTCTGGAGCTTCCTGTTAGTCGTGACGCTGGCCAAGGCCACTCGCTACCTGCTGCTGGCTGCGCTGACGCTTGGGTGGTTCGGGTGAGCCCGCATGCACGCGACGCCAACCTGGATCTGATCAAGTGGCTGGCGATGCTGACGATGCTGCTGGATCACTTGCGCTACGTTTGGCCTGAAGCCGAATGGCTGTTTATCGTCGGTCGTTTAGCGTTCCCGCTGTTCTGCCTGGGCATTGCAGCCAATGTGGCGCGCTCGCAATCGGGAGCACTGTACACCGATGACAACGTTCGTTATTTGGGCTGGATGGTTGCGTTTGCCGTGATCTCGGAGTTGCCCTATCGCCTGCTTTCCAGCGACAGTAGCACGGCCCTCGCTGCTGCTGGGCCTGCTTATCGTCTGGGGCGCACACCATCGTGGCCGCGATGGCCTTATTCTGGCTCTGGCCGGAGTGAGCCTGGCAGTGCTGATTCAAGAACGCCTGATGTACGGGATTTTCGGTGCGCTGTTGCCGGCAGCATTGTTGCTGGCCATGCAACGCCCTGGTCTGGTTTGGCTATTGCCAGCCGCACTTTGCGTACTGGCCAACAGCCGTAACCGCTGGCTCGCGGAGTGGGAGTTGCAGCCCTATACGTTGCTGATCCTGGCCACAGCGTTCGCGGCGCCCTTAATTGGGCTATGGCTACTGCGCCGAACGCGCCATTTCAGGATCTGGCCGGTCAAGCGCTGGGGCTACTGGTTCTACCCTAGTCATCTAGTAGCACTGCACCTGATCCGCACGCTCAGCTAGTGTGGGTTTTCCTTCTTCAAAGCCTGCTTGCTCACTCCATATAATCAGCAAGGAACCATCGTTAACAGCCGCCGTGCACTGTGTAATTAGCCCTTTGGGCGCGTCACCTTTTAAAAGGTTATGCGATGCCTATGGTGCTTGTGCCGCCCACCTGAGAGTGATCTCATGCGGGACAATTCGTACGACGACCGTATTTTCAATGAGGCTAGGATCAAACCTCCCTCCCCCACTTAATGCCTACCGACATCAACGATGCCCAGCCGTACTATTACAACTCAAGCAGTACTTGCACTGAGCCTGGCATTACTGCTGGTCATGGTCTGGCATACATCTTCCTTGTTGACGGGTACAGAGCCGCAAGCGGGATTCAAAAGCGAATCCACGCACAGTAGTTTGTCCACAGATACAGCCCCCTCTTGCTCATGGTGTGAAGATCATCGGCACTCGCCGGTGACTGCTGACCATGTGCATGAAACCCCTTACCTCGGGCCGTTGCTTACCCTGCCTGCCCAAGCAGAAAACAACGCACTTGCGGCTATTTCGGATCAAGCTACGCCAGTTCGCCCTATCTACCTGATTGAGCGCCCTCCACGATCCAGACGCGTGATCTAGACAAAACCGCATTGCGGCCAAAGACCACTGCAATCCAGGATCAACTTATGCAATCGCTTTCTCCTCGCGGGTTCGTGGCTCTGTCCGTGCACCTACGCCGCCCGGCGCTCTTATCGCTGTTCGCCATCTCGTTGATGGTTATGGGCATGGCAGATGCACGGGCTCAAGACGTCACCACAAGCGGTATCGCGCCAAAGCTAGTTTCCGCGCCATCCACCTCAGTCGAGGGCAGGTATCAACCATGAAGGAAGCAGAGACAAACACTCGCGCTATCAACCCCTGGGGCCTGCTACTTATGGCCTGGGGTATTGCGCTTGTTTCAACTTTAGCCGCGCTGTTCATCGGCGAGGTCATGGGGAAAACACCCTGCGTTCTCTGCTGGTTCCAGCGCGCATTCATGTTCCCACTGGTCGTGATTCTGGCCGCTGGTTGCTACATCTCAGATTTCGGCGTCTGGCGCTATGCGTTGCCAGTTACCGTCGTGGGTTGGCTCATCGCGCTTTACCACAGCCTGCTCTACCTCGGGATCATCCCGGAGAGCATCAAGCCCTGTGGTGCAGGACCATCATGCTCCAGCGCTGACATGATGATTTTCGGCAGCATACCGCTGCCACTGCTTTCGCTGGGTGCATTCACCCTTATCGCTGTTCTTCTTGTTCTCATCCGCCGGAGGTCTTCCCTATGAGCAGACGTGCAATCGTCCTCGTCATCAGCATTCTTACTGCGCTCGGCTTCGCTGCTGCGGCATTCGTTTATGATCGATATTCGGCAAGCGAAGAAACTCCGCCAGCGGCCCCGGCAACCAGCTCCTTGGTGCGCTTCCATTCGCCAGTTATCGGTGCCGCTAATGCGCCAGTAACCATTGTTGAGTTCTTCGATCCGTCCTGCGAAGCCTGCCGTGCCTTCTTTCCACTGGTTAAGCAGATCCTGGCTGAGAACCCGAAAGATGTGCGCTTGGTGCTGCGTTACGTCCTCTTCCATGAAGGCTCTGAAACAGCGGCAAGAATCCTTGAAACTGCGCGTAAGCAGGGGGTCTATGAGCCGGTTCTGGAGGCAATCATCGCGGCTCAACCGCAATGGCACAGTGACCCTCAGGTGCTCAAAGCCTGGGAGGCTGCTGAAGCTGCAGGCTTAGATGTGGAAAAGGCCCGCGCAGAGATGATGGCTACCGATATCACCGAAACGCTTAAAACAGACGCCCAGGATGCCCAAGCTGCTGCCGTGCGCCAGACGCCCACGTTCTTTGTGAATGGCAAGCCGCTCCTGAGCTTTGGTGCACAGCCACTGATTGATCTGGTTAAAGCTGAAATCGAACAAAGCAAATAAGCGCTTGCAGTTTGTAAACAAACGAACCCGCACCACCGCCTGCAATGTCTCGTGCCGAGTACTGCAGGCGGTGGCGCATTGTTTAGTGGCGATGGCTTTTCCCAACGTGGGTATGGCCATCATCTGGAAGTGCACTGACTCCGCCAGTGGTGTTCAGCCGCTGAAGAATTCCACACTCGTCTACACCCCGCTCAGAGGCGCAACGGTGGCGTAACTCAACCAGCTGTTGTTGCAGTGCCAGCAGGCTGGTCACTCGCGCTTGCACATGCTCGATGTGCTCATCCACTAAGCTATTCACACCCTCACAGTTCCCCTCTGGCCGATCCATCAGCGCCAACAAGCTTCTGATCTCGTCCAGGGTCATGTCCAGTGTTCGGCAATTACGAATAAACGTAAGCCTCTCAAGATGCTCACTGCTGTAAAGACGATAATTGCCCTCGCTGCGAGCCGGTGTCGGCAACAGCCCTTCACGCTCGTAATAGCGAACCGTTTCAACCTGGCAATCGGCAAGCTTGGCCAGCTCTCCAATTTTCATGAAATACCCCTTCTACAAACTCTTGACCCTGTAGTGGCTTCAGGGTGTTCACTCTACAGCACTGACCAATAAGGATACCCCCATGGCTGGTTGCTGCAGTGATGAACAAAAACCTGAAGCGGTTTCAAAGGATGTCTGCTGTGACCCCAGCGGCGCGTTTAAGTGCTCGGCCACGGCAACTACAACGGTAAATGCCATGGTTGGCTCCAGGCTCAGCAGTTTCCGTATTGAACAAATGGACTGCCCTACCGAACAGTCGCTGATTCAGGACAAGCTGAGCAAGCTGGCAGGCATAGATAAGCTCGACTTCAACCTGATCAATCGGATTCTTGGGGTATGGCACAGCTTGCCTTCGACCGCGCCTATCGAAGCGGCGATCTCGTCCCTGGGAATGCAGGCAGAACCGCTATCTGCTGAAGGGCAAGCCCGCATCAAAATCGAACAGATGGACTGCCCAACTGAAGAAAAGCTCATCCGCGACAAGCTGACCTCGCTACCCGGCATCAGTGCATTGGAGTTCAACCTGCTTCAACGTGTACTGACGCTCAGCCACACAGCAGAAGCGCTGCCAGCAGCACTGGCAGCGATTCGCGAGCTTGGTTTCACGCCAGTGGTTGAGGGTTCAGCAACAGCAAGCGAAGAAGCACAAGGCACCCCGCACAAGAAAGCCTGGTGGCCCTTGGCGCTCTCGGGCGTGGCCGCCGTATCGGCGGAAGTGATCCACTTTGCCGAGCTTGCGCCAGAGTGGGTTGTGGCTGGCGTGGCGCTGCTCGCCATTCTGCTGTGCGGCCTAACGACCTATAAAAAGGGCTGGATCGCGCTGAAGAACCGCAACCTGAACATCAATGCGCTGATGAGTATCGCGGTGACCGGTGCGGTGCTGATTGGGCAATGGCCAGAAGCGGCCATGGTCATGTTCCTCTTTTCTGTCGCCGAGTTGATCGAAGCGAAGTCGCTGGATCGGGCTCGCAATGCCATCCGTGGCCTGATGGATCTGACCCCTGAGCGCGCCACGGTGCAGCAGGTCGATGGCACATGGCTGGACGTTGACGTTAAGACCATCGCCGTAGGCGCATTGGTCAGGGTTCGACCTGGCGAACGAATCGGTCTCGACGGCGAGGTTACTTCCGGCAACTCCACCATCAACCAAGCGCCCATCACGGGGGAAAGCCTGCCCGTAGAGAAAATCATTGGCGACCCGGTTTTTGCAGGAACCATCAACGAAGCCGGCTCCCTGGAGTACCGCGTCCTAGCCGCCGCTGCCAACACCACGCTGGCACGTATCATTCACGCGGTCGAAGAGGCGCAGGGGTCACGTGCGCCGACCCAGCGCTTTGTCGATCAATTCGCCAAGGTATACACCCCTGTCGTATTCCTATTCGCCCTAGCTATCGCCATTGTGCCGCCACTCTTCATGGCCGAGCCCTGGTACGACTGGATCTACCGTGCCTTGGTGCTGCTGGTGGTCGCCTGCCCTTGCGCCTTGGTCATCTCGACGCCCGTCACCATTGTCAGTGGCCTGGCAGCGGCGGCGCGTAAAGGCATTTTGGTCAAAGGCGGCGTCTATCTGGAAATCGGTGGCAAGCTTGGCTTCCTGGCACTCGACAAAACCGGAACCATTACTCATGGCAAGCCGGTACAGACCGATTACATGCCGTTGGTTGAACAGGATTCAGAACTCTACCGTACTCATGCTGCCAGCCTCGCCAGTCGCTCTGACCACCCGGTTTCGCAGGCAATAGCCACGCATGCCACTGAGAATGGCCTGACGTTTGCTGCCGTTGAGGGATTCGAAGCCCTACTGGGTCGAGGTGTTCGAGGCACCATCGAAGGCATAGATTTCCACCTGGGTAACCACCGCCTGGTGGAAGAGCTTGGCCTCTGCTCACCCGAGCTGGAAGCGACGCTGGAGCGTCTCGAACGCCAAGGTAAAACAGTGGTGGTGCTGTGCAATCCGCAGCGTGCCATTGCCCTGTTCGCCGTTGCCGATACCGTCAAGGGCTCCAGCCGCCAGGCAATTGAGGAGCTTCATGCGCTTGGCGTGAAGACCACAATGCTGACCGGCGATAACCCGCACACCGCAGATGCGATTGCACAGCAGGTAGGCATCGACGAGGCACGCGGCAACCTACTGCCAGTCGACAAATTGCAGGCCATTGAAGCATTGCAGGCGCGCGGCTACGTTGTAGGGATGGTCGGCGATGGCATCAACGATGCGCCGGCGCTGGCGAAGTCTGAAATCGGTTTCGCCATGGCCGCCGCCGGCACGGACACGGCCATCGAAACTGCGGATGTGGCCTTGATGGATGACGACCTGCGCAAGATCCCGGCCTTCATCCGCCTGTCTCAACAGACCGCCGTCATCCTCAAGCAGAACATCGTGCTGGCGTTAGGGATCAAGGCCCTGTTTCTCGCCATTACCCTAACGGGGCAGGCGACGATGTGGATGGCCGTCTTTGCCGACATGGGCGTCAGCCTGCTGGTGGTGTTCAACGGCCTGCGCCTGCTTAAAAAGTAGGATCGGAGGATTGAAGATGAAAGCAGCATTGCAACTCGCAATTGAACAAGCCTTTCAGCAGGCCCGGCAGGCCATGCAGGAACAGCGCAGCGCAGATGCCTTTCAATGGTTAGAGCGCGCGCACATCCTGACCCAACGCCAACCCGTGCTGCATGCTGGGTCACACTGGCTGATGCTTGTGCTCGGCTGGCAGACCGGCGATTACCGCGAGGTCGCGGGGCAACTACCACGTATTTTCGCGGCCCTGCTGTTCTCCAAAATCTGGGTGCCTATCGGCAATACAGGCCGCTCCAGGGTCAGTGCTTTCAAGCCCATGCCGGTTCCCGAAGAACCACAGACCTTGCTTGCCGATGACAAGTAAACTCAATCCGGTCGGTGATTGCGCCCATGCAAATTGATATCTCTACCCAGCTGCCATGCTCACTGGCAGAGGTGATCGCCCAGGTGCGCACGCCACGTCTGCTGCATCAGGTTGCATCACCGTTGCTGAGTTTCAGCCCGCTGACTCCCGTTGAGTTTCCTGGCACCTGGAGCGAGGGCACTTACTGGGTCAAGCTGAAGTTATTCGGCGTACTTCCCATTGGCCGTCAGGCGATTGTGATTACATACCCGCAGACGGAAAATGCTCAGATTTTCATGCTAAGAGACAACGGCTACAGCCCGCTGATCAGCAAGTGGGATCACCTCATTACGGCACAAGAGGTCAACGGCGGAACGCTTTACCGAGATAGCGTGACCATCAAGGCGGGCGTCCTCACTCCGTTCGTCTGGCTATTTGCGCGCCTGTTCTACGCCCACCGTCAGCGCCGCTGGGCAACCTTGGCGGCAAATGGCTTTAACTACGGAAACTCTCAGCCGCTGTAGTAATCGCACCTTGCTAGGTTCTTGGTCGCATCAACCAACTCTTCGTCTGGTAAGCGCTGAGCCCATGGCTATTCACACCCATGCGGTCACAGTTTCATGCACCATTACTGCCATGAGCTGGAATATACGCAGTGCGCCTGCCAGCTCCAGCTCGTCAGCGAAATGCTGGCTTACACGGCGGGAGTGAGCAGCATGCCCGAATCACGCAAGGTGATTCGGGTGGACGCTTACGAGCATCCAAACAAGATCAACCGGCGTCACCCCCAGCCGGCTTGTCACATCAGCCCGGCGCTATCGATCTATCTGAGTGCACCGTCCTATGAGCTGGCAGTCATGAACATTCGGCCTGATCAAGGCTGGAGCTCTCTCGACCTACCCGTCGGATTCTATTGAAAATCTGAATTCAAATGTCGCTTTAAGACAACTTTCATTGCCGCCTTGTGAAGATTACAGAATTGTAATTTTCCAATCATCTTCAAGTTATCTTCAGCTTGCAAGGATAGGGCTCAGCTCCCCAAAGGCGCAGAGCGCTTGAGGGTGCAATACCTATAAGAACGCCATGGCGAAAACTAGACTAATAACTGCCAATTATAAAGGAGCAATAAGTGCTTAATAAAACCAAACTATCCCTTGCAGTATTTTCGGCGATTGTCAGTGCAGCTCCGCTCATGGCGGCCGCAGAAGAGCAAGCCGAAGGTTTTGTAGAAGGTAGCAGTTTCAATATTCTCAACCGTAACTTCTACATGAATCGTGACTTTCGTAAAGGTCAGTCGAGCAACACTGACAATGGTTATACTGAAGCTTGGGCACACGGGATCATTGGCCAGTTCGAGTCGGGCTTTACCCAAGGCACCGTAGGCTTTGGTATTGATGCCTTCGCCATGCTCGGCCTTAAACTGGATACCGGGGATGGTCGATATGGCCCAGGTGGTACTGTTAATCTGCTGCCGGTAAATAGTGATGGTGAAGCCGAAGATAACTACTCCAAAGTGGGTGGTGCAGTAAAAGCCCGGCTATTCGACACCGTTGTCAAAGTGGGTGATGTGTTCCCCATGACGCCGGTGGTTCACTACGGTGACTCCCGCCTGCTACCGGAAAGCTTTCGCGGCGTTACGGTTGAGAACACAAGCTTTGATGGTTTGACCCTTCAGGGTGGCCGCCTGCATGCCATGAGCCAGCCGCAGGTCAGCACCATGCGTGATGAGTTCGCAACCTTCTATGCGGGCTCTGTCGCGTCTCCATGGGTTGCCTATTTCGGCGGTGACTATTCGCTAAATGACAACCTGAGCTTTAGTCTCTATAGCAGCCAACTCAAGGATGCTTGGAAGCAGCACTATGCCGGTACGTCCTTCACCTACCCGCTGACCGACAGTGTTTCCTTGTTCGGTGGCTTGAACTACTACAAAGCTGTTGATGACGGCCAGCAGCTGTTGGGTGAGTTCGATAACGACATTTACAGCGGCAAAGTGGGTGTGCAGTTCGGTGCACACAGCGTTGCCCTGTCGCACCAGCGCAACAACGGCGACGATGATTTCGACTACCTGCGCCAGTCTGATTCCATCTTCCTCGACAACTCTATTCAGTACAGCGACTTCAACTCGCCGAAAGAGAAGTCCTGGATGCTGCGCTACGACCTAGATATGGCCAGCTATGGCGTTCCTGGACTGACCTTCATGACGCGCTATGCGCTGGGTACAGATGCGGACTATTCCGACGCCAACAGTGTGTATATGCGTCGTGATGCCGATGGCAACCCGCTGACTGACCAGAAGCGCTGGGAACGCAACATCGAAGCCAAGTACGTCGTCCAAACGGGCTCACTGAAAGAGATGTCCTTCCGTGTTCGCCAGATGACTACCCGCGCAACGGATTACGAGTCGGATCTGGACGAGGTTCGTCTGATCGTCGAGTACCCACTGAGCGTGCTCTAAAAATGGATGGGCGGGCGGGCTCTAAAAGCACTGCCCGCTCATGCATAACAAGATAGGCAGTTATTAGATTTCAAGAATGTAATGTTGGGCTCACGCTGCTGTTAGCTTCACCTCCGTAAAATTCACTCGAACTTGCAGAACTTGTCCATGAACCTCGACAAGCTAATAATTGAATTTTACGAGGCCTGCCTTATGAAGATGTTGAAAGCCCTAGTTATTGGATCAGTACTTCTTGTCGGCTCCACACAGTCTTATGCAGAAGATGGCTATGATCGCTCAATGAAAGCTCAGGCAAAATTTCGAGCAGATCAAAAACGAATTCACGGAACTGAGCCTGCTGCCAAACCGGCGGACGAACTAAAGGTTAAGACCAGCAACCAAGATCGGACCAATACCGATCTTAAAAAAGAAACCAACGCTGACTAACCGCTCACTTCCGAACGATGTTCACCTCTAGAAGCTCCCGAGCTCCTTTGGAAAGAGGTGTACCCTAAGCGCCCTTCGGGGCGCTTTTTTTATTTAATCTTTAATAATAAGAAAGATTCACTGGGAGTTTAAACCTCCAAGCTAGACAACTAACTCTTCTCTTCCGCAAGTCATTCATATCTGCAACAAGCCATCGCTGTCAGCGTGTAGCAAGAAGGGCAAAATGATACCGGTGAAGGCCTTTAGGGATGCTCTGAAGTAGCCATGTATTTCGGGCCGACTTCAGCCCCCGCCGATTTTGAAAGCGGCAAACCAATCAAAAACGATCAGATCACCCGCTCATTTCAGTGTTTCTGGCCGCCGCGATAACCTCGCAGCGGCCTTTTCCCACATTACAGGCGCACCTCTCCCACATTCGTCAGCAAATGCCGGCGCACCATCCACAGGTTCGACAGCGCGAACAATGTCACCAACTGTGCCGTGTTCTTCGCCAGGCCTCGGAAGCGTGTCTTCACATAGCCGAACTGGCGCTTGATCACCCGGAACGGATGCTCGACCTTGGCACGCACCTGGGCCTTGGCTTTCTCGATCTTGCGCTTGGCTTTGTACAGCGCGCTGCGCTTACTCAGCTTCTTGTACGTACTACGACGGGCCGCGATCTGCCAGATCACCTCACGGCCTTCATGTTCCGGGCGCTTCTCCACGCCGGTATAACCCGCATCGGCCCCCACCATGTTTTCCTCGCCGTGCAGCAGTTTGTCGACCTGGGTAACGTCTGCAACGTTGGCTGCCGTTCCCACCACGCTGTGCACCAGGCCGGACTCGTCATCAACGCCTATATGCGCCTTCATGCCGAAGTAGTACTGGTTGCCCTTCTTGGTCTGGTGCATTTCCGGATCGCGTTTGCCATCCTTGTTTTTGGTCGAACTTGGCGCATTGATCAGCGTGGCATCGACGATGGTGCCTTGGCGCAACGACAAACCCCGGTCGCCCAGGTAGCCATTGATCACGGCCAGGATGCCGGCAGCCAGTTCGTGTTTCTCCAGCAAGCGACGGAAGTTGAGGATCGTGGTTTCGTCGGGAATGCGCTCAAGGCTAAGCCCCGCGAACTGGCGCAGAATGGTGGTCTCGTACAGCGCTTCCTCCATCGCTGGATCGCTGTAGCCGAACCAGTTCTGCATCAGATGTACGCGCAGCATCGCCATCAGCGGATAGGCCGGACGACCGCCTTCACCCTTGGGATAATGCGGGTCGATCAGAGCGACCAAACCCTTCCACGGCACCACCCGATCCATCTCGATCAGGAACAACTCCTTGCGGGTCTGCTTGCGCTTGCCTGCGTACTCGGCGTCGGCGAAGGTCATCTGCTTCATCGGAAAACTCGGCGGGTGGAATCCGGGCATTTTGCCAAAATCAGGAAGTCTTCTTCAGAATTTCCTTAGATTGATCTGCCTGATATCTGCAAAGGCACTCGGCTATCACCCCGATGCTAGAACACGGTGTCATTTGAATACCGCGCCCTTGCACCGTCAGCAGATACCCACTCAATAGCCAGACGCCGTGCCCATCTCAATCTTTCATGATTCAAGCCATCCAAGAGGATCGCCACGCTTTTCGCTTCCTCATGTAAGCTGACGTTTTTCATCCTTGAGGATGCTATGAGTAGGGATGCACTTGAACAAAACCAGATACCGATCTATTTCGTCGCGGTCATTGCAGCGGCAATCGGTGGGTTAATAGCTACTGCAGCGGCGCAGAGCCTGAACGCATTAGTGACCCCGACTATCGCCGTGCTGATGTACGCGATGTTTCTGCAAATTCCCTTTCTTGATCTCCGCAAAAGTCTTAGCAACAAACGCTTCATGTCAGCCTTGCTTATCGCCAATTTCGTACTGATTCCACTGCTGGTATGGGCACTCACCAGAGGGCTCGCAGAACACCCGGCAATCCTAATAGGCGCTCTTCTAGTTTTGCTCACCCCGTGTATCGACTACGTGGTGGTCTTTACTCACATTGGCAAAGGCGACTCGCGTGCGATTCTTGCAGCAACCCCCATCCTCTTGCTGTTGCAGCTTGTGCTGTTGCCTGTGTACTTGGCTTTCATGCTAGGGGAGCAATCCCGAGTCGTTATCTCGATAGCGCCTTTCGCTGAAGCCTTTCTCGCACTGATTGTCGTGCCTTTATTGCTCGCGGTTGCTACAGCAGCCTTGGCTAAGCGCTCACGGTTCGTAGGTCGCTGGAACACCGTATGGGCATGGATGCCAGTCCCTGCGATGGCGGCAGTTCTCATTGCGGTGGTTGGGTCGCAAATCTCGCCGGTGGTTCGTGATATCGACCAGCTTTTACCGGTGATCCCGGTGTACATCGGTTTCATGCTTTTGGCCCCCGTAGTGGGCGCACTGGCTTCAAGAGCTTATAAACTGCCCGCCTCGACGGCGAGAGCGGTTACTTTCAGTACCTCCACACGTAACTCGTTGGTGGTTCTTCCGCTGGCCCTGGCATTGCCTGAAGAAATACGGGGGCTTGCAGCCGCAGCGGTCATCACCCAGACGCTGGTTGAGTTGGTGGGTGAGCTTGTCTACATCCGGGCAGTTCCGATTCTTATTTGGCGTAAAAAAAGCCGCTGAGGACGTCACAGGCACAGTCACCGCCCACATTGAGCGGTATTTACGGTAAGCAAAAAGCCCCGCTCAAGAGCGGGGCTTTTCAGTTGCACACGAATAGCGCTGTGAACTTAGCGCAGACGATGGGCCAAGCGGTAGAGCAATGGCAAAACCAGCAGCGTCAGCACGGTTGAAGACAGGATTCCGCCAATCACCACCGTCGCCAGAGGGCGCTGAACTTCTGCGCCCGTACCGATGGCAGTGGCCATTGGAATAAAGCCCAGAGACGCAACCAAAGCAGTCATCAGCACCGGCCGCAAACGAGTCAACGCGCCTTCACGAATAGCCTCGTCCAGCCCCATGCCGTTCTCACGCAAACTGCGAATAAAGGAAATCATCACCAGGCCGTTGAGTACCGCGACACCCGACAACGCAATGAAACCCACCCCCGCAGAGATCGAGAGCGGAATATCACGCAGCCACAAGGCCATGATCCCGCCGGTCAGCGCGAAGGGCACGCCGGTGAATACCAGCAGGCCATCTTTGACATTGCCGAACATCATGAAGAGCAGCGTGAACACCAGCAGCAACGAGACCGGTACGACAATCTGCAGGCGCTTGGCTGCCGACTGAAGCTGCTCGAAGGTGCCGCCCCAGGTCGTCCAGTAGCCTGTAGGGACGCTAACCGCCAGGGCGATCTTGCTCTCGGCCTCGGCGACAAAAGAGCCAATATCGCGGCCGCGAACGTTGGCGGTGACCACCACGCGACGCTTGCCACTTTCACGGCTGATCTGGTTCGGCCCCGGTGCGGACACCACGCTCGCCACATCAGCCAGGCGCACAAACCCTGGGCCATCCAGCCCATCGCCATTGGCCAGACGAATAGGCAGCTGCTGGATCTTGTCGACATCATTGCGCCACTCGTCCGCCAGGCGAACTTGGATATCGAAACGCCGGTCACCTTCAAACAGTGCACCCGCCTCGCGCCCGCCGATGGCGGTGGAAATGGCGTCCTGAATCTCCGAGACATTCAAACCGAATCGTGCGGCTTTCTCACGGTCGATTTGTACGCTGAGCATCGGCAGACCGGTGGTCTGTTCGACCTTCACATCAGCTGCTCCTGGAATACCCTCCAGCACCTCAGCGATTTGCTCGGCGGTCTCGTTCATCACATCCATGTCATCGCCAAACACTTTCACTGCGACGTCACTGCGTACGCCGGAGATCAGCTCGTTGAAGCGCATCTGAATGGGCTGAGTGAACTCATAGTTGTTGCCGGAAACCTGTTCAACCGCCTCCTGCATCGCCGCAACCAAATCGGCTTTGCTGCGATCAGGATCGGGCCACTGGTCGCGCGGCTTTAGCATGACAAAGTTGTCCGCCACGTTCGGCGGCATTGGATCGGTTGCGACTTCAGCGGTTCCAAGCTTGGCGAACACCGTATCAACCTCGGCAAAGGATTTGATTCGTTGTTCGAGTTGCACCTGCATTTCAATTGCTTGCGAAAGGCTAGTGCCAGGAATACGCAGGGCATGCAAAGCGATATCGCCCTCATCCAGGCTCGGCACGAACTCACTGCCCATCCGCGAAGCAGCTAAACCAGAAAGCACCATGATGACTGTCGCAATGGTCAGCACTAACGGCTTGCTGACCATGACCCAATCTAGCAACGGCGCGTAGCCTTGCTTGACCCAGGCCATTAGCCGATTTTCTTTTTCACTGACGTTGCCATTGAGGAACAGTGCAACAGCTGCCGGGACGAATGTCACCGAGAGGATCATGGCTCCGAACAGGGCTGTCACCACGGTGAACGCCATTGGGTGGAACATCTTGCCTTCCACGCCGGTCAGCGCAAATATCGGCAGGTACACCACCATAATGATCAGTTGGCCGAACAGCAGTGGACGACGCGCCTCCTTCGACGCCGCGAACACCTCATGGAAGCGCTCATTACGGGTCAACGTTCGGCCTGCTGCGGCCTGGGCGTGAGCCAAACGACGCACGCAGTTCTCTACGATCACCACGGCACCATCGATGATGATGCCGAAATCGAGTGCGCCAAGGCTCATCAGGTTCGCGCTGACCTTGTTGCTGACCATGCCCGTAAAGGTGAACAGCATCGACAGCGGAATCACCATTGCGGTGATGAGGGCCGCCCGAATGTTACCCAGGAACAGGAACAGGATAGCGATAACCAGCAGAGCGCCTTCGATCAGATTCTTCTTCACCGTATTGATGGCCTTATCGACCAATACAGTGCGGTCATAGACCGTCTTCGCTATGACTCCTTTCGGCAGGTTGCGATTGATCTCCTTTATGCGCTGGTCGACAGCCTGCGATACATAGCGGCTGTTCTCACCAATCAACATAAAGGCAGTGCCGAGCACCACCTCCTGGCCGTTCTCAGTAGCGGCACCGGTGCGCAGCTCCTTACCCAGGCCAACCTCGGCCACATCACCGATGCGCACAGGAACACCATCGGTGTTCTTGATGATGATGTTGGCGATGTCAGCGATATTGCCGACTTGTCCCGGAGCGCGGATCAGGTACTGCTCGCCGCTGCGTTCGATGTAGCCCGCACCAACGTTGGCATTATTGCTCTCCAACGCAACCACAATGTCCTGCAGGCTGAGGCCATGTGCGACCAGGCGCTCCGGCTTGGGTGAAACCTGGAACTCCTTGGCATAACCGCCAATGGTGTTGATCTCGGTAACACCTTTGACGGTTCGCAGTTGCGGCTTGACGATCCAGTCCTGAATCTCACGCAGATCCATCGGTGTATAGGTGCTGCCATCCGGCTTCTTCGCACCGTCTTGCGCCTCGATGGTCCACATGTAGATCTCGCCCAGACCAGAAGCGATTGGCCCCATGCTCGGCGACAGATCACTGGGTAGATTTCCACGCGCTTCCTGTATCCGCTCATTCACCAACTGACGAGCGAAGTAGATGTCTGTGCCGTCTTCGAAAATGACGGTGACCTGCGACAACCCGTAACGTGAGATTGAACGCGTTTCCTGTAAGTTGGGCAGCCCAGCCATTACCGATTCAATCGGAAAGGTCACGCGTTGCTCGGTTTCCAGTGGCGAGTAGCCCTTTGCCTCGGTATTGATCTGCACCTGCACGTTGGTGATGTCGGGAACCGCATCAATCGGCAACTTCTGGTAGCTGTAAACACCCAACGCTGCCATGCCGAGCACAGCCAGCAAGACTAGCCAGCGCTGGTCGATGGCGAAGCGAATTAATCGTTCGTACATGTCAATTTCCCCTAAAGCGCAGCATCACCGCGCTCTCCAGTACGGATGCGCAATGCGTCGGTCAAAGGGGCCACGGCGACGATTCCATCACCGGGTACACCTGTGTGGGCGGCCTTCTCGATGGCATGGACGATCTCATCGGCAACTTCTTCTGAACAGAACGCCAGCAGCACGAGATGCTGATGGGCGTCGGGGTTCCACTCGTCGGCGATGTAGCTGTGATCCTTGCCGTGGCCACGTGGATGACCATGGGCGGGCAGGATGGTAAATCCAGGCAGGTGTGGCAGTGCATGCAAAGCTTGCTCGACGGCCTCAAGCCGGATCGGGCGAAAAATAGCTGTAACTTGTTTCATAGCTCGACTCCGAATTAGTGGTCATGGCTCGCGCCGGCTTTGCCAAGCTCAGCTTTGATCAGGAAGCTGTTCTTCAGCGCGTATCGATCGCCCGCCTTCAGACCCGAGATAACCTCGACGAAGCGGCCGTCGGATTTGCCCAGCTCAAGAGGCCGAGCTTCTAGCTGGTTATCGAAGCGGCCGAACACTACCTGCCAATCGCGAACGGTCTGGATCGCTTCGACCGCTACTGCAACGGGAACGTTGTTCTCCTCGGCAATCACCTCGACCGTCACTGGCAAACCAGGCCGCCATAGCCGATCTGGGTTAGCTAGCACGATGCGAGCAGTCGCTGAGCGGGTTTGCGCCCCAACCAGAGCGCTGACATAGGAAATGGAGCCCTTAGCCGTGGCGGCGAATGCGCTGGAGCTCACGACAACGTTTTGCCCTTCGGCGATTACGCCCAAGTCTTTCGCCGCGACGGTTGAGTCCACCCATACGGTCGACAAATCCGAGACGGTAAAGACTGCGGAATCCTCTTTGAGTACTTCACCAACAGAGATGCTTTTGCTGGTTATCACGCCATCGATAGGGGCACGAATCTCGAATTCGGTGAGATTCTGGCCTTTGGCCGGTGCACCGCCCAGCGAAGCGATTTGTTGCTGGACGCGCTGCACTGCGATAGCAGCTTCCTGCATGGCAACTTGCGCCTGCAGGAAGTCCTGCTCGGCGGAAATCTTCTCTTCCCACAATTGCTTTTCACGTGCATAGGTCGTGCGGGCAAGCGCAGAGCGTTGCTGGGCGGCCAGTAGCTCGCCACGCAGTTCGGCCAGCGCCTGGCTGGAGATTTTGGCCAATACCTGACCCTTGCTGACCGTATCGCCAGCACTAACCGCCACCGAGTCGACGCGCCCGGCAAGTTGCGGGGTCACCTGAACCGTGCGGTCACCGTTGTAACGAACCTCGCCGAGCACTTGCAGCGTGGAGGCGATTTTCGCGGGACCAGCAGTGGCGAGCGTGACGCCACCCTGCTCAAGCTGCGCATCCGTCATGGTCACGCGGCCCTCAACCTGCTCGTAACCGAACGAATAGCTCTTGCCACTGTGCGTGGCGCTGATGGAAACCTGGAATGAATGCGGCTCTACAACCGCGGCATCGCCACGTAGGTAGTTATTCTCTTTGCTGAAATTGATGATTTGCGCAGGTTGGCCAAGACGCAACAAGGTCACTTGCACCGTGCTTTCAGCAGGATTTAGAAGCTTGCCGTCCAGGTAGGTATAGAGCCTGAACTGAGGCTCTACGCCCTCCTCAAAAATCGTCACTTCAAGCGCATAATCACCCTCGGTGAAAAGCTTGCCGCCATGCTCGCCCTTGGTGGGTTCTACAGTTTCATGGTGCTCTTTATCTGCATGCTCATCGGCCTCTTCATGCTCGTCGGCCGAAGCCTCCCCGTGGTGCTCGGGATCTGCGTGAGCCGATACATCCTCATGACTCTCATCATGGCCATGGCCTTCCTCCCCGGACTTACCAGGGCTACCACTTAGAATCAGGCCCGCCACGGCTAAACCGATGACGACAACAGCCACAATCATCAGCCACTGCTTTCTGGGAGTTGTTGATGCCATTGGTAACTCCAAATTATCAAAAGTATTGAATTTGATTCATGCCCAGGCGGCGACTAAACGCGCTCAATAAACATGCAGCCGCCAGGAAAGCAGGCGAGGCTTCATGTCGCATGACGCGACCGTCTAAGGCGTTATGTAGGTGCGCAGAGATGCTTATTTTTTGAATTCGATGTTGAGTTGGGAGCCGTAAATCTTCTCCAAGCTCACCCAGGCCGAGATAGCTTCATCCAGGGTATTCAGGTACTGGGAGCGCATGCTTACGAGGGTGCGCTGAGCATCGAGTACATCGATAAAGGCAAACTTGCCCATCTCGAATCCACGTACTGCGCCCTCTACTGCTTGCTGCGCGGTCGGCAGCAGTGTGCCGCTGATCGAGTCGACTTCACTTCTAGCGCTTTCCCACTGCTCAAATGCCTGCTGGGCTTCCGCGCGCAGGCGGAGTTCTGCGGCATTGCGCAAATCCCGCGCTTGGTCAGCTCCTTGAGCAGCGGCCAGCACATTGCCTTGGTTACGGTTGAACAACGGAATAGGCATCGACAAGCCGAGCAAATTGACGCGCTCGCCAAGCCCTTCGTCGTATTGGCTGCCAACACTGACGGTGAGGTCTGGAATGCGCTGCGACTTTTCGAGTTCCAAGGAAGACTCGGCACGCTGGATGTGCGTGCTGGCCAGCCGTAGGTCCGCTGTATCTGTTATGCGTGCAAGCATCTCAGCCTGCGACGGCAGGTACGGCAGGCGCTCAAGATCACCCTCGACATGCGCGAAGTTCGGTGTCTCGGCACCCGTTATGAGCGCCAGTTGCTTGTAGGCATTGCTTTGATTGAGGCGTGCGCGATTCAGCTCCAGTTGAATTTCCGAAAGCTGCACCTGAGCACGCGAAATTTCGATTGGCGAAGCCTTGCCGGCCTTTACGCGCCCTTCGACCACCTGAAGTCCGCGACGGGCAAGGTCTAACGACTGAGTGGAAAGCTGCAGTCCTTCCTGGGCACGCAGGGCTGAGTAAAAGGCCTGGATGACCTCAGCGCGCAAGATGTTTTTCTTACGCTCCAGATCAATCGCCACCGCGTCCTGATCACGCTCAGACACATCAATACGCGCGCTACGCTTGCCGCCCAGCTCAATTGGCTGAGATACCTGAATGCTGGTAACGCGCGACTCACTGCGCGTGTCCTCAACGCTCCAGGACAACTCAGGATTCGGGATCAGCCCAGCTTGAGTACGAGCACCTTCGGCAATACCTGTATTCCATTGTGCTGCAGCGAACTCCTGGTTCTCAGTGAGCGCTTGCGCCAACGCCTCATCAATCGTTATTGACTGCCTTGTTGATTCGGCAGCAGTTGTTGGAACTGGAGCAATTAACAATGCAGCCAGTAGCCCTGATAACACACAGAACTTACCTACTCCAACTCCATGTCCGGCCATTGTTTTTACATGCACTTAAAAGTCCTCCGCAGAACTAACTCTGCTGGAATATAATGAAGGCCTTTATATTTATTAATCCCGAGGGATATCGAGGATCATTACTTGGGAAAATAAGTAGAAAGCCAATTCCCGGCAGAATGTAGTGCTCCACGCCTATCAGCAAGGTGACTGGAAAATTACAAATACGTTATCCAGCACCTTTCCAAGTAGGCCTGTATTAGTATTGGCAGCGCTCAAGAGAGCAGGCGATTTAGCGCCCAGCAACAACTAGAAACAAACACAGTTAAATAGCGGTTGCCTCGCGTGTAGCGCCCCGGGCAGCCCTGCCAGTCAAAAGTTGGGGGTTTTGGATAAGGGCAAGTACTGCGACACGTTGTCGCTTAACACCTTGGAGCCATGCGAAATAGGCATTACAGCTTGACCCTAAAGCCGCTTCAGGCTTTAGCCTTGGAGCAACCTGAAAAGCCGTAGGTCATATCCGTGACCGCCGATGAAAGAATTAAAACCACTCCGCAGCCACAACAAAAGAATATCTAAAAAATACTGGCTGCACATTTTAAGGTGAATTTTTATGCGAATCCTTATTGTCGAGGACGAGCCCAAGACTGCCGAATACTTACACCAAGGTTTAAGCGAAAGTGGCTATGTAGTTGATAAGGCAGCCACTGGCGTGGACGGTCTCCACCTTGTTAGGCAACACGCTTACGACTTGGTAGTGCTTGATGTAAACCTGCCTGAAATTGATGGCTGGGGCGTGCTTGAGCATATACGCAGTAACAGCAGTACACGCGTGATAATGCTGACTGCACGCGGGCGCTTAGTGGATAAAATTAAAGGCCTGGATTTGGGGGCAGATGATTATTTAGTCAAACCGTTCGAGTTCCCTGAATTACTTGCGCGAATTCGTACATTGCTACGGCGAAGCGAGCAAATTCCAGTACCGGAAGTGCTGCGGGTAGCCGACCTTGAGCTTGATCCGGCGAGGCACCGCGCGTTCCGTGGTGAGCAGCGCATCGACCTGACCACTAAAGAGTTTGCGTTGCTGCACCTACTGATGCGCCGCTCTGGGGAAGTGCTATCGCGCACCCAGATCATTTCGCTGGTCTGGGATATGAATTTTGACTGCGACACAAACGTCGTCGAAGTCTCCATCCGCAGGCTACGCGCCAAAATTGATGATCCGTTCGATAACAAACTGATCCACACCCTCAGGGGTGTTGGGTACGTGCTTGAGGAACGGGCATGAAGCCGGCCAGTCTATCCATGCGCCTTGGCCTGTCGGTCAGCGTGATGGGGGCGGCACTGGTTGTTCTGCTAGCGGCACTCGCCTACTTCGCGCTTACCCATGAGCTGGACTCGTTGGCCAAGCAGAGTCTTGACGGCAAACTGGAGCAGATTCAGCACAATCTCGCCGAAGACATGAGTGCACATGCAATTGCCCAGCAACCTCACGAGTTGCTGGATCTGGTCATGGGGCATGACAACCTGCACCTGACGATCTACGGGAAAAAGTCAGGCACCAAATTACTCCTGAATCTGGGTGAGAAATCCAGGGAGCCCATTCTTGCCAACATACCAGCAGGCGATACCCCTAGTTACCAAAGCTGGTCGGATACTGAGGGAAACAACTTCCTGACCGCATCCAAGGTGATGCTGCTCAACGACGGCGACCACGTCAGGGTCTTACTCTCAATTGATCGATCTGCCGACGAAGCACTGCTCAGTGCCTACCTCAAGTCAACACTGATCGCACTCCCTCTTCTGCTCGCGCTGATTGGCATGGGCGCATGGTGGATCGTGCAGCGAGGCCTTTCTCCGCTCCGGCAATTTCGCCAGGTTGCATCGCTGATCTCCACACAGGATCTGACCCACCGAATTTCCGTGGATAAGCTTCCACAAGAACTCAGCGCGCTGGCCCACGGCATCAACTTCATGCTGCATCGACTTGATGGCGGCGTTCAGCAGCTATCGCAATTCTCTGATGACTTGGCCCATGAGTTGCGTTCGCCCATCACCAACCTGATGGGCAAAGCCCAGGTAACTCTCTCCAGAGAGCGTCCGCCAGAGGAATACAAAGCCGTACTGGAGTGCTGTACAGAAGAGCTTGAGCGCGTCACCCGGATTGTTTCCGACATGCTGTTTCTCGCTCAAGTCAGCCACCCGGCGTCCCTGGTTCCCTTCGAGAAGATTGCCCTAGAAGATGAGGCAAGACGCGTTGTGGATCTGTTCAGCATCTCCGCGGAAGAGAAGCAGATCAGCCTGAGCATTGTCGGAGCAGGCCTAACCTTCGGTGATCGGCTGATGGTGCAGCGCGCGATTTCAAACCTGTTGTCCAATGCGATTCGACATAGCCCCATCGGCGCAAACATTTCGTTGCTGATCGAAAAGCACAGCGAAACCGTATCGTTCTCGGTGGAAAACCCCGGGATTGGCATTCCCGCACAACACATCCCTCATTTGTTCGAACGCTTCTACCGTGTCGATACCAGCCGCTCTCGTGCCGAAGGTGGAACAGGGCTTGGCCTGGCAATTGTTCGCTCGATCATGAGCCTGCATCAGGGCACGGTCGAGGTCAGCAGCCTGCCAGGCAGCTTCACCGTGTTCCGTTTGATCTTCCCCAAAGTCCGCAATGGTTCCTCGACCTAGACCCTGCAGGCGTACAGGCATAACGACCAGCCGAAGATTGGCTGCAGAGGAACCCGCCCCTATTCGGAGAGCACGGCATACAGCGACGGCTCCCCGATATGCCAACCCCCTGAGCATGGAGAAACAACAATGAAGAAGACCCTCTTGGCAGTCGCGGTGAGTACTGGGGTACTCAGTCTTAGCCAGCCAGCCTCCGCTGAATTTTTTGCAGACAGCAAAGCCGGTCTGGAAGCGCGTAACTTCTATTTCAATCGCGACTTCCGCCAAGACTCAGCTAGCCAGTCAAAGCAGGAGGAATGGGCCCAGGGCTTCCTGCTGCGCTACGAATCCGGCTTCACTGAAGGGACAGTCGGCGTGGGTATCGACGCCATCGGCATGCTGGGTCTCAAGCTGGACTCCAGCGCTGATCGTTCAGGCACGGGCCTTCTAAAACGCAACAAAGAAGCACCTCGTGCAGCGCAGGATGAATATGGTGAGATGGGCTTAACCGCGAAGCTGCGCGCTTCAAACAGCGTGCTGAAACTGGGCACGCTGCAACCTCGACTGCCAACCGTCCAAGCAAACGATTCGCGCCTGCTGCCACAGACCTTTCAAGGCGGGCACCTGAATTCGCTGGAGATTGCCGGCCTGACCTTCGATGCCGGCCAGCTCAAACAAGTAAGCCAGCGCGACTCATCCGATAGCGAAGACCTCAGCATTACCAGCGGCGCAGCCCGCGCTATCAGCGGCGGCGGAACCCAGAATAGCGATGAATTCAACTTCGCCGGAGCAACCTACAAGTGGAACAGCAACCTAGCCACCGGCTACAACTACGGCAATCTAGACGGTTTCTACAAGCAGCATATTTTCACGGTCCTGCACACCTTGCCGCTAGGTGACAAGCAATCGCTGAAAACTGATCTGCGCTACGCTCGCTCCACCGACGAGGGCAACAGCAACGTCGACAACAAGGCATTCGGGGCGATGTTCACCTATGCATTTAGCGGTCACGCACTCGGTGTTGGTTACCAGAGCATGAGCGGAGACACCGGCTACGCCTACATCAACGGCACCGATCCGTTCCTGGTCAACTATGTGCAAATCGGTGACTTCGCCAACAAAGACGAAACCTCATGGCAGGCCCGCTATGACTTCAACTTTGCCAGCGTTGGCATCCCTGGCTTGACGTTCATGACCCGTTACCTGACCGGCGACAATATTGATCTAGGCGCAGGCGGTGCCGATGGTAAGGAGTGGGAGCGCAATACTGACATCGCCTATGTCTTTCAGGACGGTGCGCTGAAAAACCTGGGCGTTAAATGGCGCAACGCCACACTACGTTCAACCAACTTCGGCAACGACGTTGATGAGAACCGCCTGATCGTGAGCTACACCCTTCCACTGCTGTAATTAGCAATAATCCGTGCGTTGCACTGTTTGTGCAGCGCACGCATTTAGCGAAATGCACAGACGGCGACTATGGGGAGCCGCCAAGAGTGCATTACTACCGCTAACGATCGCCTCACCAAAGCTGACTTTCCAATGACCCACTCACTGATACCTGGGTAGAAATTGTTATCTTCGGTAGCCGACGCCTGTAATTGCTCTGACGAGTGCCAAACATAACTGACGTATCAAAACCTTTACTCTCAAAGAGTTTAGATCCATTACAGGAATGTAATTCTCGCTTCACGTTTGTGACAGGGTCTTGCGTTTATATTTTAATCACCACCTTGAAGGAGTGATTAAACATGAAAAACCTCAAAGTCATTGCTGCACTTTCCGCTATGGTTGTTTCCTCTGCAGCTCTGGCAGAAGGCGGCGCTGATCGTGTCTATGGTCGGATGATTCAGGCCAATGAGCAGGCCATGCAAGAGTATGCTGCCGCTAACGGAAAGAATCCGCCTGAAGTTATTCATTACCGCTACGGCATGAAACTCGATATCGCCAGGGTCGTGGCCACTACCCCGACGGACTCTAGCTGCGGTGTGATGCCGGCCCAGATGACCTACGAGGACTCCAATGGCGATCTGAATATTCTTGAATACCGGGCAGCCGGGACAGGTTGCCGTAATCAAAACTAGATAAATGACATCGCGCTGACTGAAATGTAATTTCCAAGTCACCCTGACGTTATTTGGCATGTGGAAATATGACCAAGGCGTGCCTGGCTATGCCCGGCGCGCTTGGCACATA
The DNA here is from genome assembly GCF_005502555.1 of Pseudomonas sp. D(2018). Lineage (NCBI taxonomy): Bacteria > Pseudomonadati > Pseudomonadota > Gammaproteobacteria > Pseudomonadales > Pseudomonadaceae > Pseudomonas > Pseudomonas sp. D(2018). The sequence continues at coordinate 158,764 of NZ_SCOK01000005.1, forward strand.
TATGCGACCACACAATGACAACTGCCAATAACATCAGGAGCATTTATGAATAACAGAACCCTGTTAGGACTTTCTCTGCTCACTCTGAGCGTCAGTACCGGGCAAGCTGCAATGGCCGCCGGCGAGAAAGGCGAGGGATTTATCGAAGGCAGCAGCCTGACCATTCTCAATCGAAACCTCTACTTCAACCGCGATTTCCGTAAAGGCCAGTCCAGCAGCTCGGGTAATGGCTATTCGGAAGAGTGGGCGCATGGCGTGATAGGCCGATTCGAGTCTGGTTTCACGGAGGGCACCATAGGTTTTGGTGTCGATGCCTTTGCCATGCTGGGGCTCAAGCTTGACACCGGCGACGGCCGTTCTGGTGCCGGGGGCTCAGTCGACGTGATGCCTTACAACAGCCTCGGGCAGGCTGAGGACAACTACTCCAAACTGGGGGGCGCGGTGAAAACTCGGTTCATGGATACCGAGATCAAGGTAGGCGACGTCTTTCCCGTCAGCCCGGTCGTCCAATACGGTGATGCACGGCTTTTACCGGAGAGTTTCCGAGGTGTCACCGTGGTCAACAGCAGCGTGGAAGGACTGTCGCTTCAGGGCGGTCGCCTCCACTCGATGAGCCAACCCAATACCAGCAGCATGCGCGACGGCTTCGCTACCTTCTACGCGGGCGAAGTGGACTCGCCATGGATCGCCTATTTCGGTGGTGATTACACGCTTAATGACAACGTCGGCTTTAGTCTCTACACCAGCCGCCTCAAGGATGCCTGGAATCAATATTACGCGGGCACCACGCTGAGCTACCCGCTTGCGGACGATGTCGCCTTGATCGGCGGGCTGAACTACTACAAGGCGGTCGATGAAGGGAGGCAGCTCCTCGGGAGCTTCGATAACAACATCTGGAGCGGCCAGGTCGGTATCCAATTCGGCGCTCACACAGTACTGGTGGGTCTCCAGCGCAACAACGGCAATGATGACTTCGACTACTTGCGCCAATCGGACTCCATCTACCTCGACAACTCCATCCAGTACAGCGACTTCAACTCGCCCAAGGAGAAGTCATGGCAAGTGCGCTATGACCTGGATATGGAGCCTTTCGGTGTGCCTGGATTGAGCTTCATGACTCGATATGCCCAGGGCTGGGATGCCGACTACAGCAACGCCAACGAAGTCTATATGCGCCGTGATGACAACGGCGATCCGTTGACCAACCAGAAGCGCTGGGAGCGGGACATCGAGGCCAAGTACGTTGTGCAGTCTGGGTCGTTGAAGGACATGTCCTTTCGCATTCGACAAGCCACGACTCGCGCCACCGACTTCGAGTCGGATTTGGATGAGTTCCGCCTGATTGTCGAGTACCCGCTGGAAGTTCTCTAACCCTGGCAAGCGAGCGGGTTGATTGCCCGCTCGCTCCTTGGTCCTGCTGTCCCCTCGTAGTGCTCCTTTGGTTTGGAGACAGCCCTTGGCGCCCTAGGGCGCCTTTTTTACTTAGGTTAAAGGACGTATGAAAATGAGTCGGCCACTACACACAAGCGGCCGTGCTGGCAGGCAGTACTACTGGGCGGGATATTCTGCAACGACCTGATCAGAACCCGTCTTGGTCAAGCCAATGACCTGGTAGGCATGCTGTACGCCATCGACTTCCATGCCGGGGGAGCCCGCCGGCATCCCGGGAACAGCGATGCCCAGCAGATCATCGCGCTTGGTGAGTTCGATGACCTGAGCCGCCGGCACATGACCTTCGACGAACTTGCCGTCAATCACCGCGGTGTGGCAAGACGCTAACCGTGGCGCGACGCCCAGTCTTTGCTTCACTGCTGTCATGTTGCTTTCAACATGGTCGACGACTTTGAAGCCATTCGCTTCGAGGTGTGAAATCCACTTCTTGCAACATCCGCAATTGGCATCACGATGGACATCAATCGTCAGGGCATCAGCTGCTTGAACCGCAGACGTGACGGAGAGAGCGGCCAGTAAGGCCAGATATTTAGCTTTCATGTACGTGCTCTTTGCCATCGGCGTGGGTGTGGGTCTTGGGCGAGGCGTTCGGAGCCTGCTCGGCGTGATGATCACCTCCGTTGGACGACGCCTCATCCCCAGCATGGTGGTCATCGCCACTCATATCCGAATGGTGACCTGCCTTAGGTGCGGAGCCACCCTCGCTATCCGTAGCCGCGGCATCGTGATGACCAGGCTCTCCAGCATCACCTGATCCATGATGGTCATCGCCACCGCCACTATTGTCATGATGGCCAGGCTTGTTGTCGCCGTGCTGTCCTTCATGGTTATGCATCTGCGTTTCCCCACCACCGTGCTGATGGCCGCCACTGGATGCGACGAGTGTTTGGTATTGCTTGGCATCCATCGTCGGCAGTTGGTTGAGGAAGGCAACCATGCCCCAGATGTACTCGTCTCCCATGCTCTTGCCCCACGCAGGCATACCCGTTGCCTTGATGCCATGCTTGATCACCCAGAACGCTGCTGACGGATTGCCATCGACACCGATCTTGGCGAGGTTGGGGGGCGCAGGATAAAGCGATTGGCTTAGCTCGGTCTCCGCCACACCTGGCGCCAAATGACAGCCGATACACATGGAGTTGTAGTTGCCCGCACCGGCGCGAATAAGAGCTTGATCATCCAGGTTGGGAACCTCGATGTCCCGCGAACGGACTTCGATAGAGCGGTCACGGGCCATCGTGAGAAACGCATGCACTGCAGGAAAATGGGGATCGTCGGCCCCCACGTTGACCACGCCAAAGTAGGCGCCGGCCAGGACAGCTGTGCTACCGACCACGCCGGCCGCCACCAAAGTTTTAATTGTTCTTTTCATGTCAGGTTCTCAAAACCACATCCGGATACCGGCGACAAAACGCGCCTCGTCTACATCACCGCCCTCGTCGCGCACCATGTCTGCCGTGTTGCCATAGGAGCGGCTCCAGGAAACCCCGATATAGGGGGCAAACTGCCTGACAATCTCGTAACGCAGACGCAAGCCGAGCTCGGTATTTGCCAACCCAGACCCCACACCTCGCTCAGGATCGTTCTTGCCGTAGAAGTTCATTTCGGCAGTTGGCTGGAGAATCAGCCGGTTGGTCAGCAGAATGTCGTACTCGCCCTCCAGTCGGGCAGCAGTTTGGCCATTCTCGCCGACGAAGGCCGTGGCTTCGGCCTCAAAGGCGTAAAGCGCCATGCCCTGGATACCGAAGGCGGCCCAAGTCTGCGGCGACTCCGGTTTGAAGTCCTGGCGAACGCCCGCGACGACATCCCACCAAGGGCCGATCGAGCGGCCGTACAGCAGCTGTAATTCAGCATCCTCGGTCACGCCGTTGGTACGCTCGCCTTCGGAGCGGAACCAGACCCGGTTGATATCACCGCCTACCCAGCCCGACGCATCCCAGGCCAGGGTGCTGCCCTCATCTGCGTCCTGGTATTCGAGCTGATCGAGCAGGAAAAAACTGTTGATGGCGCTGTCGTGAACCTTGTGGCCAGGTAATGGCGGGAAAGCCGCTTGGCGATCAGCATCCGTCAGAACGGGAATCGGCGTACGGCTGGTGGTTCTCGGGGCTTCAGCGGAGCCATGGTTCATCTTTGAATGATCCATGCCCTCCATCTGTCCTTGCATGGCGCCATGCCCCATCTTGCTGTGATCCATAGCCTGGGCCTTCTCTTGGCTCTGGCCGTGGCCCATCTGGCTATGATCCATGCTGCCCGAAGCACCCTGCATGGCACCATGGTCCATCTTGCTGTGATCCATGCCCTCCATCGGCGCTTTGGTAGCGCCGTGGCTCATCTGGCTATGGTCCATCGACATGGTGCCGTGCCCCATTGCCGAATGATCCATTTCTTCCGCAGCCAAAGTAACGCCGCCGCTGAACGCACTCAGCGACACAGCCAGCGCCAAGAGAGATGGACGTGAAAACCTAGTGGTCATGGTTCGAACCTGCTTCGGCTTCGGTGCCGCCATGCTTATCCATCATGTTTTCGTGATTCATGCCGTCATGCTTCATGTCTCCGTGATCCATGGCGCCATGATCCATATGCTGGCCAGCCGCCTTATCCTTCGACTGATCTGCGTGATTGCCACTGGCGGTCTTGGGTACAGCCGACTCGGCAGCATGTTGTTCGTGCTCACTGTGCCCCTCACCTGCCAACGAAACCGGTGCGTGCAGGGCAGCCAATAGGCTGAACATGACTGCGCTGCCAGCCAGGGCATTTCGCTTCATAAAAGTACTCATCAGAAATCTCCTTTACTCATCCACACGGACTTCACGGAACATGCCCATTTCCATGTGGAGCAACAGGTGGCAGTGGTAGGCCCAACGCCCCAACGCATCGGCGGTCACCCGATAGCTGCGCTTGGAACCTGGCGGCATGTCGATGGTGTGTTTACGCACCAGGAAATTGCCGTTCGCATCCTCCAGATCACTCCACATGCCATGAAGATGGATCGGGTGAGTCATCATGGTGTCGTTGACCAGCGTGATGCGAACACGCTCGCCGTACTTGAGGCGTAGAGGCTCGGCGTCAGAGAACTTGATTCCATCGAAGGACCAGGAGAATTTCTCCATATGCCCGGTGAGGTGCAGCTCGATGGTGCGACTTGGTTCGCGACCATCCGGGTCGAGGAAGGTGCTGCGCAGGTCAGAGTACGTGAGGACGCGTCGGCCGTTGTCTCGCAAACCAATACCTGGGTCGTCCAACTTATGCGTTGGTGTCATGGTTTGCATATCGACCAGCGGGTTGTTGGTCTCTGAGGCTGGGTGTGCCTGCATGGCACCTGCCATGCCTGCCATGCCTGCCATGCCTGCCATGCCTGCCATGCCCGAATGATCCATTCCGGCCATCTGGCTGTGATCCATACCAGCCATGCCACCCTGCATGCTGCCATGATCCATTCCCGCCATATTGCCCTGATCCATCCCGGCCATGTTCCCGTGATCCATACCGCCCATGCTGCCGTGATCCATACCCATGTCGCCCATGGCAATCAGCGGACGCGGGTCGGGGCTGGGTACTGGTGCACTCAACCCCTCCTGTACAGCAAGGGTGCCGCGCGCATAGCCAGTGCGATCCATGGATTGTGCAAACACGGTATAGGCCTGTTCGCTGTCTGGTTCGACGATCACGTCGTAGGTCTCGGCCACGGCGATACGGAACTCGTCGACGCTGACCGGTTTGACGTGCAGACCATCGGCCGCAACCACAGTCATCTTCAGGCCCGGGATGCGCACATCGAAATAGGTCATCGCCGAGGCGTTGATGAAGCGCAGGCGGATCTTTTCGCCTGGTTTGAATATGCCGGTCCAGTTGCCATTGGGTGCCTGGCCATTCATCAGGTAGGTGTAGGTGTAGCCACTGACGTCAGCGAGATCCGTCGGGCTCATCTTCATCTCGGCCCACATCTTGCGATCGGCTACGGCGGCGGACCAACCCATCTCGCTTACGTCATCGATGAAGTCACCAACGGTGCGTTTGTGCTGGTTGTAGTAGTCCGACTGTTTCTTGAGCTTGGCCAGTACCCGCGTTGGATTTTCATCCGTCCAGTCGCTCAGCAACACGACGTAATCACGGTCGTAACTGAAGGGCTCGGGCTCCTTGGCATCGATGACCAGCGCGCCGTATACGCCGACCTGCTCCTGCAGCCCCGAGTGACTGTGATACCAGTAGGTACCGTTCTGGTTGACCTTGAACTTGTACTCATACATGCCGTCAGGGGCGATGCCATGGAAGCTCAGGCCAGGAACACCATCCATGTTCGCCGGCAGGATGATGCCGTGCCAATGGATGGAGGTGTCCTCCTTGAGGCGGTTGCGCACGCGCAATGTGACGGTATCGCCTTCGCGCCAACGAAGAATCGGCCCAGGGAGCGAGCCGTTGATGGTCATGGCCGTGCGCGCTGCGCCGGTGATGTTCACCGGGGTTTCACCGATGAATAGGTCGAATTCGTTACCAGTCAGTACGTTGGGCTGGCCGGGGCTGTTCACCGCCCAGACCGGCGTGCGCCACAGGCCAAGTCCGCCGATAATACCGGTGGCTGCCAGGCCTTTGACGAAGGTGCGCCTTGTGGTTTTGCTTTGCATGCCGTTTTGTCCAATCCGTCAAATGAGCCGGTGATGGTGTGCCCGGTCTCGGGTTCATGGCTGCTTCAATGTCGGGGATTTACCCCTCAACTTTCCACGTCGGTGCATTGCACAAGCCTTACCGACGATGAGCAGTATGAAACTGCCATATCCCAACCATCCGGGTGATTACATTTCTGTAAGGTAGATGACTTCAGCAGTTGGTGTGCTCTGCTTGCTCGGTTGGACTGCTGGCTACAGGAGCCTCAACTTTCTGCTGCTGGGCCACCCGGTAGGCCTCCAGAGACGTCTGGCGTGCCTGCTCCATGCGCGCGAAGGTTCGGTCAGCACCACCTTCAGCCATTGCCAAGCTGGAGATGCTCAGAGCAGTAACTACAAGCAGAGCTTTGATCGATTTCATTTTGGGTATTCCTCGTAAGTTAAGTGGTCCCTGCAACTGCAGAGGCCGAGCTTTAGGCTCGATGTCACGTTAACTAAGAGGGCCTGTCAGCAACCTGAGCCGAACATTACAGTTCTGTCAGGTTGCTATTTCTTTCTTGTAGCCCATCCAGAAGGCTCGGTACTGTCTTTCATGCCCTCATAAAGCCTTGCGAATTTCTTGAGAGGGCATGCTCGGCAGCGATGCCTAAGCTACTCAGGGTCATTCGCACCCGCGGATAAGACCACCAACAATTAAGAGAGATTGTCACTATGTCGAATAAATCCAACGTCGCTACCGGTGCCGCTCTGGCTCTCGTGGCCGCCAGCCTGTTTGCTACCCTGCCTGTCCAGGCCGCCCAGGACACCAAAGCAGCAGAAGTGAAGTGCTTCGGGATCAATGGTTGCAAAGGGCAGAACGACTGCATGACCGCGAAAAACGACTGCAAAGGCCAAGGCGAATGCAAAGGCCAAGGGTTCAAGTTGATGACCCAGACCAAATGTGACGAAGCCGGTGGCAAAACCAGCGAATAAGGCGGTTCAGGGGAGTGCATGCCACTCCCCTGCTGGAGTCTCGAATGAGTAAGCGCAAAACTCTGGGTTTCGGTCTTGGCCTTCGTAACGAGTATTACCGGCAGATCCTGGAGGAACGGCCTGCGGTCGACTGGTTCGAGATCATTTCCGAGAATTACCTGGTGGAGGGCGGCAAGGCTCTCTACTTCCTTGATGCGATCGGCGAGCACTACCCCCTGGTGATGCACGGAGTATCTCTTTCGATTGGCGGCTCACATGCCTTGGACATAGACTACCTACGACAGCTCAAGCAGCTGGCGGATCGGGTGCAGCCTCAGTGGGTGTCTGATCACCTGTGCTGGAGTCGAGGCAACGCCCATCAACTTCACGATCTGCTACCGCTGCCGTTTACCCAGGAGAGCCTGCTGCATGTCGCGGCCCGGGTGCGCTTGGTGCAGGATGTTTTGGAACGTCCCATCGTGCTGGAGAACGTTTCCTCCTACGTGCAGTGGACAACATCCAGCATGAGCGAGTCTCAGTTCCTCTCGGAGCTCAGTTACCTGACCGGGTGCGAGCTGCTTCTCGACGTGAACAACGTCTACGTCAGTTCGCGCAACCAGGGTTTCGACCCTTGGCAGTTCATCATGGAATTGCCGCACGAGCGGATTCGGCAAATTCACCTGGCCGGGCACAGCGATTACGGGCAGTACCTCATCGACACCCATGACCAGCCCATCGCTGATCCGGTTTGGTCTCTCTACAGCAAGACTTTGAGCTACTTGGGCCCGACATCGACCTTGATCGAGCGGGATGACCAGTTTCCGCCGCTGGAAGAGCTGTTGTCCGAATTAGCACATGCCCGTGCTATCGCCAAATCTGTGATATCGGGGGCCACCCCTTGAGCCTGATCGCCCTACAGACTGCATTTGAAACTTACCTGACAGGTGACAGTGCCCTGCCCTCCAACGAGCTTTTGGAGCAGATCCGAGGTAGCACAGCGCTGAGTGCTCTCGAAGGCCTGCAGATCTACCACAACGCTTACCGTTCGCGCCTGCTTGCGGTCTTGCGAGAAGACTTCCCTGCCCTGCTTCACTGGATCGGCAACGAATCATTCGAGCAGCTCGCACTGGCCTACTTGGCCGCCTGGCCACCACGACATTTCAGCATTCGCTGGCTGGGCGAGAAGCTGCCCGAGTTCATTAGCAGCTACGTCGAAGAACCCCAACTATCGCCGATGCGCGAACTCGCGGAACTGGAATGGGCCTTTACACTGGCCTTCGACGCTCAGGATGTCGAAGCGCTTTCGCTGGAGACCATGAGTGATTTTTCGGCTGAAGACTGGATTTCACTCAGGGTTTCCCTGACTGCATCTGCCCGGTGGTTGCAGCTGCAGTACAACACGCTGGAGTTGTGGAAAGCCGCCAAGTCCGGCAGCTTGCTGCCTGATATTACCCGCCTGCCAACGAACCTAGCCTGTCTTGTTTGGCGTCATGAACTCGTCTGCCAGTACCGGAGCCTGGAGCCAGCGGAGGCTTCGGCATTGCAGTTTCTCATCGAGGGCGGATCGTTCGCTGAACTCTGCGAGTCGTTGAGCGCCACGCATGGCGAGCAAGCTCCCTTGCAAGCCGCGACCTGGTTGAAGTTGTGGGTCAACGACGGTTTGCTAAAGCGCGGCCAGCTATTACACGAATGACCCGGAACCTTTAGGCTAGCGCTCTCTCTTTGGCCACTCCGAGCGCTATGACTCACCGCATCATGCATTTCAAACAGCAAGCCTTGCTTGACCCGGAGACCTATCAGGCAATGCTGGCCGACGGCGTTGGCCACTGGGAGCGGCTTGCAGGAGAAGTCGTCGGCATAGAAGACGAAAAAAGCCACGAGTTCGCTGCATTGAAAAGCCTGTTCAAGCGCAAGCGGTACTCCTATGACACGCTGGAAATGCGCGAGCCAGGCGATCACTCAAACTGGCTTCGCGGCCGAGATGGTTCAGAAGGTATGACCAACGAGGTCACCAGTATCCCAGGGCTAAAAGAGCTCTCAGAACTGGAGATTTAGTGGGATAGCAGGTCAGCGCTCAAGCGCTGACCTGGGCCGAATAGCCAAGCTCCTGGATGAGTTCGCGGATCGATTCGGCACTTTCTGTGCTCTCAACGGTGACCTTGCCGGCCGCTCGATCCACTTCTACTCGTGCATCCTGATCCAGAGCTTGAATGGCCTTCGTGATTTTGCTCACGCAACTGCCACAGCCCATCCCCGCAACACTCAGACTAAACATGTCTTTCACCTCATTTCGTCCGCGGCTCAAGTTACCGCACGGACAGCATCGACCTTGACACGATGGCAAGGTCAAGCCCGTAAGCGCTACAAAAGGATCAGCCGTTTACCACGGGCGTAAGGATGGGGGTTGGTGAACACACCACGACATGCCTTGCGCCCCTCGTCAGTGCGACGTATAGATTCTGGGGGGTCATAAGCTCAGGATGCAGGACAACCGAGACATCCGCCTCCAGCCCCTTGAGAAGTAATGTGCTGCCTACAGAGCGTCTTGCGATCGGTCGGGCAAGGTGTCTATTGCGCTCTCGCGCTTGAATGGCTGCACTCAGAAAGTCGGCAGCACCTCCCACCACCGCTTGCATTGCAGACCGGCAGCAGTACAGAACCTCCGGTCGGTATACACGTGCCCCGTGCTGCTCAGCGAGCGTATCGATCACACGGAGCGCTTGCCCCAATGTTGGCGCTGCTACGAAATCGATCGCCGCAGCCTCGGCCGCGGTCGGAGGCGTTCGGGCCCTTCCTGCACGCAGCGACTCCACGCGCGTTCGCAGGTTTGCTGCACCTACCCCCGTCATTACGCTGGAAGCAAACTCCACAAGTTGTGCCAGAGCATTGGCACCCTGCAAGTCAAAGTTCCTGGCGAAGTTGACGAGATCTCTCAGGTCGACGGCTTCTACGGCCATGGCACCGGGTGTCTGGCTCGTGAGCTGATGGCGACCTTGCACGTTGATGGAGTCCCCGATGATGAGGACGCTACCCTGAGCGTTGGGAGCTTCGGTTCTCGCGGCCACCAGTCGCTGCTGAACTTCGGTTCCGGCGTTTAGCTGCACCCAACGCACTTCTGCTGGAGCCGTGCGCAGATCCACCGGCTGACCAGCTTGAAGTTGTTGCCTTATGGCGAGCAGCCACTGCCCGAGGTTCTCAGCTCCAGCCAGCCGCCAGCGCCACGGTATCCTCAACTCTCCCGCTGCGGGAAACAGGGGTTGCACCTCATTCGCCCAATGCACCAGTCGATTGCCACGGAAGCTGAATATGGCTTGCATCGGGTCACCGAGCACGCAGGTCGGAAGCACCTGGGCCAAACCAGACACGATGGCGTGCTGGACGACGTTGCAGTCTTGGTACTCGTCGACAAGCAACCGTGCATAGGTGGCGCGAAGGGGCTGAGCGAGGTGACCGGCCTGCAACAACTGCATGGCGGCCTCCCGAATTGCCGGGTAGTCAGTATTGGGTTGATGCAGCTGTAGGATCTGCGGGTTATGGCCGCTTCGCGCTGGGAACTTAGCGATCAGGCGCATCGAGAATCCGTCAATGGTGGAGACTCGATATGCGGAGTTAGGAACACCGGCTCGTCTCAGGCGCGCCCGTAAGGCCGCAACGCCGGCGTTCGTATGTGTCAAGACGAGGATGGGTTTGCTCTGCCTATGCGCGATGAGCGTCTCGGCAATCAATTGCGTTTTTCCACAACCTGCGGGGGCCGTTATGGAGCCACGCTCGATAGCGAAAAGATCAATCTCAGGGGGCACTTGTAAACGTCCAGAGCTGATTCGTGACTGCCATGAAGCCCGGTTCGGCGTTCTGTAAAGACGGACCGACGATGTCCCTTGCAACCTCCTGATAGGTTGTCAGCGACTTGAACCAGCCGCTGTTGCGGATACGGGATGCGGTTCCCAGCAGCTCTCGTCTCTCAGGTGAGTACCCATCCACGAGTCGCTCGGCTCGGATATCGTTCAGCGTCACGCGGCCTTGGGACTTCGTCTGAATGTGTGCGTTCATCAGCTCTGCACCCACTATTTGTAACGGCTTGCAAACGAAAACGTCCCGACCTGCAATCAATACGATTTTCGACCGGAATTAACTGCGACTGACCGGCCCGGCAAACCAGTATTAGCTGCGAATGAACCTGCATTTATCCGCGCTGACCTGCATTCCATGGCTACCAACCAGCATTAATTGCAAATGACGGGGCTTATAGGTAGTGAATCGATTGCCTCGTTAGAGCGCATGTCTGCTTGGCATGCGGGAACATCTAGTCTCTTCCGCCCACGAGCCAGATCATTCCAGGCAAACACATGGGGCCTACAGCTTTGAGGCCCACTACGCTATGTGCGGGCTCGGTCTCGCCCAAAGGGTTCGGTCAACTGACCAAGGTAACCCTTGGGATAGTCCCTCTCACGCAAGCCGACATTGGCGTCGCCCTGCTTTCCTGTACTGTCGTAGAACGTCCCGAATAGCCGATCCCACACCATCAGAAATTCGCCGAAGTTCACCTGGGCATCTTCGAAGTCGCGCTTGTGGTGCCAACGATGAATTTCAGCCACCCCGATGACATGGCGCAGCCAACCCAGCCGGTAATCCAGGTTCGAGTGCTGAAAGCCCAAGTGAACGGTCAGAATGCCGAACCAGGTGGCAACCACTGCCGAAGGCGCGCCGGATGCAAACAGCAGCACCAATCCCGGGCCAGCCATGAGCATCGCATGTAGGGGATGCCGGCGCTCCCCATTCATCCAGTACAAGCGCTCGGCGCTGTGGTGAATCATGTGAAAACGCCACAGCCAGGGTACGTGGTGGCTGATGCGGTGCATGGCATACAGGCTCAGATCGAGCACGACGGCGACCAGCAGCAGCTGAACCCAAAGTGGACTCTCGACTGGGAAGAGACGAACTGTAGCCGGCACTGCATCGCCCAGCCTGGCCAGGATTTCGGCGGTGAACTGGATGACGGAAAGATTCACCAGCATATGCACCAGGTCGGTCAGGGTGTCCTGGTGATCCTCCAGCCAGCCCTCCCGGAAAGGCTGGATACGCTCCAGCCCCGCGACGGCCAATAGACCGACTGCGGCTACCAAGGGTGTGCTGGGCCAGTACGGCACCCCGGCGTACAAGGCCCAGACCATGAAGGCGGCGCTGCCACCAAACACGAGCGGATAGCTCAACCAGCGTAGGGCGAATCGAAGAGAAGTGGACATCGCTCAGCTCCTATGTAGAGAGCCTTCACGGTAGGTGCAGAGGACGACGTTCGACTTGAACGAAAGAGCTATGACTTCTGGAGATCGACCGCAGCCAGGGCGGAGGACGGATCGATGCCCAGCAGCGCCCTGAATGTCCGGGAGAAATGCGCCGAGTCGGAAAAACCTGCCGCATGCGCGGCTTCGGTCAGCCGTCCCCCTTTGGCCAGGTGTTGCAGGGCTTGGGTGAGGCGCAGCCATTTGACATAGCTGCGCAACGGCAGGCCGGTTTGCTCCACGAACCAATGGGAAAAACGCGTGGGTGACAAATGCACCAACGCGGCCATTGCCTCACGCCCCATTTGGCCTTCGCGCAGCGCTGCGGTGACCTTGGTCAAGCGCGGATCAGGGATTGGTGGATCGGCAAGCCGCAACAGCCGACGTACCTGCGCCTGCAACTGGACAGGCGAATGCCCCGACGCCCTCAGTGCCTCGACCATCGCAGCAATATCGGCCGCTACGATCTCCATCAGCCTCACGGCTCCGCTCACCCGCAAGGCACGCGCCTCATCGGACAGCACATCCAGGTAGATCGACAGGACCTGCCCAGCACTGAGCCGGTGCTTCAAGCCTGCCGGAATCAAGATGGCAGCCCCAGATTGCCCACCCAACGGCGTTTCAACCGTTATCGCGGCGTCGAGCCCCACTGCAATTTGATGTGCTTGATGATGGTGCCAATCCTGGTGGGCGGCATGGCCGAGAAAGACGCCGATACCGGGGCCGACCCAGGCATGGCCTGACCAGCGAGCCACTTCTGCGGCATCCGAGCTTCGCATTATCTGCCCCGGTCCAGTTCCGCGCTTGGACTCAGCACACTGCTCAGGAGCAACATGGCGGCACCGCCCACGATGCCGATGTCCGCCAAGTTGAATGCAGGCCAATGCCAGGATTGCCAGAAAAAATCCAGATAGTCGATCACATGGCCTCGGAAGCTGCGATCGATCAGATTCCCCACTGCCCCTCCCAGTATGAGGCTATAGCCCAGCGCTTCGAGCTTGGCCCTGGGCTTACGCAAGAGCAACGCGAGCCCAATCGAAACAACCAGTGCGAGGAGAATGAAGAAGTAGCGCTGCCAACCGCCCGCGTCAGCTAGGAAGCTGAACGCTGCGCCGGTATTCCAGAAATGGACCAGATTGAAGACTGGGGTCAGAGGAACCACGGCGCCGACCGAGAGCGAACCCTCAATTACATATTTGATCGCCTGGTCGGCCAGGGCAACGGCTAGCGATAGCGTCCACCAGAGCCCGGGAGTGATACGGTGCGCCATTCCAAGTGGCGATTTCATTGTTTCGCTCCCTGAAACAGTCGCTGCAATCCGGGTGAGACGGGCATCGGCGCGAATGCACTGATCCTCGCGCGTCCGGTATTGCCGAGCGGTACCCAGATCTTCGAGAACAACACGGCAGCGATGATCCGTGGTGCTTGGCCGAACATTTCCCGGTAGTCGCGCAACTGCCAGCCAGCCCTTAGCATCAACCAATGGCTCCGCGCATGCAGGACGGGCATGTGCTGGCTCAAGATGTGGGCGCGCTCGAGCCAGGGGAATGCCTCGGTTGGCGCCTTTTCACGGAGTGCTGTCCTTGCCTGGAAAAAGGCTTCATCGTTGGCATTGCGGAGGGCGGTATTCATCTGGAACTCACTTGCGCAGCAGTTGGAAGGCCATGATTCTGGGCCGATCGTGCAAGTGAACACCCTGTAGCCGCTATAGGGTCAAGCTCTACGCTTTGAGCAGAAGCGAATGGCACTTTTCTAGCGCGCCTTATGGAAGCCGTTTGCCTCCCTCCACTAGACCCGAAAGTATTCCGCAGTCCAGGCTTTGTCGTTCGTCATCGCAGCAGCTGCGTAACGTCACCAACTGGTTTTCCAGGGCTTGCAAGGATGCGATCTGGGCCCTGACCTGGGCGATATGGCTATCAAGCAGCGTATTGACCGCCGCGCACGGTTGCTGCGGCTGTGCTTGAACGCTCTGCAAAACACCAATTTCGTCCAACGACATGCCAAAGGACCGGCAACGGCGGATGAACAGCAGTTTCTCCACATGATCCGCTTCGTAGGCTCGGTAGCCATTTGCCTGGCGATTGGGCGATGCAAGCAGGCCCTGGCGCTCATAGAAACGAATGGTCTGAATGTCCGCTCCCGTCAGCTGTGCAAGTTGACCAATGCGCATAGGCTGCTCCTCGATAAACAGCCAGTATATCCAGGCTTGACCCTATACCTGCTATATGGTTTTCAATTGCCAGAATTGAACCTGATAGGAGAGGCGGATCATGAGCTCGTGTGAAAAATCCTGTGGCTGCGGTTCAGTGTCAGCGCCTGCTGAAGCAGCGAGCGCGCCCTCGACCGAAGGAGCCTGGGTCAGCCATTTTTCTGTACCCAAGATGGATTGCCCTTCGGAAGAGCGAATGATTCGGCTCGCGCTGAATAGCTTGCCTGAGCTTCGTTCGTTGTCCTTTGATCTGAGCAGCAGGCAGGTACTCGCTTTCCATGACGGGGCGGTTGACCCAATCACTACCAAGCTGGAGTCCCTGGGTCTAGGGGCAGCGCTACTGGGGACTCAACCAGCTAGTCAGGAAGCAGCCTCGACCAATCGCGCTGATGAGGAATTAGCGGCGTCGAAAGAGGCGAGCACCCTGAAAATTTTGCTCGGCATCAACGCTGCCATGTTTGTTATCGAGATGGGCGCAGGGTTGATCGCTCAGTCGACGGGCCTTATTGCCGACTCGCTGGACATGTTTGCGGATGCTGCCGTCTATGGCTTGGCTCTCTTTGCCGTCGGCCGCAGTGCACAGCTGCAAGTTCGCGCTGCGCACCTGGCGGGTTTCTTTCAGATCCTGTTGGCACTGGGCGTACTCGTGGAGGTGGCTAGACGCTTCCACTATGGCAGCGAACCTGAGTCGATGCTGATGATGGGGATTGGCTTAGTTGCACTCGTCGCAAACGCCAGCTGTCTCTTGATGATCTATGGCCATCGCGAAGGCGGTGCACACATGAAAGCGAGCTGGATTTTTTCGGCCAACGATGTGCTCGCGAACATTGGCGTTATCGTCGCCGGCGCGCTGGTTGCGTGGACGGGCTCTCCCTACCCAGACTTGGTGATTGGTACGGTCGTTGGCCTCATCGTATTGAACGGTGCGCGCCGAATCCTGGCATTGAAAGCCTGACCAACCGATCCTGTATTCCATCGCGATGGGCTCACTTTCTACAAGTGAACATCAATGGTACGGACAGTCCAATAAACCTTCGTTTGTTGGACTCCACGCTCTGAGCAGGCAATTGTCATTTTCAGAAGACGACTGCACCAATTGACGGGGCGTAACGCCAGGTGTGCAGTCGGCTCCTGACCACGCAATATCAGAAGTCATCTGCACCAATCTCGACTATGCTCAATACTCGTGTGCACCAAAGCGAGGTGTGAGCATGGCGTCAGACACATTACCAATTGCCGAGCAGGGCGTGGCCACCCTGCCCGATGCGGCATGGGCACAGGCCCGGCACCGGACCGAAATCATCGGGCCGCTGGCAGCGCTTGAAGTGGTTGGGCATGAAGCCGCCGATGCCGCTGCTCAAGCGCTGGGCCTATCCAGGCGGCAGGTGTATGTCCTGATCCGGCGTGCCCGGCAAGGTGCTGGGTTTGTGACGGACCTGGTTCCCGGCCAGTCCGGCGGCGGAAAAGGCAAGGGACGCTTGCCGGAATCAGTTGAGCGCATCATCCGCGAGTTGCTGCAAAAGCGCTTCCTGACCAAGCAGAAGCGTAGCCTGGCGGCGTTCCACCGCGAGGTCGCGCAGGCTTGCAAAGCGCAAAAGCTACGGGTGCCGGCGCGCAACACTTTGGCCCTGCGGATCGCCGGCCTCGACCCGCTCAAGGCCACTCGCCGCCGGGAAGGTCAGGATGCGTCCCGCAGCCTGCAAGGTGTCGGTGGTGAGCCTCCCGCCGTGACCGCGCCACTGGAACAAGTGCAGATTGATCACACGGTCATCGACCTGATCGTGGTGGACGAGCGCGACCGGCAACCGATTGGCCGTCCGTATCTGACCATCGCCATCGACGTGTTTACCCGCTGCGTGCTCGGCATGGTCGTCACGCTGGAAGCGCCGTCATCTGTTTCGGTCGGCCTGTGCCTTGTGCATGTCGCCTGCGACAAGCGTCCCTGGCTGGAGGGTCTGAATATAGAAATGGATTGGCCGATGAGCGGCAAGCCCAGGCTGCTCTACTTGGACAACGCGGCCGAGTTCAAGAGCGAGGCGCTGCGCCGTGGCTGCGAGCAGCACGGCATCCGGTTGGACTATCGTCCGCCAGGGCAGCCGCACTACGGCGGCATCGTGGAACGGATCATCGGTACGGCGATGCAGATGATCCACGATGAATTGCCAGGGACGACCTTCTCCAACCCTGACCAGCGCGGGGACTACGATTCCGAAAACAAGGCCGCCCTGACATTGCGTGAGCTGGAGCGCTGGCTCACGTTGGCGGTGGGCACCTATCACGGCTCTGTGCACAACGGCCTGCTTCAGCCGCCGGCGGCGCGCTGGTCAGAAGCCGTGGCGCGTGTCGGTGTACCGGCTGTCGTCACCCGCGCCTTGGCTTTTTTGGTCGATTTCCTGCCCATCATTCGCCGTACTCTGACTCGCACCGGCTTTGTCATCGACCACATTCACTACTACGCCGATGCGCTCAAACCGTGGATCGCACGACGCGACCGCTTGCCCGCTTTCCTGATCCGGCGCGACCCGCGTGACATCAGCCGTATCTGGGTGCTGGAACCGGAGGGGCAGCATTACCTGGAAATCCCCTACCGTACCTTGTCGCACCCGGCTGTCACCCTCTGGGAACAACGGCAGGCGCTGACGAAATTGCGGCAGCAGGGACGCGAACAGGTGGATGAGTCGGCGCTGTTCCGCATGATCGGGCAGATGCGCGAGATCGTGACCACCGCACAGAAGGCCACGCGCAAGGCGCGGCGCGACGCGGATCGACGCCAGCACCTCAAGGCATCGCCTCCGCCGGACAAGCCGATTCCGCCGAAAACGGACGTTGCTGATCCGCAGGCAGACAACCTGCCTCCGGCCAAACCGTTCGACCAGATCGAGGAGTGGTAGCCGTGGACGAATATCCCATCATCGACTTGTCACACCTGCTGCCAGCGGCACAGGGGCTGGCTCGGCTGCCGGCGGACGAGCGCATCCAGCGCCTTCGCGCCGACCGCTGGATCGGCTACCCGCGCGCGGTCGAGGCGCTGAACCGGCTGGAAACCCTGTATGCGTGGCCAAACAAGCAACGCATGCCCAACCTGCTGCTGGTTGGCCCGACCAACAACGGCAAGTCGATGATCATCGAGAAATTCCGGCGCACGCATCCGGCCAGCTCCGACGCGGACCAGGAACACATGCCGGTGCTGGTCGTGCAGATGCCGTCCGAACCGTCGGTGATCCGCTTCTACGTCGCGCTACTTGCCGCGATGGGGGCACCATTGCGCCCGCGCCCACGGCTGCCGGAAATGGAGCAACTGGCGCTGGCACTGCTGCGCAAGGTCGGCGTGCGCATGCTGGTGATCGACGAGCTGCACAACGTCTTGGCCGGCAACAGCGTCAACCGGCGGGAATTTCTCAACCTGCTGCGCTTCCTCGGCAATGAGCTGCGCATCCCATTGGTCGGGGTCGGCACGCGCGACGCCTACCTGGCCATCCGCTCGGATGACCAATTGGAAAACCGCTTCGAGCCCATGATGCTGCCGGTGTGGGAGGCCAACGACGATTGCTGCTCACTGCTGGCCAGCTTCGCCGCTTCGCTTCCATTGCGGCGACCCTCGTCGATTGCCACGCTGGACATGGCCCGCTACCTGCTCACACGCAGCGAGGGCACCATCGGCGAACTGGCGCACTTGCTGATGGCGGCGGCCCTCGTCGCCGTGGAGAGCGGCGAGGAAGCGATCAACCACCGCACGCTCAGCATGGCCGATTACACCGGCCCAAGCGAGCGGCGTCGGCAATTCGAGCGGGAACTGATGTGAAGCCAGCGCCACGCTGGCCGCTGCATCCGGCTCCCAAGGAAGGCGAAGCCTTGTCTTCATGGCTCAACCGCGTGGCCCTTTGCTATCACATGGAGGTGTCCGACCTGCTGGAGCACGATCTTGGTCACGGCCAGGTTGATGACCTGGATACCGCGCCACCACTGTCGCTGCTGATGATGCTCTTCCAGCGGAGCGGCATCGAGCTGGACCGGCTGCGTTGCATGAGTTTCGCCGGCTGGGTGCCTTGGCTACTGGATAGCCTTGATGATCAGATTCCAGACGCATTGGAAACCTATGCGTTCCAGCTCTCGGTGCTGCTGCCGAAACTCCGCCGTAGGACGCGATCCATCACGAACTGGCGTGCCTGGCTGCCCAGCCAGCCGATACATCGCGCCTGTCCGCTCTGTCTGAACGACCCGGCAAACCAAGCCGTACTGCTTGCATGGAAGCTGCCCCTGATGCTGAGCTGCCCGCTGCATGGTTGCTGGCTGGAATCCTATTGGGGCGTGCCTGGGCGGTTTCTCGGCTGGGATAACGCCGACACTGCGCCGCGCACCGCCAGCGACGCGATTGCAGTGATGGACCGGCGTACCTGGCAGGCACTGACGACCGGCCATGTGGAGCTGCCGCGCCGACGCATCCACGCTGGATTGTGGTTTCGGCTAATACGCACGCTGCTCGATGAGCTGAACACCCCGCTTTCGACGTGCGGAACCTGCGCGGGGTATCTCCGCCAAGTATGGGAAGGCTGCGGGCATCCGCTGCGTGCTGGGCAAAGTCTGTGGCGACCGTATGAAACCCTGAACCCGGCAGTACGATTGCAGATGCTGGAGGCGGCGGCAACGGCAATCAGCTTGATTGAGGTGAGGGATATTAGCCCGCCAGGCGAGCATGCAAAGCTGTTCTGGTCCGAGCCCCAAACCGGGTTCACCAGTGGCCTGCCGGCGAAAGCGCTGAAGCCCGAACCCGTCGATCACTGGCAGCGTGCGGTCAAGGCCATTGATGAGGCCATCATTGAAGCGCGGCACGGCCCCGAGACGGCACGCTCGCTGTTCGCGTTGGCTTCCTATGGTCGGCGCGACCCCGCTTCCCTGGAACAGTTGCGCGCTACCTTCGCGAAGGAAGGCATCCCCACGGAATTTTTGTCACATTACGAGCCTGATGAGCCCTTTGCATGTCTTAGACAGAATGACGGGTTAAGTGACAAATTTTGACGACCAGAACTTTCCGGTTCACACTGTCACATAATCGAACGTATATGTGACAGGTGCAAGATGCTGATTGGCTACATGCGGGTATCGAAGGCAGACGGCTCACAGGCCACCGACTTGCAGCGCGATGCGCTAGTCACTTCTGGCGTCGATCCCACCCAACTTTACGAGGATCAGGCGTCTGGCAAGCGCGAAGACCGCCCTGGCTTGGCGAGCTGCCTAAAGGCGCTGCGCGAGGGGGATACGCTGGTGGTGTGGAAACTGGACCGGCTCGGGCGTGACCTGCGCCACCTGATCAATACCGTCCACGACCTGACCGGCCGTGGTGTCGGACTGAAGGTGCTGACCGGCCACGGTGCGGCCATCGACACCACGACGGCCGCCGGCAAGCTGGTCTTCGGCATCTTTGCCGCGCTGGCCGAGTTCGAGCGCGAACTGATCGCCGAGCGCACCGTGGCGGGCCTGGCCTCGGCACGGGCGCGCGGTCGGAAAGGTGGCCGGCCGTTCAAGATGACGGCCGCCAAGCTGCGCCTGGCGATGGCGGCAATGTGCCAGCCCGAAACCAAGGTCGGCGACCTGTGCCAGGAACTCGGCATCACGCGACAGACCCTGTACCGACACATTTCCCCAAAAGGCGAGTTGCGCCCAGATGGGACGAAACTACTCAACCGTACCTGACAAGTAGTCAGCCTCCGCCTGACGGCGGCGAATCGCAAGCGCTCGGCTTGGCGCTGGTTTCGGTCGCAGTAATGGCGCGTGCCTGGAAGCGCTGGTAGCACTCCAGCCCGCAGAAGTGCTCGACGTACTCCGCGCCTTCCGGGGTGAAGGCGGCATCGAGCGGGATTTCCTTGCAACACACGCAGCAAGCGGTGCTCGGTTCGTTGACGTTCATGGTGGTGTTTCTCCATTGGTTGACGAAGCTGGCGAAGGTCGCCGCCGGCATCGGCTTGGCGAACAGAAAGCCCTGCACCGTGTCGCAGCCGGCCTGCCGCAACCACGCCAGGCTGTCGGGTGTTTCCACGCCTTCGGCCACTACCTCCATGCCCAGCCCATGCGCGAGCTGGATCACCGCCCGCACGATGCATTGGTCGCGGGTATCGTCCGGCAGCCTGGCAACGAACGATTGGTCGATCTTCAGCGTGGTGATCGGGCAGCACTTCAGATGTTGCAGGCAGGAATAGCCCGTGCCGAAGTCGTCGGCCGCGAAATGCACGCCGAGGGCACGCAAGGCGTCGAAGGTGGCGAACAGGGCCGGATTGCCGAAGGCGACCGATTCAGTCAACTCGATCTCCAGACATTCGGCGGGTAAGTCCGCATCGGTCAGCACCCGCTGAATCTCGGCATCGAACATCGGCCCGACCTGACTCGCGGACACATTGACGGCGAGCCGGAACGGCTGCCACGCCAATGCTTGCCACTTGCGCATCTGTCGGCAGGCTTCGCACAGCACCCACGTGCCAATTGCCGGCATCAGGCCGGACGACTCGGCCAGCGGTATGAACTGACCTGGTGGCAGCAGTCCCAAGCTCGGATGCCGCCAGCGCAGCAGCGCTTCCGCGCCGACGATCCGGTTATTACGCAGATCGACCAGCGGCTGGTAATACAGCTCAAGCTGCCGGCTCGCCGCCGCCTGCGCCAACTCAGTCGCCGTCCATCCGGCGGGGTGCGAAGTCATCATGATCCGCCCCGGAAGGCGCGCAGTAGCCGCGTCACGGACAGAATGAATAAGCCGGTCAGCGTGAGGGCTGCAATACCCCAATGTTCCCCGATGAATGCGCCGGCTGTCGTTCCGGCCAGCACAACGGCGAGAATCGGCAAATGACAGGGACAGGTGAGCACGGCCAACGCGCCCCACAGATAGCCGGTGAACGGCTTGGGTGTTTCGGTCGGCAAACGCTCGGGACTGTTCATAGCAGACTCTCCGCGTGCTGTGCCGGCTCGGTAGGCAGGGTGGCCAACTGCACTTCCAGATCGGCCAACGCTTCGCGTCGGCGTTCGACGAACTGGCGCAGCACGGCAAGCTGCGCTGCGGCCTGGTCGCTGTCCGCCGTATCGAGTGCCCGGCACAACCGCGCCAGCGCATCGAGGCCGATGCCCGCTTCGAAGGCCGCCCGCACGAAGCACAGCCGTTGCAAGGCCGCCTCGTCGAACAGGCCGTAGCCGCCTGGGGTGCACGCCACCGGCCGCAGCAGTCCGCGCAGCAGGTAGTCGCGTACGATATGCACGCTCACCCCGGCATCAAGGGCCAGCCGGGACACCGTGTAGGCGTTCATAGAACACCTCCTTTTCCTCACCCAGCGCAGCAGGAAAGCTGCTTCACGTCCTTGTTGAAGGTCTGCGCCGCGAGCTTCAGTCCTTCGACCATCGTCAGGTAGGGGAACAACTGGTCGGCCAGCTCCTGCACCGTCATGCGGTTGCGAATCGCCAGCGCTGCCGTTTGGATCAGCTCGCCCGCTTCCGGCGTGACCGCCTGCACGCCGATCAAGCGCCCGCTGCCCACTTCGACTACCAGCTTGATGAAGCCGCGCGTATCGAAGTTCGCCAGCGCGCGCGGCACGTTGTCCAGCGTCAGCAATCGGCTGTCGGTCTCGATGCCGTCGTGGTGTGCTTCCGCTTCGCTGTAACCCACGGTCGCCACTTGCGGGTCGGTGAACACCACCGCCGGCATCGCGGTCAGGTTCAGGGTTGCGTCGCCGCCCGTCATGTTGATCGCCGCACGGGTGCCGGCCGCTGCCGCCACATATACGAACTGCGGCTGGTCGGTGCAGTCGCCGGCGGCGTAGATGTGTTCCACGCTGGTACGCATGCCGGAGTCGATGACGATAGCGCCTTGCGGATTGAGTGCGATGCCCGCCGCTTCCAGATTCAGGCTGCGCGTGTTCGGCGCTCGGCCGGTAGCGACCAGCAGCTTGTCGGCGCGTATTTCGCCGTGCCCCGTGGTCAGCACGAATTCGCCGCCTTCATGCGCGACCTGGCTGGCCTGCGTGTGATCCAGTACCTCGATGCCCTCCATGCGAAACGCGGCCGTGACGGCTTCGCCGATGGCCGGGTCTTCGCGGAAGAACAGCGTGCTGCGTGCCAGGATCGTCACCTTGCTGCCGAGTCGGGCAAAGGCTTGCGCCAGTTCCAGCGCCACCACTGACGAGCCGATCACGGCCAGGCGTTCGGGAATCGTGTCGCTGACCAGGGCCTCGGTCGAAGTCCAGTAGGGTGACTCTTTCAAGCCCGGGATCGGCGGCACGGCCGGACTGGCACCCGTGGCAACCAGGCAACGGTCGAAGGCCACAGCGCGCTCGTTACCATCGTTCAAACGAACGACAAGGCTCTGGCCGTCCTTGAAACGCGCTTCGCCGTGCAGAACGGTGATGGCCGGATTCCCGTCCAGGATGCCCTCATACTTAGCATGACGCAGTTCGTCGACGCGCGCCTGCTGCTGGACCAGCAACCGCTCACGCAAGATCGTCGGCGGCGTGGGCGGCATGCCGCCATCGAACGGGCTTTCGCGACGCAAGTGGGCGACGTGGGCGGCGCGGATCATGATCTTGGACGGCACGCAGCCGACATTCACGCAGGTGCCGCCGATGGTGCCGCGCTCGATCAGCGTGACGTGCGCGCCTTGTTCGACGGCCTTCAGCGCTGCCGCCATCGCGGCGCCGCCGCTGCCGATCACGGCGATATGGAGCTTGCCAGCATCCCCGCCAGCCTTGTCATCACTGCCCAGCCATTCGCGCACCTTGCCGAGCAATCCGCCGCCCGCCGGAGCCACGGGCGCATCGGCGAGCGTAGCCCGATAGCCGAGTCCGGCCACGGCAGCGGTCAGCGTATCCGGCGATGTGTCGGCCTCGATGGCGAGCCTGGCGCTGCCCTTGGCATAGGAAACCTCCGCTGATTGCACGCCAGGCACTTTCTCCAGAGCTTCCTTGACGTGAACCGCGCAGGAGTCGCAGGTCATGCCGGTAATTTTGAGGGTGGTCATTCATCGTTCCTTTTCTGTGTTGGCTGCCGACTTCCGCCGTCAGCCTTGTTTCGTGGGGAGTTCGCAACCGTCCGGGCCGCAACGGCGATGTGCCGGCGAAACCAAGTCCCAGATCGACACGCCGACCATCAGCGCCAGGCCGGTGTATACGAGGTGTGCTGCCCACCAGTTGCCAAGCAGCCAGACAGTTCCAGCGAACACGATGGCTGGCCCGATCATGCCGAGCAGACTGCGGTGCCATTGGCGATGACTGAGCCAGCCCAATGCGTTCGCCAGCAAAGCCACGACAGCGAACAGCGGCAGCAGCTTGGAGATGAACAATCCTTCGTATTCCTGTAGAAAACCGAGGCCGAAGGCCGCGCCCAAGCTGGCGATGGCCGGGAAGCACACGGCGCAGCCCATCGCGGAAACAACGCTGCCAAGCGCGCCAGCCTTGTCGGCAATGCGTGTGATCAGTCCCATGATCGCCCCAGGTTCGGGTTCAGTGGTTCACTGCTTGATGCTGGAGGGATAGCCCGCATCGGTGGTGGCCTTGGTCAGCTTCTGCACGCTGGTCTTGGCATCATCGAAAGTGACAACCGCTTCGCGGGTCTCGAAGGTCACGTCAACCTTGCTGACGCCTTCGACCTTGGAAATCGCCTTCTTGACGGTGATCGGGCAGGCGGAGCAGGTCATGCCCGGTACAGACAGCGTGACGGTCTGAGTGGCGGCCCACACCGGGGCAACAATGGCGGCGAGCGCGAGGGAGGCAAACAGTTTTTTCATGGTGAACTCCGATCAGTAGAAAAATGGCATGACGTAGGGAAATCCGAGGGCGACCAGGACCAGCACGGCCACGACCCAGAAAATGAGCTTGTAAGTAGCTCGCACTTGGGGAATCGCGCAGACCTCACCCGGTTTGCAGGCTTGCGTAGGGCGGTAGATGCGCCGCCAGGCGAAGAACAACGCGACCAACGCTGCACCGATGAAAATCGGGCGATACGGCTCCAGCACGGTCAGGTTGCCGATCCATGCCCCGCTGAATCCCAAGGCGACCAAGACCAGCGGCCCGAGGCAGCAGGCCGAGGCGAGGATGGCGGCCAGCCCGCCAGTGAAGAGCGCGCCGCGCCCGGTTTGTGGTTCAGACATGCGCTTGTCCTTTCGAATTTGAATTGGATAGCGTAACCTTACTTCCGTACTCATGTACGGAGTCAAGCGGTATGGAAAATAATTTGGAGAACCTGACCATTGGCGTTTTTGCCAAGGCAGCCGGCGTCAACGTGGAGACCATCCGGTTCTATCAGCGCAAGGGCTTGTTGCCCGAGCCGGACAAGCCCTATGGCAGCATTCGCCGCTATGGCGCGGCGGACGTGACACGGGTGCGATTCGTGAAATCGGCCCAGCGGTTGGGCTTCAGCCTGGATGAAATCGCCGAGTTGCTGCGGCTCGACGATGGCACCCACTGCGAGGAGGCCAGCAGCCTGGCCGAGCACAAGCTCCAAGACGTGCGCGAGAAGATGGCCGATTTGGCGCGCATGGAGGCTGTGCTGTCTGACCTGGTGTGCGCCTGCCATTCGCGGCAGGGGAATGTTTCGTGTCCGCTGATTGCGTCGTTGCAAGGTGGAACGAGCTTGGCAGGGGCTTCCACAGCTTAGCGTGCTTTATTTTCCGTTTTCTGAGACGACCACAGATCAGAAAAGACTGTGCAGCCGACTCTTGATATTCCGTGCAGTCACCTTCTGAAAATGACAGCAATTCCCACGCAAACCCGCATCGTTGGCATCCAACTACAGTCTCCATCTTTCAGTATCCGACTACACTGAACTATCGCTGAATAGTTGGACAACGCCATGTTGATTGGATATGCCCGCGTCTCGACCGACGACCAACTCCTCGATCTGCAACGCGATGCTCTGGCGAAGATCGGCTGCGAGCGGGTGTTCGAGGATACCGCCAGCGGTGCCAAGGCTGAGCGGGTTGGCTTGACCGCTTTGCTGGCCACGCTACGCCGTGACGACACCGTGGTGATTTGGCGCCTGGATCGCCTCGGCCGCTCGCTGAAGGATCTGATCCGGCTGGTTGAGCAATTGGACGCCGCCGGCGTCGGCTTGCGCAGCTTGCAGGAAAACATCGACACCGCCTCGATTGGTGGCCGCCTGGTGTTTCACCTGTTCGGTGCCTTGGCCGAGTTCGAACGCAACCTAATCCGCGAGCGCACCCAAGCCGGCTTATCCGCTGCACGGGCGCGAGGCCGCAAGGGCGGACGCAAGAAACGGCTCGACCCGGCCAAGCAGGAGCTTGCCCTGCGCCTCTACCATGAGCGGAAACATACCGTGGCGGAAATCTGTCGGATGATGGGCATCGGCCGCTCGACGCTCTACAACTATCTCACCGAGGCCGAGCGTGATGCCCAGCGGGCGGCGTAAAGCCATCCCGACCGATTCGCTGATGCAGTTGCGGCAGCGGCTCGACCGTCTGCCCAAGAAAAGCCCGGAACGGATTACTCAGGTGGCCGCGATAGCCGAGTTGTACGGCGTGTCCCCAAGCACCGTATACCGGGCGCTGAACCTCATCCATAAACCCCACGCGGCTCACCGCGCCGACCATGGTAAGCCGCGGGTATTGCAGCAGGCCGAGCTGGAGCGCTACTGCGAGCTAATTGCCGCGCTGAAACTGCGCACCACCAACAAACAAGGGCGGCACCTATCTACCCGCCGTGCCATCGAGCTGCTGGAGGGCTATGGGGTGGAAACCGAGCAAGGCTTGGTCAAGGCGCCCAAAGGGGTTCTGACCCGCAGCACGGTGAACGAGTACCTAAGCCGCTGGCACCTGGACCAGTCGCGGCTGTTGCGGCAACCACCGGCCACCCGCTTTCAGGCTGCGCACAGCAATGACTGCTGGCAGTTCGACCTGTCGCCCTCCGACCTCAAGCACATCGATAAGCCGGACTGGATCGATCCGGCTAGGGGCATGCCGACGCTGATGCTGTTCAGCGTGGTGGATGACCGCAGCGGAGTGGCCTATCAGGAGTACCACTGTGTATATGGCGAGGACGCGGAGTCAGCGCTGCGCTTCCTGTTCAACGCCATGACGCTGAAGGCGGACCCGACTTTTCCCTTCCAAGGCCGCCCGAAGATGATCTACCTGGACAACGGCCCGGTGGCCAAACGCCGAGTATTCCAGAACGTCATGCAGGCGCTGGACATCGAATGGCAGACACACATCCCGGCCGGCAAGGATGGCACCCGCACCACGGCTCGCTCGAAAGGCAAAGTGGAGCGCCCCTTCCGCACGGTGAAGGAAGCCCACGAGACGCTGTATCACTTCCACAAACCGGAAACCGAAGCGCAGGCCAATGAGTGGCTGCTGCGTTATCTGGTGCGCACCTACAACGTGCAGGATCATCGCTCCGAACCGCATTCGCGGATTGAGGACTGGCTGGCCAACCTGCCCGTCGAGGGCCTGCGCGAAATGTGCACCTGGGAACAGTTTTGCCGCTTTGCCCGCGAGCCGGAACGACGCAAGGTCGGCGTCGATGCCCGCGTCACCATCGACGGCACGGCCTACGAGGTGGAGCCCGACATGGCGGGCGAAACCGTGGTGTTGCTCTGGGGCTTGTTCGATGACGAACTCTATGCCGAGTTCGAGGGGGAGCGCTTCGGACCTTACTACCCCGTCTCCGGGCCAATTCCCCTACATCGTTACCGCGCCTTCAAACGCGGCAAGGCGGATGAGCGCTCTGATCGCATCCGCTTGCTAGCCGGCCAGCTTGGCCTGCCTATCGCCGCATTGGCTGGCGACGATGTGCGACTCACACCCTCTATTATTCCGACGGCACTGCCACGCCAACCCTTCGATGCCGAGGCGCACGAATACCGGTTTCCCAATGCCATCGCCGCCAAGCTCGCCATTGCCGATGACCTAGCGCAGCCGTTGGCTAAGCTCTCTCCCGACGATCAAGCCTTCATCCATCAGGTGCTGAGCGAAACCCTGACACGCCGCATTGTCTTGGAGCGCGTGCGGGGCTACTTCCGCCATAAGAAAACAGGAGAAGAACATGCGGGCTGAAGTAATGCAGCACTACGGACTGGCGTTGCCACTGAACCAGGCCGGCTATTTTGAAACCGCCCACCATCAGCAGTTGATCAAGGACATCAAGGGGGCGATCTTCGAAGGACGGCTGATTGCACTGTGCGGCGTCATCGGCAGCGGCAAGACCGTAATGCTGCGCCGGCTTCAACAAGCGATGGAAGAGGAAAAGAAGATCACGGTCTCCAAGTCTCTCGCCATTGAAAAGCACAGCATCAAGCTGGCCACTTTCATCGCAGCGCTCTTCTATGACCTCTCCACCGAGAAGCAGGTACGCATCCCCACCCAGGGCGAAAAGCGTGAGCGTGACCTACGCGAGTTGGTGAGGAAGAACAAGCGCCCGGTCGCCCTGTTCGTCGATGAGGCCCATGACCTCAACGGCCATACCCTGACCGGTCTTAAGCGTCTGATGGAGCTGGTGGAGGACGGTGACGGGCGGCTGTCGATCGTGTTGGCCGGGCATCCCAAGCTGCGTAACGACCTGCGCCGACCGACGATGGAGGAAATCGGCTACCGCACCGACATCTTCTCGCTCGATGGCATTGCTGGCAGTCAGCGGGAATACATTCAGTGGCTGCTGGAAACCTGCACTGCGGGGAAGGTCGAACCCGAGTCGATTCTGACCGAAGACGCGATCGACCTACTCGCCACTAAACTGCGCACGCCACTGCAAATCCAACTGCACCTCAGCCTGGCACTGGAAGCCGGCTACCTGACCGGCGAGAAACCCGTTTCGGCGGAACTCGTGCAATCGGTGCTGTCGCGCCAACTGGATGATCTGGAGCCAACCCTCACTCGTCACGGCTACCGCATCAAGGATCTAGTGGAGCAATTCGATGCCAAACCCACCGAAATCAAGGCTCTGTTCAGTAATGCGCTAGACCCGGCGCGGGCGGTTGAGTTACGTGACAAGATGCTGGCAGCGGGCTTGCCTATCTGAGTCCTGTCATTTGCAAATAATGCAGGCTGGCGACGATGGAATGCAGGTCGGCGCGGATCAATGCAGGCTCATTCGCAGTTAATGCTGGTTTGCCGGGCCGGTCAGTCGCAGTTAATTCCGGTCGAAAATCGTATTGATTGCAGGTCGGGACGTTTTTAAATGCAGGCCGCTACAACTATTGTTTCGGCTTTCGCCAGAAGTGCATCGAGTGCTTGGTCACTGAGATGGCGGAAGATCTCGTCCTCCAGAGTGAGACCTGGTCGCCATGTAAGAATTTGCCCGCCGGCGGCCAAGAATGCTTCAGCGAGCCCCGCGGTCGAAGGCTTGTCGGCATCTACAAAAACCATCACGCGGTAACCCAAGTTCAGAAGTGCTGTTCCCCGGATAAGACTGTTATCGGGGCTTCCCCCGCCGGCGTCCACATACGCGCCGCCATGGGCCAGGAATGAGGTAGCGCCAAGACTGACCCACCATTGGTCAAGGCCACGCGCGAAGCCAACCTCGCTGGCCCCCTCGCAAACGATGATGGATTTGGCGAGGAATGCTTCGGGGTCCTTCCGAAGGGTACTTTGTACCTCGTTGGCTTCCCCAGCTGGCATAACACTGTGGCGCTGAGGTGCTGACCGAACAACGAATAACTGGCTGCCGGACAGCTCGCGCAGCGCGACCGGCGAGTGCGTCGTCATGAACACTTGCAACGGAGCGGCAGCGTCCTTTGCACCCAGCGAGTCCAGGAATCGCATGAGCCGATGAGGTTCAAGCCCGTATTCCACCTCATCAACCAGGGCAATTGGCGCGGCGCTGGCCGCAGCCCTTTGAAGCCCTGCCACTAGCAAGCGTGACGAGCCCGTGCCAAGGGAGCGCAGCGGAATACCTGTTTCACTGTGCAGCGCGATCGCCCCCTCGCCAATCGACACAGAATGTGCGTCAAGAAGCGCCTGAGGCATAGCCCCGACCGAAACGCCAAGATGCTGTGCTGTGCGTTGCACGACCTCAAGCGTCTGGGTCAGATGTTCGGCTGCTTGATTGCCAAAGTTCGCTCTTGCTTGCCTAGCGGCGCGCGCCAGTTCAGCACCAAGCTCGGCGCGCTCATCGGTAAGTCGATTGAGCACTGAGCCACGACTCCACGACAGGTTCGAGCTCGCAAAGCTGCCGATACGGGCGGGCGCTAGTGCCGCTCGTTCTTTCCAGGGAAGAGTGCGTTCAAGTTGCTGCTGCTCCGCGCGCTCGGAGAAAAGTGTCCAAACAGGCTCCAAATCGGCACCAACTTGCAGACGCAAGGTGATGACGGTCTCCAGCCCCGCTCGCGGTTCGTCTTCGACTTCCCCCGTACCGGGATGGAATCCACGCAAGAACTCGCCGTAGACATCGATATCCATCAGCGATACCGGCAAATCGCCAAGCGCCACGCTGATGGTGATGGGTACATCGACGTTTAATGCGAAGAAGTCCATGTCGCCGAACGTGCCGCCTCGGCGGGCGCCGACGCAAAGGTCAATCGCATCTAGAATGCTGGACTTTCCACTATCGCCAGGACCTATGAGGCAGTTAATTCCTGGGGCCGGCACCCAGTCGAGCGCCTGGATAGATCGGAAGTTGCTGATAATCAGTCTGCGAATGCGGGCCACGGAGAGTCCTCATGGGTTAACGACGACCAGTCTCCTACCCGCAGCGGCAACAGTCCATCGAACGTCACCTCGTCACTATGTGTTGCGACAGATAGGTCGGACCGGAAACTACCGTACGGCATTTTCCGGTCAGATGCGCTTCTGAATAATCACCTGGTCGGTGGTATGGAAGCCTATCCGATGTCCGTTGATTTCAACCTCAGAGCATTGAAGACCACCGACGCCGAGCTGACACTCATCGCCAGCGCAGCAATCAAGGGCGACAGAAGATGCCCCGTCAGCGGGTACAGCAGCCCCGCTGCTAGCGGGATTCCCATCGCGTTGTAGAGGAACGCAAAGGCGAGGTTCTGCCTCATGTTTTTCACGGTTGCCACTGACAGGGTGCGCGCTCGCAGGATGCCCATCAGATCTCCCTTGACCAGCGTCACTTGGGCGCTGTTCATCGCCACATCGGTACCGGTGCCCATGGCGATACCTACGTCAGACCTGGCCAGGGCGGGCGCATCGTTGATGCCGTCACCCGCCATGGCGACACGACGGCCATAGCCCTGCAAATCGGCGACCAGTTTCTCCTTATCCTGCGGTTTGACCTCACCATGCACTTCCTCGATTCCGAGCTGCTTCGCCACGGCTCTTGCTGTGGTGAGGCCATCACCAGTGGCCATGATGACCTTTACGTCTTCGCTTTGAAGCTTGGAGACAGCCTGTTGAGAAGTAGGCTTGATCGGATCGGAAACGGCCAGGAGTCCCGCCAGGCGACCATCAACGGCCAAATAGATGATGCTGATGCCTTCCAGACGCAGTTGCTCGGCGCGATTGCGCAGCGGGGTAATATCGACGCCCGCCTCGTCCATCAGTGCGGTGTTGCCGAGCTGCAGCTGATGGTCATCGACCTGGCCGCGCACACCAATACCCGAGCCAGATTCGAAAGTGTCCGGTTTGACCAGTGCAATGCCCTGACCGCGCGCATGATCGACGATGGCATGAGCCAGCGGGTGCTCACTACCCTGGTCGAGACTAGCAGCCAGGCGCAGCACTTCATTGGAGTCGTAACCGCCTGTCCCTTCCGCACTATGAAATACGGGACGCCCCTCAGTCAGGGTTCCAGTCTTGTCGACGATGAGCGTGTCGATCTTGCATAGATTTTCGATGGCGCTGGCATCGCGGAACAACACACCGCTGCTAGCGGCCTTGCCAGTCGCAACCATGACGGACATCGGGGTTGCCAGACCCAGAGCGCAGGGACACGCAATGATTAGCACCGCCACCGCATTGATCAGGCCAAATACCCAGCCTGATTCCGGCCCTAATAGCCCCCAGCCGAAGAAGGTCAGAATCGCGATCAGGATCACCCCGACCACGAAATACCCTGCCACCGCATCAGCCATACGCTGCATGGGGGCCTTGGAACGTTGGGCTCTGGCCACCATCTGAACGATCTGCGACAGCATGGTCTCGGCACCGACCTTCTGCGCCTCCATCACCAGGCTGCCGTGGGTGTTCAGGGTGGCACCGATAAGGGCATCCCCTACCCGCTTGGTCACGGGTAACGGTTCTCCGGTAAGCATCGACTCGTCGACGGCGCTCTCCCCCTCTAGAACCGTACCGTCCACCGGGACTTTCTCTCCCGGCCGGACACGTAGGTGGTCGCCCTGATGGACATGTGTCAGCGGAATATCTTCTTCCTGGCCATCGGGCTTGATGCGACGCGCAGTCTTTGGTGCCAGCCTCAGCAGTGACTTGATGGCTGCCGAAGTCTGCGAGCGGGCCTTGAGTTCGAGCATTTGGCCCAACAGCGTGAGTGAGATAATCACCGCGGCTGCTTCAAAATAGACGCCGATACGTCCGTCCTGGGCAAAAGCCGCCGGAAACCACTGCGGAACCAAGGTAGCGGTCACGCTGTAGAGGTAGGCAGCGGCCGTTCCCAAACCGATCAGGGTCCACATGTTGGGGCTGCGGTGGCGGATGGAGTCAATGCCGCGGGTGAAGAATACCCAGCCACCCCATAGCGTCACGGGCGTCGCCAGAGCCAGCTCGACCCAGTTCTGGGTCGTGCCATGAAACAGTTGCAAGGAATGGCCGGCCATCGCCAATACGGTCACGATGACGGTCAACGGTAGGGTCCACCAGAACCGCAGCGAGAAGTCCTTCAGCTCTGGATTTTCCTCCTCTTCCAGCTCCGGGATGACAGGTTCCAGCGTCATCCCGCAGATCGGGCAGTTTCCGGGAGCCGGTTGACGGATTTCTGGATGCATCGGGCAGGTGTATTCAGCACCTACAGGTGTCGATGTGGGTGCTGGAGTCGCGTGCTGGTGATGCTCCCCATGAGACTGATGGCTCATGTACTGATGAGGATCTGCTTGGAATTTCTCTAGGCACTTCGCACTGCAGAAATGATAGGCCTTCCCTTCAAAGCTCTCGCGATAAGGGCCATCAGGTTTGACCTCCATGCCACACACCGGGTCGCGCTGGCTCTCGGAGTGGGCGTGCGAGTTATGTGAATGATCCTGGTCATGATGGCAGGAGGTCTTTTGCATGCGATCTATGTCCTTTCTTCGTCCTTGGAAACAGCGGTGCTGCTGGAGTGGGAGTGCCCGCCGTGATTGTGGCCAAACAGATGCATCAGCGGGCATAGCAGCAGGATGAGGTACGGCAGGGCCTGCGAAAGATGACCGTAATGCTCACGCGCTACATAGAAGATGCCGATTACGGCCAGCATGATCAGCGCAATGCCAATCTTGCTCTTCCAAAAAGGCGGCTCAGTGGTACTGGTGTGATGGGTATGGTCCACGACAATAGCCTCGTTTCAATGGCGGCCGGATCAGTATAGGTGTCTCAGACTGGACGGAGTTGGCGAGTATCAATAAACGTCAGCGTACGGTCACCTTACCGACCATTCCCGACTGATAATGTCCTGGAATATTGCAGGCGAACTCCAGTTCGGTGGCGGCGGAGAAGGTCCAGATCAACTCTTCGCGTGCTCCAGGTTCGACAAGAACACTGTTGGGGTCATCGTGTTCCATACCGACCATCTTCATGCCGCCCATGGCATGGCCCATATTGCTCATGTCATGTGCACCTGTAGGGGACAGCGTGCCGTTCTGAAACATCGCGGCCATCTCTTTCTGGTGCGCGGCATGGGATGCCGCTTTGCCAAGATTGAATTCGTGTAGCAGTGCACCGTCATTTTTCAGGACGAAGCGAACTGTCTCGCCTGCTTTGATCTCCATTGCTTTGGGTTCGAAGAAGATGTCCCCCATCCGGACTTCGATGGTGCGATCTACTGCCTGACCGTCTCCCGGTTGCCCAATACTGTCTTTCTTGTGGCCCGGGCTGGCCAGCGCATTGGCAGCACTGAGCAGCAAGCCAAGGGTGGTGATTATGAAAGCGGGTCTGAGTTTCATGGTGTGCCTCTGAGGTGTTGAGGAGGGATGAGTCCCGATGCTAATGAGGTGCAGCTGGCGGTACGCTGACGTGAAAACTACATCGCAGTAAGGTTCGTCAGATCGGTGCTACCCAGCCCGCTGCCAACGGGTAGCACCGATGCCGGACTAACGCAGAGCAAACTCACCGACCATCCCCGCCTGGTAATGCCCAGGCAATGTACAGGCGAAGCTCAAACTGCCCGCCTTAGGGAAGGTCCACACGAACTCTTTGGTTGTGCCGGGCTCGACGAGAACCGCGTTCGGGTCGTCATGCTTGGCTTTGATGACTTCCGGATAGCCTGGAGGGTTGGAGTCTCCCGTGCCATAACGCTCATGCCAGACAATGCGCTCGGCCATGCCGGTCGGGGTCAGTGTGCCGTCCTTGAACAAGGACGCCATCTTGCGCTGGTGCTCCAGCTGGGACGCTGCCTGCCCGATGTTGAACTCGTGCATCAACGCGCCCTCGTTCTTCAGAACGAAGCGCACGGTTTCACCTGGCTTCACATCGATCGTTTTCTGGCTGTAGTTGATGTCGTCCATCTTTACCAAGATGGTACGAGTCGCTGGCGTCGCCTGGGCCTGCTGCCCAATGCCATTGCTACTGTCGCTGGTCTCGGCAAATGCCGGAAAAGTGGTGCTGATGAACAGTGTGCTGATCAGCAGCTTAAGAGGGATGCGTTTCATGGTGAGACCTCGCTAGGTAGGCTGGAAATCTCATGCTATTCCCCGCTTCCTGCCAGGCCGCTGACCCCAAAACTACAATTGCGTCAGCTGGAAAAAAGCACGGCGCCATTGAGGCGCCGCTAGGCCAAAGGAGCAATCACGGAAGGCCTGGAAGATGGGGGAAACTCTTACTTATGGCACTCTTTGTCGGCCATCATCAGCTTGTGCTCGCGAATCATTTGACCCAGCACGTCGTCTACTAACTTGTCGTGTTTTTCCATCCAGGCCAAATGATCTTCGGCAGACATGCCTGGAGCAGGATGTTCATTGTGCAGCTGACTCATGAGGTCTTCGAGCATGTTCATGTGCTCCTTCATATGCACATGCCGCTCGCCGACTGGGGCCTTCTCTGCCTGGATCAGCACGGCTTCCGCTTTGTCGCGCATCTGCTGCATGCGCTCAAAGGTACGATCACCCCCCCCTTCGGCCCAGACCATAGAAGAAAGCAGCAGCGAACCAACCAGAAGTAAAGGTTTCAGCGATTTCATGGGGCAGTCTCCATCAGTGCTAACTATGGCCGGCACCTCTGCTTTTGGTCTGTCGAGGGCCGAGAGCACAACCTAGTGCTCATGCTTGCACCCTAGACAAGCCACCCTGTCAGTGAGCTGAAGTCAGAATTACATTTTCGTAAGCTTCTGGTTGGGGCCGCGGTTTGCCTGCAAACTCAGGCCACCCGACTTTTGGAGTCTGCACACATGAAACTACTGGTAGCTGAAGACGAACCCAAAACCGGTACGTACCTCCAGCAAGGTCTCACCGAGGCTGGGTTCAATGTCGACCGGGTTATGACCGGTACAGATGCCCTTCAGCATGCACTTAGCGAAGCCTATGACCTGCTAATTCTGGATGTAATGATGCCTGGGCTGGACGGTTGGGAAGTGCTGCGCATGTTGCGCGCAGCAGGAAAAGACGTCCCCGTACTGTTCTTGACGGCACGCGATGGTGTGGAAGACCGCGTTAAAGGGTTGGAGCTGGGTGCGGACGACTACCTGATCAAGCCATTTGCTTTCTCAGAGCTTCTGGCCAGGGTCAGAACGCTGCTGCGTAGAGGCAATGGCTCACCCACGCAAACAACGATGAAAATTGCCGATTTGGAAGTCGATCTGATGAAGCGTCGCGCCATCCGCGGCGGTAAACGAATTGACCTGACCGCGAAGGAGTTTTCACTGCTGGAACTGCTACTGCGCCGGCGCGGCGAGGTGCTCCCGAAGTCGCTGATTGCCTCTCAGGTTTGGGACATGAATTTCGACAGCGACACCAATGTCATTGAGGTTGCGGTACGCCGGCTACGCGCAAAAATCGATGACGATTTCGATCTCAAGCTGATTCATACCGCCCGCGGCATGGGATACATGATGGATGCGCCGGAGTGAATATGAAGCACCTTTCGCTGACAGCACGCATGAGCCTGATGTTCATGTCCGCGGTAATTGCAGTCCTGACGGTAGCAGGGCTGAGTTTCAATATGCTCAGCCAGCACCACTTCAAGATGCTGGATCGGCAGGCCCTGGTGGAGAAACTCGAATCCGCCAAACATATCCTCAACAATGCTCGCGGTGAAGCGAGCCTTTCGGAAGAATTACCGCAGTTGCGAGCCTTGCTGGGAGCCCATCAGGATCTGGCGGCCACTATCCTGGCCAGTGACGGTTCTGTACTGTTCTCCGACCCCAGAGCAGTCGAAGTACCAGAGCGTTTCAGACGTGAAAATGAGCAGAGCATGTGGGAGTGGCAGAACGGCCAACACATGTACCGCGGCATGACGGCGCAAATCTCGGTAGCCGATCAGGCTGAGCCGCTCACAGCTTTGCTGATTCTTGAC
Organism: Pseudomonas sp. D(2018); assembly: GCF_005502555.1. Lineage (NCBI taxonomy): Bacteria > Pseudomonadati > Pseudomonadota > Gammaproteobacteria > Pseudomonadales > Pseudomonadaceae > Pseudomonas > Pseudomonas sp. D(2018). Next base: position 194,848 of record NZ_SCOK01000005.1, read on the forward strand.
GTCACCAATCACACACACTTTTTCGACACGCTGCAACGATGGTTCTGGATTGGATTGGTCATCAGTGCCCTGTTCAGTGCCGCGCTCGGCTGCGTGGTTGCTCGCAGCGGCCTTAGGCCTCTGCGGCAAGTCACTCATGTGGCCTCCGGGATGTCCGCTCGCTCGTTACAGGAACGAATCCCTCTCGAACCAGTGCCGCGGGAACTTCAGCAACTGGTTCTATCCTTCAATGCGATGTTGGCTCGGCTAGAGGATGCCTTCGTTAGGCTCTCCAATTTTTCGGCCGACATTGCCCACGAGCTACGAACTCCAGTCAGCAATCTGATGACCCACACCGAGGTCGTGCTGAGTAAAAAACGCGATATCAATGCCTATGAGGATAATCTGTACTCCAACCTGGAGGACTTGAAGCGCATGTCTCGGATGATTGATGACATGCTGTTCTTGGCCAAGGCTGATAATGGCCTGATCGTCCCGGAACAAACCGCCATCGAGCTGGCGGACGTTGCCGCCAAGCTGACCGAGTACTACCGCCTGCTGGCCGAAGAGCGCGACATCCGACTTTCTGTAACGGGTACAGGCCAAGTGCGTGGCGATAGGCTGATGCTTGATCGTGCGATCTCAAACCTGCTGTCCAATGCCCTGCGCTATACGCCGGAGGGGAAGACGATTTCGCTGCGGATCCGCCAGACAGCGGACACAACCAGCCTCAGCATCGAGAACCCGGGCGGCACAATCGCTCCAGAGCACCTGGAGAAACTCTTTGACCGCTTTTACCGGGTAGATCCCGCCCGGCGCGAGGGAAGCCCGAGCAATGCCGGCCTCGGCCTTGCCATCACCCGCTCCATCATCGAGGCCCACAAAGGCCGCATCTGGTGCACTTCGGTAGAGGGCCTCACAGGCTTCCACATCGAGCTTCCTCGGTTCTCCCCACCCTAGTTGATAGGGGCTGAGGGTATAAACCGACCCAGAACTTGTAGGCGCTGGATGGCTGCTCCTGACCGATAGTAGTCTGTTACTAAGGGCTGCTATCCGGCCAGACCTTGATCCGTGCAACGGATCAGCATGCTCGCCTCATCTGGACACAATGTCAGCACTGAAAAACCCGATGCAGTCACCGCGACGGTGTGCTCGATCTGCGCGGAAAGCGCCCCCTCTCTGGTTACCACCGTCCAGCCGTCGGCCTCGGTTCTGCCTTGATTGAGCATGGGTTCGATGGTGAAGACCATGCCTTCGCGCAGCTTAAATCAAACCTGTAGACACACACTCCGGATCGAGAGACAGCTCAGGCTAATGACGACTACCCATTAACCAGCAGCCACAGAGCTCAGGCACCAGCAAGCCGGCGCTCAGGACGTGGACTTATTCCTCATTGTCTTCACTAGGCGTAACAGCCTCCATGCGGCGCCCGTAAAACTCCACCCAATCCACGTCACCAAACTCCTTCCGTAGCAACCCCTTCAGATAGACATGCCAGCCCCGGAGCGCCTCTGCCTTTTCATCAAAGTACGAGTACCGGTCATAGATTGCATCCACCGACAGGTCCTTGTGGTTGAGGATGCGACTGCGCACTTCCTTGCCCAAACCATGCTTGGACATGTGCGTGGTCGCCGTGCGACGCAAGTCATGCACGGTTGGGCGCGGATAGCCGTCCGCGACACGTAACAGGCTCTCCTCTTCAACTCGCTCCGAATCCTTCACGTAGTCATCGTAGAAGCGGCGCATCGCGCGGTTGAGCGAAGGTTGCGTCTGCGGCTTGGTAGGCCAACGCCCGGGAAAGACGTACTGCCCAGGACTGGGCAGCTTTTTACTATTCACCCAGCGATCAGGATCATTCGACATCACTTTCTGAATTTGCCGCTCGCGCAGATATTTCAGAATGCTCAGCACATCCTCTGAAAGCGGAATAGCAATCGGGTTGTTGTTCTTTTCGAACTTGCCACTGCGGTCCCAGATCAGGTCGTCGAGGTCAAAGTCGACCCAGCGCATCGCTACAACGCGCCCCGAGCGCTGCGCCAGCATCAGACTCAGCAGCAGAGCAAAGCGCGTGTTGGTCGTCAGCGAGGCTCCGGCCAACTGGTGGAGGAACCACACCAGCTCGTGCCGATTGAGACTGCGCTCCCGTGGCGTTTCCTTGGCCACCCTCTTAATCTGCACCAGGGGCGTAGCTTGAACAATCTCGCGATCAACGCAGAAGTTGAACATCTTGCGGATCACGGCGAGCAGACGGTTGGCTTGTACCGGGGCGGTCTTGGCCTTGTGATCCAGCAGCGCCATGACCTGCTTACGTGTGACGTCACTGATCTTGGTGCGACCGAGGTGCGGAACAAACTCGCTGCGCAGCATGCGCTCATCTTCACGCCACGATTTCTTGTTCTTTTCAGCCCACTCCAGGTAGCTGACAACTGCCTCTTCGAACGTCGGACTGGTGCGGTACTCGACCAACTCGACAATCTTCTTCTGCCCCGGATCAATGCCCTGCTTAAGGAGCTCAACGGCCTGCATGGCTTTTGCGCGCGCTTCTGCGAGAGACAAATCGGGGTAAGTGCCCAGGGTCAGGCGGCGCGGATGGTTATGAAAGCTGTACAGCAAGATGAAACTTTTGCATGTTTTGTTGACCCTGACCCCGAACGTGCCGTGTCCGGGCATAGGGGGATCGAGGAATTCGACACGACCTTTCGCGGGGTCATACTTGAGCCGTTTGAGGGTGTGTTCGTTCATGGCCGTGCGCGTCGTCATACCGAAATCCTGACCGTTTCCGGGGTAGGTTTGGGGTAGGGATTATAGCGCTTGGGGTAGGGCCGGGGTAGGGTTTTGACTAAAAACAAACAAGGGTTATATTCAGCCTCGAAAGCCAGTAAACACGTTAAAATCCTTTAAATATAAGAATTTACAACTCGTCAATCCTGTCAATTTTCATCATACGACCTGTATACAACAGGCCTTTGACAATGACTTGTAATCAGTAGGTCCCGGGTTCGATTCCTGGTGCCGGCACCATATAAAAGAAGGCCTCGCAGCGATGCGAGGCCTTTTTGTTTGCAAGGCCACACCGCCTGACTAGAAGCAAAGCCGCCGCTCCAACCCGCTTCAATCCGTCCTGTTTTCAGCACAAAGCTCCACGAGCCAATCGGCACAACCAAGTTGCATTTCTGTCCGGTGGACTTGCATCAGCCCATCACTGCCAACAAGCTATGCGCCATTCAAAATCTTCAGGACATGGAATATGCGCATCCTGGTCACCGGTGGAGCCGGCTTCATTGGCTCAGCTCTCATTCGCCACTTACTGACCGAGACCCAGCACGAGGTACTGAACCTCGACAAGCTGACCTACGCCGGCAACCTCGAATCCCTGACTTCGGTCTCGGATAATCCGCGCTATCAGTTCCTCCGGGCCGACATTGCTGACAGCCAGGCGGTCGGCGAAGCGCTCACTCGCTTCCAGCCCGATGCGGTGATGCACCTGGCCGCCGAATCCCATGTCGACCGCTCCATCGACGGGCCGGCGGCTTTCATCCAGACCAACATCGTCGGGACCTACAGCCTGCTGGAAAGCGTACGCGCCTATTGGCTGGGCCTGGATGAGGTACGCAGGGCGGCATTCCGCTTCCATCACATTTCCACGGACGAGGTGTACGGCGATCTGCACGGCGTGGACGACCTGTTCACCGAAACCACGCCCTATGCCCCGAGTTCGCCCTACTCGGCCAGCAAGGCCGCGTCCGACCATCTGGTTCGCGCCTGGCACCGCACCTACGGGCTGCCGGTCCTGCTGACCAATTGCTCGAACAACTACGGCCCCTATCACTTCCCTGAGAAGCTGATCCCGCTGATGATCCTCAATGCCCTGGAGGGCAAGCCGCTGCCGGTTTACGGCAATGGCCAGCAAGTCCGCGACTGGCTGTTCGTCGAGGACCACGCTCGGGCCCTGCTCGAAGTCGTCACCCGTGGCGAAGTCGGCGAAACCTATAACATCGGCGGGCACAATGAGCAGAAGAACCTCGATGTGGTCCGTGCCATCTGTGCCCTGCTGGAAGAGTTGGCGCCGCAGAAGCCGGCGGGAATCACCCACTTCGAAGAGCTGATCACCTACGTCAAGGACCGCCCAGGCCACGACGTGCGTTACGCCATCGACGCCAGCAAGATCGAGCGCGAGCTCGGTTGGACGCCCCAGGAAACCTTCGAGACCGGCCTGCGCAAAACCGTCCGTTGGTACCTCGACAATATGGAGTGGAGCCATCGTGTCCAGGATGGCAGCTATCAACGCGAACGACTGGGAGCGTCCGAATGAAAGGGATAGTCCTCGCCGGCGGCTCCGGTACCCGCCTGCACCCCATTACCCTGGGCGTTTCCAAGCAGCTGCTGCCGATCTACGACAAGCCGATGATCTACTACCCGCTCTCGGTACTGATGCTTGCCGGTATCCGCGAGATCCTGATCATCTCCACGCCCCAGGACCTGCCCCAATACCGCAATCTTCTGGGCGACGGCAGCCAGTTCGGCGTGCAGTTCAGCTATGCCGAACAACCCTCCCCGGATGGCCTGGCCCAGGCCTTCCTGATCGGTGAAGAATTCATCGGCACGGATTCGGTCTGCCTGATCCTGGGCGACAACATCTTCCACGGGCAGCACTTCACCGAGAAGCTCAAGCGCGCCGCCCAGTCCTCGAACGGAGCCACGGTCTTCGGTTATTGGGTAAAGGATCCTGAACGCTTTGGCGTTGTGGAGTTCGATGAGGACGGTCGTGCCGTCTCGATCGAAGAGAAACCCGCCAAGCCGAAATCGAGTTATGCCGTCACCGGCCTGTATTTCTACGACAACGACGTGATTCGCATTGCCAAAGCGGTGAAGCCATCCCCGCGCGGCGAGCTGGAAATCACGGACGTAAACAACGCCTACTTGCATCGGGGTGATTTGCGCGTGGAGCGCTTTGGCCGTGGCTTTGCCTGGTTGGATACAGGAACCCACGACAGCCTTCTGGAAGCCTCCCAGTACGTCCAGACCATCGAACACCGCCAAGGTTTGAAGGTGGCATGCCTGGAGGAGATCGCCTACCAGAACCGTTGGATAGACAAGGCGCAATTGCTGGTCCGTGCCAAGGCGTTCGGCAAGACCGGCTACGGCCAGTACCTGTTCGATATCGCAGGAGAGAAAGCGTGAGAGCGACTCCAACCGCCATCCCCGAAGTCCTCATCCTCGAACCCAAAATCTTCGGCGACGAACGCGGCTTCTTCTATGAAAGCTTCAACGCCCGCACCTTTGCCGAAGCGACCGGCATCAAACGTGAATTCGTGCAGGACAACCATTCGCGCTCCCAGCGCGGAGTTCTGCGCGGGCTTCACTACCAGTTACAGCAACCCCAAGGGAAATTGGTACGGGTAACCCAGGGGGAGGTCTTCGATGTAGTGGTGGATCTGCGCCGTAGCTCGCCGAACTTTGGCAAATGGGCCGGCATCGTGCTATCCGCCGATAACAAGCGCCAACTCTGGGTTCCGGAAGGATTCGCCCACGGCTTCGTGGTCCTGAGCGAGTACGCCGAGTTCCTCTACAAGACAACGGACTACTACGCCCCCGAACACGAGCGTTGCATCCGCTGGGACGACCCGGACCTGGCAATCGACTGGCCGCTCGCCGAAGCGCCACAGCTGTCCGCCAAGGACAAGGCTGGCGTCAACTTCAAGGACGCGGACCTGTTCGAATGAAGATCCTCATTACAGGCAACAACGGCCAGGTGGCTCAGGAACTCCAGCTCGCCCTGGCCGGCAAGGCAGAAGTCATTGCCCTTGGGCGCGAGCAGCTCGACCTCGCCAATCCCGAGCGAGTTCGCCAGCACGTGCGTGCCCAGGCGCCCGACCTGCTGATCAACGCCGCCGCCTATACCGCCGTAGACCAGGCTGAGAACGAGCCGGAAGCCGCCTTCGCCATCAATGCCACGGCCCCCGGCGTACTCGCTGAGGAAGCGGCCGCCCTCGGCATTCCGCTGTTCCATTACTCCACCGACTACGTCTACGACGGAAGCAAGGCCGGCCTGTACAGCGAGGACGACCCGACCCATCCGCTGGGTGTTTATGGCAGCAGCAAACTGGCCGGCGAACAGGCAATCCAGGCGGTCGGCGGCCAGCACCTGATACTGCGCACCAGCTGGGTTTACTCCCTACACGGACGCAACTTTCTGCTCACCATGCAGCGCCTGCTGCAGGAGCGCGAAGAGCTGCGTGTGGTGGATGACCAGGTTGGCGCGCCGACCTGGGCGGGCAGCATCGCCGAGGCCACGCTCCAACTGATGGACCAGTGGCAAGCGGGCAACCAGCACTGGGGCGTCTACCACCTGACCAATCAGGGAGAGACCTCCTGGTTCGGTTTTGCCAGCGCCATTGCCGAGCAGTTGAAGGCCGCCGGCAAGCCCTGCGCACACCTGGTGGCCATCCCCTCCAGCGAGTACCCAACGCCGGCGAAGCGCCCGCTCAATTCGCGACTCGACGGCAGCAAGCTGCAGCGGGACTGGCAGGTAGCCCTGCCAGACTGGCGCGTCGCCCTGGCGGAATGCCTACGCAGAAGCTGACGCCAACCTAGGAGCGAGCTTGCTCGCGAATCTTCGCAGCAAGCGCGCTCCCCCCCTTCTCCGCGCGGGACTTTCCTGGCAACAGCCCGCTGCCGCGATGCCATAATGCGCTTCATCGACCGGCGCACAGTGACCGCATGACTGCCATCCCCACTCCCCACCGCCCACGTTGGCGCAGCCTGGTGCTGCTGGCGCTGCTGTTGGCGCCACTGTTGTGGCCGCTGCAGCACTTCAGCGAGCGCTACTACAGCGAGTCCCTGGCTGAACAGAATCGCCAGACCCTGGACCTCTACGTCGCCAACCTGCTGGGCACTCTGCACCGCTACGAGGTCCTGCCGCCCATCCTGGCCGACCTGCCGCCGCTGCGCGATCTGCTGGCGGCACCGGACAGCGCGGCCCTGCAGGCCGAAGCCAATCGCGTGCTGGCCGAAGTCCGCAAGGATACTGGGGCCGACGTGATCTACCTGATGAGCCCTGCCGGTCTCACCCTGAGCTCCTCCAACTGGGATCAGTCAGACAGCTTCGTCGGCCGCAGCTTCACCTTCCGCCCCTACTTCCGCGAAGCCTTGTCCGGCAAGCAGGGTCGCTTCTTCGGCCTGGGAACCACCTCGCGCAAGCGCGGTTACTTCTTCGCCAGTCCGGTGCGCGATGGGGCACGGATCATCGGCATCCTGGTGGTGAAGGTGGACCTGGACGATGCCGAGACGCTGTGGGGCAATACCCCGGAGCAGCTCATGGTGACTGACGCCAACGGCGTGGTGATCATCTCCTCGCGCAGCGACTGGCGCTTCCACGCCACGCGATCGCTGGACAATGCCGAGCGCGCTGCCATCGCCGCCAACCAGCCCTATCCGACGCAATCACCGCCACCGCTCAAGCTCGATGACAACGCCTGGATGACCCAGAGCCGAGAACTGCAGGAAACCGGCCTGACCGCCAGCATCCTCGCCCCGCGCCAATTGGTGGATCGCCAGGTGACGACCACCGTCGCCATCGGCGGCGCCACCCTGCTGACCCTGCTGTTGCTGCTCGGCCTGATGATGCAACGGCGCCGCCACTACCTCGACCGTATCGCCCTCGATGCCCGCGCCCGCCACGAACTGGAGATGCGTGTGCAGGAACGCACCCAGGACCTCGAAGCCTTGAACAGCCGGCTGAAGGACGAAGTGCTGGAGCGTGAACAGGCGCAGCAAGAGCTGGTGCGCGCCCAGGACGAACTGGTGCAGGCCAGCAAGCTCTCCGCGCTCGGCACCATGTCGGCGAGCATCAGCCACGAGCTGAATCAACCCCTGGCGGCCATCCGCAGCTACGCCGACAACGCTGGCGTCCTGCTGGACCACGAACGCTTTGACGACGCACGCGGCAACCTGCGCCAGATCAGCGAGCTGACCGGCCGGATGGCGTCCATCATCGCCCACCTGCGCGCCTTCGCCCGTCGCGATCGGCACGCGCCGGAGAGTGTCGCGCTGCAACCCGCCCTGGACGACGCCTTGGCCCTGCTGGCCAAACGCCGACGCGCCATGGACGTGGAACTGATCCGCGACCTGCCTGACGCACCGCTCTGGGTCCAGGCCGGTGAAACCCGTCTGCGCCAGGTGCTCGGCAACCTGCTCGCCAATGCCCTCGACGCCTTGAAGGAAAAGCCCCAGCCACGGCGCATCTGGCTCAGCGCCGAAACCACGGCCGAGGGCGTCGAGCTGCACCTGCGCGACAATGGCCCCGGGTTCTCCGAAGACGCCCTGCGCCATGCCCGCGAGCCCTTCTTCACGACCAAGACCAGCGCTCAGGGCCTTGGCCTGGGCCTGGCCATCTGCGATAGCCTGATGCGCGCCCTCGGCGGCGAGTTGCTGCTCGCCAACCACCCCGATGGCGGCGCCCTGCTGACCCTGCGCCTGCGCAACGCCGCTCCGGGCGTCATCCCACAGCCCCCCGAGGACCTCTCTGCATGACCAACGCCCTAGACGCCCGCACCCAGGTGTTGCTGATCGATGACGACCCGCACCTGCGCCAGGCCCTCAGCCAGACCCTCGACCTGGCCGGCCTCAAGGTGCAGGCCCTGGGCGACGCCCAAGGTGTGGCGGAGAAGATCGAAAAGGACTGGCCCGGCGTGGTGGTCACCGATATCCGCATGCCCGGCATCGATGGCCTGGAGTTGCTGCGCCAGCTGCGCGAGCGCGACCCTGACCTGCCGGTCCTGCTGATCACCGGCCACGGCGACGTGCCGCTGGCGGTGCAGGCCATGCGTGCGGGCGCCTACGACTTCCTGGAAAAACCCTTCCCCAGCGACCAGTTGCTGGACAGCGTGCGCCGCGCGCTGGATCTGCGCCGCCTGGTGCTGGAGAACCGCAGCCTGCGCCTGGCCCTGTCCGATCGCCAACAGCTCAGCGGCCGTCTCGTAGGTCAGTCGCCGGCCATGCAGCGCCTGCGTGAACAGATCGGTGCCCTCGCCGCCACCAACGCGGACGTGCTCATCCTCGGCGAAACCGGCGCCGGCAAGGAGGTCGTGGCGCGCGCCCTGCACGACTTGTCGGCACGCCGTGATGGCCCCTTCGTCGCCATCAACGCCGGCGCCCTGGCCGAGTCTGTGGTGGAGAGCGAGCTGTTCGGCCACGAGCAGGGCGCGTTCACCGGTGCGCAGAAACGCCGCATCGGCAAGTTCGAGTTCGCCAACGGCGGCACCGTATTCCTCGACGAAATCGAGAGCATGAGCCTGGACGTCCAGGTCAAACTGCTGCGCATGCTGCAGGAGCGCGTGGTGGAGCGCCTGGGTGCCAACCAGCTGATCCCCCTGGATATCCGTGTGATCGCCGCCACCAAGGAAGACCTGCGCCAGGCCGCCGACCAGGGCCGCTTCCGCGCCGACCTTTATTACCGCCTGAACGTCGCCAGCCTGCGCATTCCGCCACTGCGCGAACGCGGTGAAGACGCCTTGACGTTGTTCCAGCACTTCGCCGACGCAGCGCGCGGCCGTCATGGGATGGCCCCGCGCAGCCTCGACAGCAGCCAGCGCGCCCTGCTCCTGACCCACGCCTGGCCGGGCAACGTGCGCGAGCTGCAGAACGCCGCGGAACGCTTTGCCCTCGGCCTGGACCTGGCCCTGGACAACACGCCGGTGGACCTGCCGAAAGTGGACGGTGGCCTCAGCGAACAGGTGGAAGCCTTCGAGCGCGCACTGATCGCCGCCGAGCTGACCCGCCCCCATGGCTCGCTGCGCAGCGTGGCCGAAGCCCTTGGCCTGCCGCGCAAGACCCTCTCGGACAAGCTGCGCAAGCACAACCTCAGCTTCAGCGGCGGAAATCCCGCCGACGAGCAGGATTGATCGGCAATAATCCGCTCAGCCGGCGTATCCGCGCTGGCGCGAAAGCCCGAAACAGAGCGGTTTCGCCGCAATGGCACAAGGCTTGCCCTTCGAGACGCAATCCCTGCCTGGTGCAGGGTCAGGAGGCTGGGCCCGCAAGTGCCTGACCTCTCCCCGACCTGGCCACAAGCCAGCCACGGGGTCCTCTCATGATCGCCGTCGGGTACTGGCCCGCGGCAACACCTGGCTACCCGCCGGGTGTCCGAACGAGCCCGGCCCTGCGCCGTAATGCTGTTCACATAAGCATTTGAGCTGTTGCCGAGGCTCCCCGAGAATCCGATGCCAGATCTCTGGCATCGGATTTTTTATGTCTTTCCAGCAGCAGTTACTCGACCTGG
>NZ_SCOK01000060.1:0-28486 GCF_005502555.1 Pseudomonas sp. D(2018)
GCCCCGTTCGCCCCGCATCCCCGTGCGAACAGCCACCGCCAACACGGTGGTGGATGCCCCGCTCATCTCGACACCTTCCCTATCGTCCTCGGAGAAAAGCCCTCTCCGGGGCGCACCTCCGGACTCTGCAACGGAGGTCTATCCCATGCTCACATGCCTCGCCCGTCTCGACGCCCAAGCAGAACCCGGCTCTGCATCGGTCCTCGCGTACGAGAACCGCATCATCGCGCAAGCCATTGCCATTCTGGAGCGCCGACTATTCGTCGACGGCCCCCAACTGTCGAGCCCGGAGGTCACCAGCGACTACCTGCGCCTGAGACTGATGCCGGAGCCCAGCGAAGTGTTCGTCGCCGTCTTTCTGACGGCCAAGCATCAGGTCATCGCCTGTGAAACGCTGTTCAGAGGCACCATCGATGCCGCTCAGATCCATCCCCGTGTGGTGGTTCAGCGGGCGCTGTTCCATAACGCCTCGGCCCTGATCGTCTCGCATCAACACCCCTCGGGCTGCTCAGAACCCTCATCCTCGGATGAGCGCCTGACCCAGCGCCTGAAAAGTGCACTGGAGTGCGTGGACGTGCGCCTTCTGGATCACTTCATCATCGGCAAAGGTCAGCCGTTCTCGTTCGCGGACAATGCCCTGCTGTAGTCCTTCGTTGCCGTGCAACGCTTCCTCCCTCACCCACCTAGAGCCGGCCGCCCACATGGACGCACCGGCTCGCGATTAAATCGGCGCGCCGCGATGCCCGTTTGTTTGTCGTCGCGACCCCGGCCTGCGAGCCAACTGTCCGCACAGTCCACCTCAGGGTCGATCGACATGCCAGCCAAGCATCCCTGCCGGCTCCCATTGCGCCAGTATCCACGTGCCGCAGCGCTGTGCGCCGCGTTGCTCGCGCCCTTGGCGCAGGCCGCTGAGATCCTGGTCGTCACCGATAGGCAGCACCCGGTGCAAATCGACGGCAATGCTCGGCTGATCGAGCTGGATCAACCCGCACGTATTGAAGCCGAGCTGGGCGCCCATTTACCTGCTGATCCCTCGCGCAGCGCCGCCCGGGTGCAACAGCGCTTGAACAGCGGCGGCGTCGCCCTGCAACAACGTCTCGGCGCAGCCTATCAGGGGCTAGTCGATGCCTGGAGCCTCGGCGTGACAACGATTCCGGCGGTGATCGTGGATCACCGTTATGTGGTTTATGGCGAGCCGGACGTCGCCAAGGCGGTTGCGCTCATCGAAGCGCACCGGAGGACACAACCATGATGCGCTCTTCCCGCCTGCGCGCCGGCATCGCCACCCTCTTGCTGACGACCGGGGCACCGTCGTTCGCCCTCACCACGGCGACCATAGCCGCCTCGACGCTCTCGCCGGACTGCCTGGCATACCGCGTGGTCGGCATCTGCTTCTGGCTGCGCTGCACCAGTTTCGGCTGCTCAGTGCAAACCTCGGTCAAGGTGCGCCACTTCGTGCCGGATGCGGTGGTGTCCAGCTACGCCAGCACTGGCGCCAATCCGTGGCTGGAGGTACGGCCGATGAGCCTGCCCAATACCACGGCGCCGGCCGGCGGCGACGGCACGACCAACCATGGCCATGAAAACAACCTGGCCAAGTTCAAGAACGCCGACGTGATCGGCCATCCCGGCGGCTATGTGTTCAGCCAGTTCGCCTCAGGTTTCGGCTACAGCTGTGAAGGAGCAGGCAGCGCCTTCATGCCCTACCTGTTGAGCACCCTCGACACCCTCGCGTGGCGCTACACCATCCCTGAAATGGCTTATCCGGAAGCACTGACGCCCGGCGAGCGCGAGATCGGCACCCGCACCGGCGGCAACCTCTGGGGCAACGTCTACCCACGTGGTGGGCTCCTGCACCAGAGCGATGACTACCGGGCAGGCGCCGTGGTGGCCCAGCGCGCCGGCGATATCGTCACCCGCCGCGGCCAACTCCACGTCTACCAGCCACTGCTCGCGAACGCCAAGGACGGCTACTGGCCAGCCGGCGCGCTGGTCGAAAGCGACCCGCAGACAGGTAAGTGGCAAGAGCTGACGCCGACGCTCTCCCGCACCTGCGCGGTCTTCCCTCACTCCGACGCCCGCGTACAGGCGCAGCAGGGTGATTACGCCTGGGCGCTGTGGCGGCCCTACAGCTGCTGCAAACGCGAAGGCCAGGTGTTCCTTGGCAGCGTCGATTTCGACTGAGGCCAGCCATGGCGATCCGTTCCGCTTCCTCACCCACTGGTACCCTGCGCCTCGCCCTGCTGGCTGCCTTGGTATTGGCCTGCGCCAGTGCGTCGGCCCAGACCAGCGTCAACCAGTACGGCGTGCAACACCAAGGCTCCGTGATCGGTGACGACGTGCTGTATTCGATCGGCGGCGGTCGCGCCGTGTCGATGACGCCCGCGTCCGCCATGCGTTCGATGGGCGTTGGTGTCGGCTGGAACAGCAACCTGACCTGCGGCGACATGTCGATTTCCACCACCATCCAGAACCAGCTGAACGGCTTGACCAACGGCTTTCAGACCATCATGTCGTCGGTCATTCAGAACGCCACCGCCGCGGTCGCCTCCTTGCCGGCGCTGATCATCCAGCGGGCGGACCCCGGGCTCTACAACCTGCTCACCAATGGTGTACTGCAAGCCCGCCTGGACTTCGACCGCTCCAAGCTGACCTGCCGCGCCATGGCCGAGAAGATGGCCGACGTGGCCGGCGGTCAGGTGGGCTGGAGCCAGCTCGCCGACGGCATGGTGCTCACGCAAGCGGTCGCCAGCACCGACGCCATATTCGCCATCGAGCAGACCGAAACGAGCCGCGGCAACGACGGCGTGACCTGGGTCGGTGGCGCCAATGCCGGCGGCTCGGGGCAGAACCCGATTCGCGTCATCAGTGACGTGACCCGTGCCGGCTACAACCTGGTCAACGGGCGCGATGTCGAGGACTCCAGCGCGATCGATCCTGTCCAGTGTGGCGGAAACCTGACCTGCCAGACCTGGAGTTCGCCGGCGGCGGCCGCGGCCTGGGCCGTGCGGGTGCTGGGCGAGCAGGAGCAGCGCACCTGCGAAACCTGCAGCAAAACCGTGACCACGCCTGGCGTGGGTCTCACCCCGCTGATCCAGGAGGAATACGAAACCAAGCTCGCAGCGCTGCAGGCGCTGATCAGCGGCAGCCGCCCCCTGAGCCTCGAAAACCTGCAGGCGGCCGGCAGTACCGCCCTGCCCATCACCCGCGGCGTGATCGAGGCGCTGCGCGACGAGCCCGACCAAGACATTCTGGCGCGGCGCCTCGCCTCGGAAATCGCGCTGTCCAGCGTGCTCGAAAAAGCCCTGCTGCTGCAGCGCACGCTGCTGACCGGGCGTAAAGAGCCCAACGTCGCAGCTAATGAATTGGCGCAGAAAGCGGTTTCACAGGAAAGCGACCTACTCGACCGTGAGATCCACAACCTGAAAACCGAACTGGAACTGCGCCGCGAACTGGCCAGCAATTCGCCCAGCGCCATCATCCAGCGGCACAGCGCACGCTCCGCCGGTTCTCGCGCCATCTACGAGGGCGACCCGGTTCCCGACCGGCTCGATCAGCTGCAGCGCCCAGCCCAGACCGGAGGCACCCCGTGAGTGGGCTGCGGCTGCGCCGTGCAGGCCTGGTGCTGCTGGGCGCCCTCCTCGTCCTGCTGGCCGCCGTCGCCGCTAATGTCGTCGGCCTCCACTTGGCCGGCGGCATCGAGGGTTGGCAAGCCTGGCTGACGGCGCACAGCAACCACTTCTTGGCCTGGCGGCTGTTGCTCTATGCCAGCACGGCCTGTGGCTGGCTCTGGATGCGCCGCCGCGTGCTGGCCCGCGAGCCAGACGCCGGCACTCGGCGGCGCCTGCTGCGGGCCGAAATGGCCGCTGTCGTGGCGGTGGCCGCAGTGGAGATCAGCCCGCTCCTGCAGGCGGGATGACGGGGGGCTGCGATGACGCTCTACACCACCGATTACCTGGAGTACTACCTGACCCTGGTGAGCTGGATCGTTCACAACGGCATCTGGGCCGTGCTGATCGCCAGCGGCGCCTTCGCCATCCCGTTCCTGGCCATCGTGCTCCAAGAGTGGCTCAAGGCCTGCGCCGAAGGTGCCGACGAAGGCAACAAGGGCGCGCTGTCGGCCGTGCGCATCGAGAACCGCATCTTCGTCGCCATCGTGGTCATCCTGTTTGCGGGTATGCCGTTTATCGACGTGGATTTCAACACCCTCCAGTTCGATCGCGCCCGTTCGGTGCAATGCCAGGTGAACGTGCCGCTGCCCTCGGCCACCGGCTGGTCGCAGTCCTTCAGCACCCTCAACAACCAGTCGGCCAAGGTACCGGTGTGGTGGGCCTTCATGCACACCGCCTCGCGCGCGCTGACCGGCGCGGCGGTGGCGGCGATCCCCTGCGGCACTGACCTGCGGCAGATGCGCATGGAGGTCGACGCCACGCGCATCGCCGACCCGGTGCTGGCCCAGGAGGTGAGCGACTTCACCCATGACTGCTACGGACCGGCACGGGCCAAGCTCTTCATGAATCGCCCGGTGCTGAATGAGGAAGAGATGTACAACGTGACCTGGATCGGTTCGCGTTTCTTCCTCGACACGGCGGGCTACTACGGCACCTATCGCGCCAAGACACCCCGTGAGGGTTGGCCTTACGACAGCAGCCGAGATGCGGGACTCGCGCAGGTGCCCAGCGGCGCGGGTTATCCGACCTGTCGGCAGTGGTGGTCCGACAGCAACGGCTTGCGCGCGCGACTATTAGACCAGGTCGATCCCAATCTGCTGAGCCGAATCGGCGGCTGGGCCAGCTTCCTGTCGCAGGAGCAGGTCAACGACTCGGTGATTCGCGCCATCGCCTCGCCCAGGCAACAGAAGCTCAATCAAGGTGCGGTTTACAGCGACTACGGCGGCCAGATCGAGATGACCGTTCCCAATGTCGCCACCCGCGCGGTCAGTGACGTCGGCCTGACCATTGGCTCCATTGCGTTTTTCCCGGCGATGGATGCGATGCGGCAGGCCCTGCCGATGGTGCTGGCCTTGCTCAAGATGGCACTAGTGGTCTGCATCCCGTTGGTGCTGGTGATCGGCACCTACGATCTCAAAACCGTGGTCACGATCAGCATCGTGCAGTTCGCGCTGTTCTTCGTCGACTTCTGGTTCCAACTCGCGCGTTGGATCGACTCGACCATCCTGGATGCCCTCTATGGATGGGGCTGGGGATGGAATCGTCCGCATGCGAACTTCGATCCGCTGATCGGGCTCAACAACACGTTTGGAGACATGATCATCAACTTTGTGATGGCGACGATGTTTATCGTGTTGCCCACGTTTTGGGTAGCAGCCTTGGGCTGGGCTGGCGTGCAAGCAGGCAATCTCGCTCAGTTGATGGTCAATGCATCAGATGGAGCGAAATCGGGCGGAGGCAAAGCGGCTAACAAGGTCGTTTAGTCATCGTCAGGGTTGCCTGGGTCAATGCGCGTATCACCTCGATAGAGGCCATACCCGGACAATCCCATGCGCCATTCCGGTTCGTCCTCGTCAGAGAGTTTACGACCGGCAAGAGAAGCCGCAACCAGCGCGAATACAAGCAACAGGGCTAGCCAGAACATGGCGTACAGCAGCACGCCCAGCACGGCCAACTTAACGCCCCACAGCAGCCCCGTCGCCGCGCCTGCGGACAGGCCGCGCGCCACCAGCCAGCCGTCGACCTGATGTTCGCGACGAACGAAGCCCCGCCACATCCCGCCGATCCGACGGCCGAAGCGTTCTGCGTTGCTGATGCGAGCTTTCGTGTCCATCGTCGTCACCTGCTGTATGTGTTGGATGGCTACCCCGGTTTGCTCCAATCCTGGTGGCTCACATTCACCAATGCGCTCCAGTCATCGGGCGGATTGCCTCGCCCCAGCATCTTCTCGAACACCGCATAGGGATCAGATTTGCTACCTGCCGACCGCAGGGTCTGCTCGTCGTTGACCCAGGCGAACACGATCACCTTCGTCCTGGAGTCGTAGCGAAAGAACAGGCGGAATCGCCGCCCGATCTTCGCTCGCCGCCAGTGACGGTACGCCGGCCCCAGGGTGTTGCCCTGGCGGAACTCGTCGCGCGAGGGATCGCTCGGCACGACGTCCATGATCAACTGGCTCAGCGCCCGGAACAACTTGACGTTGGCATTGGCCTCGAACCCTTGCGGGTCGCTCCGTTCGGCCCGCCCCGCGGCCGCCTGCAGCTTGCGCAACTGCTCGATCACACCCTCGTGAAACAGCAACGTCCAGCCATGCCGCTGCATCACAGCGCCACGTCGCCTTCGATATCCTCATCGAGATTCACCGCCCGGCCCGCGTTCGCCAGCATAGCCCGCGCAAGATCCTCCGGCAGCGCCTGGACATGCCGGCCGGCCCGGATGTCCGCTTCCAGCAGCCCCAGGAAGGCCCCGATCGCCGGGTCTTCGTGTTCAGCGTCGGCGCGAGTCACGATGACCGCCCCGTCGCGCAGGTCGAAAGCCACCTTGCCACCGGCGTCCACGCCCAGGACCTGACGGATAGGCTTAGGCAGGGTGATCTGACCCTTGGAGGTCAGGGTGGCGACTTCATGGATGCCAGGCATGGCGGTTCTCCCAATTACGACACCCACAGAGTAAGGAACATTCCTTACCCCGTCAATCTGGTTGGACATGGCGGCTCCGGCCGGTGGCGAAGGGGGCATCATAGGTCCGACACCGCTGGCCTTCCGCCCACAACTCGGTTCCGGCGCCCCCGCATTGATGGTGGCCGAGTCGCCGCTTTTGCCCTACATCCGGAGGCATTCGTAAACGCCAAAGGGGGCGGAAGGGGTAAGGGAACGGAGCCAAGGGGAAAGGCCCTACCCGAAAAGGCCAAAAGGCTCTCCCGCCACCCCATCACAGGGACTCGCCATGCTCTCGCTGTTCCAGCGCAACAGGGGTTCACCGACCATCGGCGCGCCGCCGGCTCCCGCCATCGATCCCGCCCAGGGCCTGACGCAGCCACAGTCGGCGTCCTCGCTGCTGGCCACACCTCGCCGGCAACGCCTGCTGGAACACATCTGGCAGCGCACTTCGCTCTCACGCCAGCAGTTCGCTTCACTCTACCTAGCGCCGCTGGAACGCTACGCCGAACTGGTCCAACATCTTCCCGCCTCCGAGAGCCATCACCACGCCTACCCCGGCGGCATGCTGGACCATGGCCTGGAGATCGTCGCGTATGCGCTCAAGCTGCGGCAGTCCTATCTGCTGCCTACCGGCATCACACCCGAAGATCAGGTCACCCAGGCGGAAGCCTGGACCGCCGCCACTGCCTACGCTGCGCTGCTGCATGACCTCGGCAAGATCGCCGTCGACCTGCATGTCGAGTACGGTGACGGTAGCCGCTGGCACCCCTGGCACGGCCCACTGACCCACCCGTACCGCTTCCGCTACCGCCAAGACCGCGAATACCGCCTGCACAGCGCAGCAACCGGCCTGCTCTACCGGCAGATGCTCGATGACAAGATTCTCGACTGGCTCAGCCAGTATCCCGCGCTTTGGTCCGCCCTGCTGTATGTCTTGGCCGGCCAGTACGAGCATGCCGGCGTCCTCGGTGAGTTGGTGACTCAGGCCGACCGCGCCTCGGTTGCCCAGGCCCTGGGCGGTGATCCAGCACGTGCCATGGCGGCGCCCAAGCATGCCCTGCAGCGCAAGCTGCTCGAAGGCCTGCGCTACCTCTTGAAAGAGGAACTGAAGCTCAACCAGCCAGGGGCTTCGGACGGTTGGCTGACCCAGGATGCGCTGTGGTTGGTCAGCAAAACGGTGTCCGACAAGCTACGCGCCCATCTGCTGGCCCAGGGCATCGATGGCATCCCCGCCAACAACACCACCGTGTTCAATGCGCTGCAGGATCACGGCATGCTCCAACCCACCGCGGATGGAAAAGCCATCTGGCGGGCGACCGTCACGAGCGCAGCCGGCTGGTCGCATACGTTCACACTGCTGCGGCTGGCCCCGACCTTGATTTGGGAGGAAGAGGATCGACCGGCGCCATTCACCGGCACCGTAGCGGTGGAGCTGGAGTCCAACCATGACGCCACTTCGCCACTCCCCACCGAAACCAACAGCGCCTCACTGGTCGCTGCTGCACCTGCTCTGCCTGCCAACCCGGCTGTAGATAGCGTCGATGCCTTTTTAGCATTGCTCGGCCCCTTCAATACCGAGTCGACCTCGCAGGCGCCGGCGGCTAAACCATCAACAGCAATCACCCGCGATGAGCCGTCCGCGCCTGCCTATGAGGACGATTCAACACCACCACCCTCCCCCGCGCTGCCGACCACCTCGAACAGCGAACGTTCGCAGGAACTACCTTCCGGAGAACACTTCATGGCCTGGCTGCAGCAGCGCATCCAGAACCGCAAGCTCATCATCAATGACACCAAGGCCCTGATACATACCGTGGCTGACACCGCTTTTCTGGTCAGCCCGGGCGTGTTCCAGCGCTACGCACAAGAACACCCGCAAACGGCCGCGCTCGCCAAGGGGGATCAGGTCGCCGACTGGCAGTGGGTGCAAAAACGCTTTGAAAAGCTGCAACTGCACCGCAGGCAAGTCAACGGTCTGAACATCTGGACGTGTGAGGTAACGGGACCGCGAAAGACACGGAGGTTGCATGGCTATCTACTGAAAGCACCTGGTTGTTTGTTTACTGAATCTCCGCCGAACAACCCCTATCTATTCCTGATAAGTAGCTGGTCCGAATAATACATGGGCACCAGAGTTCACACATTTGCTGGAGGTAGCGAATGACAGGGGCGTCGTATTGGGCGAGCACATGGAAAGCCGCGTGGTTCTTGAAATTGACGGATCTCGCCGGTACGCCGGTCAATGATCGGCACCGTCTGGCCGGCATAGTCGACAAACAATATCTCACCGACTCGGTGCTCCTGACGCATCACGACGTCCGCCTGGCCGGCCCAGGCTCGGAAATGCTCGCAGAACCGAGGTTACTGGACCTCTTTGCTTCAAAAAAGAGGTCGATGGAAGTGAATAAATCCTGCGTGGCTGTCTGCCGGGGAAGTGTCCGGATGCTCGCCGAACGGGTGTCCGGATTAGCGTGGAATCCGCATCTAGACCGACCTGAAAGATTGATACCAGGGCGCCAGCAACCCGTTCCCGTGGATGTTCGAAATCATGGACCTGAAGAAAGAGAAGAACTTCTTCGAGACTCGCGCCCGACTGCCGCAAGCAGCAGGAAATTGCTTACAGACCAGTTCCTTTTCTGGCTCGCAGCCTCGGCAAGAGGAAATAACGCTGCCGGTTGCAGCCCTACCCGGAACTGTCAGCCCAGTACATCGCCGACTTCATTGCGCGCACATCCAAATAGCGACGCCCGATACGGACCGCCGAGCGCGTGCTGCTCTTTGGAGGAACACGCCATGCGTTATCGCATCTTCGGCAACATCGGACTTCGATGTCTCGTCATTCGCCCTCTCTCGGAACGCCAGTAGGACTGGGAGATGGCTCAAACCAATACGAAGCACAACTTTAGTCAAAGTACGAATGTCGCCTTTGGGTTGCTAGCGCCCCATTGACCGACGTCCGCTTTTGGCTGCGAATCCTTGCGCCCATTTGATGAGTGCGGCCGGCCTAAAGGGCGCGCAATCAACCTACTGGCAGATGGCACATATTATCCAGGCGAGCTGCTTGCCAGGCGCCTCGCCTCGCCTCGCCTCGCCTCGCCTCGCCATCGAGGGTGCGCATGGTTTTCGCCAGGTACAGCGACACTGCATTCGGTGCCCAATTTCCGGCCGGTTCAAGCAGGCGCCGGCGCACGAAGCGATAGTCCCGGAGCGGAGCATTCAGTGCCTGCGCAATGCCGCCGTCGCGCTCGGCCAGTTCGGAGAAGCGTTGCTCGATGTCAGTATCCAGTGCAGTAAGCGCCTGCTCGTCGAGAATCCAGATATCGCCCCCGAAGTTCGGGAAGGAGGCCATCTGGTATGACAGCAGCATCCGTCCGATATTGTGGCTGAGCACATGCAGCCCGCTTTGCGCCTGCGCCACCTCGGGCGCAGCGTCGTAGCGTTCGGATAGCGATTTTTCCAGGTGAACATGTGCCTCTATGAGGCCCGGCAACCAGCGTGCGTAGGCGGGCCATACCGAACGCGAGTCTGCGACGCTCTGCGGCAAGTGCTTGAGGTCGGCAACCGCATCGTCGAGCCGGCGGACTTGTTCGGAGAGCGAGGCATCGTCGGCTTGCCCGGACAACTCGCGCAGCCGATTTAGGTTTTGGTTAAAGGACTCGAGGTTCTCGGTCTCGTAGGGAATGCCGTTGAGGTTGTAGTAGAGAAGCAGGTTGACCGTCGCCATCGTCGCCATCGTGCTCATCTCCTGAAGCGCCTGACGGTCCGGTGCCCCCAGCGCCTCGCCCCTAGCGCAAGCCAGCAGCATCAGTATCAGCAAGTAGTTCAGCAAACGGCTTTTATCGTTGTTGTCGCGTTTCAAGACACCCTTCCTTCACAAACTATGTCGGTACCTACCCCATGATCGACGACTCAAATCCTTACTCAGGCTTGAAGGCAATATCGTCGAGCTACCCTGGGTATTAGCTGAAATCCCCATCGGTCAATACCGACCAATCGCGCCACTCTTCAATCTCCCGAGCCACTGCCGCAAGCTTTCCTGTCACCACTTGCAGGGCGTCGGAACCTGCTAGATAGCGCAATGGTGGATTTTCTTCAGCAGCCAACCGAACCAGAACCGCTCCCAGCTTAGCCGGGTCGCCTTTCTGCCGATGGTTATTGGCCTCCGACGAAGCCTTGATCTTCCTGCTGAACTCGGCGTAGTCCTCCAGCCTCTTTCCCCCCAAGACAGCCGAGGTGCCGTCGAGGAAATCGGTGCGGAACGCCCCCGGCTCGACGATAGTGACGCGGATGGCGAACTGCGCCACCTCCTGCGCGAGCGCTTCGGAGAAGCCCTCCACGGCAAACTTCGCCGAGCAGTACAACGCGGCGCCGCCCAAGCCAGCCATGCCGGCGATCGACGAGATATTGAAGATGTGCCCGGCCCGCTGCCGACGCATCACCGGCAACACAGCGCGGCACACGTGGAATATGCCGAAGACGTTGGTTGCGAACTGCCGCCCGGCCGCCTCTTCGTCGTTCTCCTCGAACGGTCCCAACTGACCGTAGCCGGCGTTGTTCACCACCACATCAACACGCCCGAAATGCCGCACCGCCTCCTCAACCACCGCAGCAGCTTGGCCTTCGTCAGTCACGTCTAGTTGCAGCGGCAGCACACGGCCTCCGTAGGGTGCGTACAGCACCTCGAGTCGGGCGAGATCGCGCCCCGTCGCCACTACATTGGCGCCGGCCTCCAGCGCCGCCTTGGCGATTTCTGCGCCGATGCCACGGGAAGCACCCGTGACGAACCATGTCTTGTTCATTGTTGTTCTCCAGGTTCGGTGGACTACGCAACCTGCCGTCACCCACTTCGTACTGGCAGTACGCTTACAAATTATATGAACAAATTTTTTATTTATGTTCAAATAGTATTCACAAAAATCTGATGCAACAGTCGATGCCACCGCCTTGCAACCCACCCTGAGGAGTACGCCGTGCTGATCGATATCCATGCCCACCTCGTGACGAAGGGAATGCTGAACCGCGATGAGTTTTGGGGCCCGTTCATGAAAACCACCGGCTTCACCGTCGGGCACTTCTCCCTCGGCACTAAGCAGCCGTCCAAGGCACGGAACGACGCAGAGGCCGAGGCCAACCTGCTGGCCCGCATGACCCATGCGAGCCGCCGCCAACTGATGGCCGAGCGCGGCGTAGACAAACTAGTGGTTTCCGCGCCTTCGCACGCCTTCATGTACTGGGCCGGAGAGTTCGGAACCCAATACGCACGCATCTGCAACGATGAGATGTCCGCCTATTGTCGCCAGGACCCGGAGCACTTCGACTTCTGGTGCCATGCCAACCTGGCCCAGCCGGATGCGGCGGTGCGGGAAATTGAACGCGCCGTTACCCAACTGGGCGCCAAGGGCGTCTGCGTCGGCGGCACTAACTTCAACGGCATCGAGACCCATGACGAACGCCTGTTCCCGGTCTGGGAGAAGATCGAGCAACTGGACGTGCCGATCATGGTGCACGGCTTCAACCAGTCCATTTACTGGGGCGAGAAGCACACCGACGACAAGTTCGAGACCACGTCGATCATTGGCGACTGCGTCGACGAAACGCTGTTTTTCTGGTACCTGATCTGCGGCGGTGCGCTGGACGCATTCCCCAATCTCAAGGCTTACATCACCCATGCCGGAGGCATGGCGGTATTCCAGCTCGGCCGACTATGCGAATTGAACAACGCCATGGCGCCGGACGCGCGCAACCGAAGGCCGTTGATGGAGTACCTGCCGAACTTCTACTTTGATCTCGATGTACATGCGCCCGGCTTACGCCGCGGCGTAGTCGAAGTGGTCGGAGTGGACCGCCTGGTTTATGGGACAAACTTCGGTGGTGCTTATGCGCATGGCGATCTCACCGCGAACCTGGATCTGTCCGATGAAGACCGGGAGAAGATTCGCAGCGGCAATACCATCCAACTGCTCAAACTTGATGTACCTGGCGCAAACTGATTCCGACCAGTAAAAGCTGCGGCCCGCGATGTTGCGGGCCACGCTTCCTCAGGCATCGAGGCGCTGAATCGCCAGCTTCTGCTCAATCACGGTAAGCGAACGGGCATCACACCTTGCCGGCGGGTACCCAGTTATGCGGCAGCAGCTCGGTCAGGGCGCTGGCCTTCTGCGTCGGCAGGCGCATGAGCACGTCCTTCAGGTAGGCGTACGGATCGTGTCCGCTCAGGCGGGCTGACTGGATCAGCGTCATCAAGGCTGCGCCACGCTGGCCACTGCGTAGCGAGCCGGCAAGTCGAGTCAGCCGAAGGGAATCTCACCCCTCGGCTGCTCACAGAACCGTACGTGACAGTCTCCCGTCATACGGCTCTTGATCACACATTCGATGCACGTAGTAGATACCAATGCACGAACAACTCCGGGTTCCCTTTTCGGACAAGGCGCAGCCGATGCTCCGCTTGACGCGTCGAGATTCGGTACTTGCTCTTCATCCACTTGAGGAGGCGCGATTGCAGCGCACTCCACAACCTGTAGCTGAAGTTCCGATACCAGAATTTACCGTAGTATTCGATCCACCCTCGGATCACGGCATTGTACCTGCGGGAAAAATCCCTCAGGTCATCCGCCGTGGATCGATGGATGCGCCAGTGTTTGATCGTCTTTACTATCCTGCGCATAGCCTTCATCGACGCCCCCGGCATGCACTTGCGAAAGAGTTCCCCCTTGGAATTCCTGAGGGTTCGCACCTTGAAGTCATACCCGAGAAAGGTGAAGCTCGTGGCGACATTGTGCCGCTCGAATATGTCGATGTAGACAACCTTCGACTTTTCTTCGTTGATGGTCAGACCCACTTCACTCATTCGTTGAGTCAGGCTCTCCCTGATTCGAACAGCCTCGCTCATCCTTGAGCAGTGAATGACAATATCGTCGGCATACCGTTCAAACGGCACGCCGCGATGCGTCCTATCCATCCACCGATCAAAGGCGTAATGCAGGAATAGATTGGCCAACAAGGGTGAGATCACACCTCCTTGAGGTGTTCCTCGCCCCCGTTCCTGGAGCAATCCCGCTTCACTCTGCATCGGCGCTTGCAGCCAGCGTTTACAGTACAAGATCACCCACGCTGGCATCTCATGATGCTGTAGCGCTTTGATGATCAGGTCATGCCGGACATGGTCGAAAAACGCACTGATGTCCACCTCCAGTACCCAGTTCTTTCGACGGCACCGAATGGTGGCGGGAAATACGACCCTGAGCACAGCCGGTTCCAGATGCGGTAAAGGTTGCCGGCCCGATGGGGAATGGCGATCTGGATGGCCATGTCGGCCGCACTCGGGGTAGCCGGCAGGCTCGGAACGAGAGGAATCGGAATAAAACTGGAGGGTACAGCGGGCAGCTGTGCCTGCTGGCGGCGAATCCACTTGTGCACGAGATTGGCGTTGAGGCCGTGGCTCAAGGCCACGCCGGCAACCGAGGCACCGGGCTGGGTGCACTCATCGACGACCTGGGCCTTGAAGGATTTGGGATAGGAGCGGCGTTGGCCTGGCACGGGAGATCCTCCGCAAGGGGCTGAAATGGTGTCCACCAAAAACAGGTGGACACCATGCCGCTAGCTGGAAGAACCGGGGAGGTGTGTTGGCCAGACGCTTACCAATCACGGTTCGGAGAGGTCTTGGGCACTCCTTGCACAACCGCGATTCCAATCAAAATCAACCCGCCGCCAAGTGGCAGACGCCAACGTCCAAGGAGTGGCAGGTAACTGCTATCCATACAGCGCCCCCTAGGAGTACGTGCAAATTTCACGCAGAAACACAAGTTTTTGGGGTAAACGATTTCGCTCAAACCGCCATATTGTCGATCAGGCGAGTGGTACCTAGCCACGCCGCAACCATGAGGCGGGCAGGAGATAGCAGAGTATCAACTGGCTCGAGGGTAGATGCATCACGAAGGTCTAGATAGTCAATCGGAGCGAAACCAGCCTGTTCCAACCGGCTCTTGGCTGTGAGAAGAGTTTGGGAGACGGGTTCTCCCATCCTAAGTGATTCGGCCGCTGCACCTAAGACTCTGGGGATTGTCGCTGCGTTAATGCGTTGATCGGGGCTGAGATAGGCGTTGCGTGATGAAAGCGCTAGTCCATCCTCCGCGCGATCAGTTGGGCAGCCTACGACTTCAACGCCTGTGTCCAGGTCATGGGCCAAGCGTCGAACCATTGCGAGTTGCTGGAAGTCTTTTTCTCCAAAAATCGCCACATCCGGACGAACCTGGTTGAAGAGCTTAAGTACTACGGTTGCGACTCCCTCAAAATGTCCCGGTCTTGCGGCACCGTCTAAGTCGCGAGTAATGCCTGATACTGAAACGCTGGTTGAGTAACCCGCCGGGTACATCGTTTCGACATTCGGCGCCCAAACCAAGCTAACACCAGCGTCTTCAAGCAGCCTTAAATCGGTCTGTTCTTGGCGTGGGTAGTCCGCATAATCCTCATTGGGACCAAACTGACGGGGGTTTACAAAAATAGACACAACGACGTGCTCTACTCGCATGGAAGCCGCGTTTACCAATGCCAAGTGGCCGTCATGCAGTGCCCCCATGGTCGGCACTAAAGCCACACGACCACCTGTGCGACGAAGATCTGCAATTGCTGCTCTCAAGGAAGCAACAGTACGAGCGATTTGCATCTGACCGATGAATCCTTCTGCGCTGAAGTAGTTGTTATGCTGATACGACCGCAACAATATGGGATTGAAATGCGCCTTGTGCTGGAGCACACCCAGCTGGCGGCTCGCGATCAATCATGAGTCTGGCCTGCTGTAATCATGCAAGGTGTGTTGACCGGACGCTTACCAATGGAACTAACCGCAAGGCGGTTGACCACAGTTCTGCCCGCCCGGATCAACGCGGTAAAAATGGGAAGCAGAAGAATCATCAGAGGCTCATCCCGTAGCAATCACGCCGTCAGCAAGACAGGCGCAGATTGGCAAAACGCCGGCCCTGCCCCTTAGGTGGACGGGCCCAGATAGTACCCAACCGCAACGGCGTACTTGCCTACCTTGCGTAGCAGAGTGCTCTTCTGTTCGATGCGGCCGTTCGCGGGATTACGCCATGTGTAAGCAACCTCGCCCACCTCGTTGCTCTTCAGTACGTCCAGCATCTGCATGCCAATAGGCTGCTGGTCGGCAGACTGCAGAGCGCGGAAATCAGTACCCACAAGGCGCAAGTTGACGCCGTGGGCACTGAACTTCTGTGTATCCAGATCAACGACAAACACATAGAGATCGTCGCGGATGAAATCAGCATCCAAGGCATTGATACGCTCGATGGTTTTCTGTGCGTCGGCAGCGATCGCCGCGCTGGCACGCCCAAGAAGGTCAACTGCCGCAGACTTACTGGAACGGGGCATGTAGTAACCCGCAGCGAATACTTTCTCGCCGACACGCTGATAGAACACCCTTTTGCGCTCCGTCTTGCCATCGTTCCAATTCAGCCAGCGATACTCGGCACTACGCACTTTCCCATCCTCCGGAACAGACAGGGCCTCCTTGAAGGCCCTATCCAACTCACCGTCGAGAACGCTGCTGACGTTCCGCCCAACCAAAATGACCGAGGGTCCTCCGCTGGCCAACATCACCCCATTGGTATCCACGACATAGACATACATCTCACCGTCGACGAACCCGCCTTGGCGACTGAAGTCAGCCAACGCGGCCGACCCTTTGATTCTGTACAAGGCAACAGCCTTGTTCAGGAGCCGAGTCGCGCGTTCAGTTTCTTGCGCATAGTCTTTGTCGCTCTGCGCAAATGCGCTGGACAAGGAAGCCAGCCCAAACAGCAGCAGCAAGACGTCACGGAAAATTGACCACATGTGTGTCCCCACTCTTCAACTGCGGTTCTTCGACAATGGGAGCCTGCGCGCTCAAAGGTTACGGCCAATTATTTCTTTCATGATCTCGGACGTACCGCCATAGATTCGTGCGACACGAGCATCGACCCAAGCCCGACTGATCTTGTACTCGCTCATGAAGCCGTAGCCGCCGTGCAACTGGAGGAACTCGTCGAGTAACCTGCCCTGCATCTCCGACCCGAGCAGCTTCGCCATGGCGGCGACATCCGCCGGCAGTTCGCCGCGCATCACCTTGGCCAGGCAATCGTCGACGAACACCCGCAGCATGGTTGCTTGCGCCTTGGCCTCTGCCAGCTTGAAGCGGGTGTTCTGGAAGTCCAACACCGGCTTGCCGAACACCTTGCGTTCGCGGGTGTACTCAATGGTTTCCTCGAGCAGGGTATGAATCGACTGCGCCGCACGGATGGCAATGATCAGGCGCTCCCAGGCCAACTGGTGAGTCAGGTATTTAAAGCCCTGTCCCTCATCGCCCAGACGGTTGCTGGCCGGAACGCGCACCTCGTCGAAGAACAGCTCAGCGGTGTCCTGCCCCTTGAGACCGATCTTCTCCAGAAGACGCCCCTTGGAGAAACCCTTTCGCTCCTCTTCGATACAAATCAGCGTCAGCTCTTTGGCCGCCGGATTGAGCTTGGTGGCAGTGACCATCAACCCGGCATTACCGCCATTGGTGATGAAGGTCTTCTGGCCGGAAACGATGTAATCATCGCCATCGCGGCGCGCCAAGGTGCGCATCGAGCGCAGGTCGCTGCCGATGCCTGGCTCGCTCATGGCTATCACGCCGATCAGCTCGCCGCTGACCATGCGCGGCAGCCACTTCTGCTTCTGCTCCTCGGAGCCATAGGCGACTATGTAGGGAGCGACGATCTCCGAGTGGGTGGTGAAACCCACGGCGGTGGCATTGGCACGCGCCAGTTCCTCGATCATTACCGCGGAGTGGCCGAAATCGCCGCCGGAGCCACCATATTCCTCCGGCACTGTAGAGCACAGCAGGCCGAGCTCACCGGCCTTCAGCCAGACGTCCTTGGGCACGATGCCGTTCTTTTCCCATTCATGCAGGTGGGGCACGACCTCACGGTCGACAAAACGTCGCGCCATCTCGCGGAACATATTGTGGTCTTCACGGAAAACGCTACGCATTGCAGTCACTCCAATTCAGTCGGTGTCTCAACGATCCAGATAGTCCGGCTTGCGCTTGTCCATGAAGGCGGCGACCGCTTCCTGATGGTCTTCCGTGTGATGGGCAAGGGACTGGTATGCAGCGGACAGTTCCAGCAGAGAATCGAGGCGCATGTGCTGACCTTCACGCAGCAGGCGTTTGCACAGGCGCAGGGCATGGCCCGGGTTGCTGGCGATACGCTGCGCCAGGGAGTACGCCTCGGCCTGCAGGGTTTCATGGGTGCAAACCTGCTCCACCAGCCCCC
The DNA here is from genome assembly GCF_005502555.1 of Pseudomonas sp. D(2018). Lineage (NCBI taxonomy): Bacteria > Pseudomonadati > Pseudomonadota > Gammaproteobacteria > Pseudomonadales > Pseudomonadaceae > Pseudomonas > Pseudomonas sp. D(2018). The sequence continues at coordinate 17,917 of NZ_SCOK01000060.1, forward strand.
ACTCCAGCGCCTTGGCGGCGTTGATGGTGTCTCCGGTAAAAGCCATCAGGCTGGCCTTGGGGATGCCAATGATGCGCGGCAGCAGCCAAGCGCCACCATCGCCGGGAACTATGCCCAGGCGCACGAAGCTTTCGGCGAACAGCGCCGAACTGGAAGCCAGGCGGATGTCGCACATGCAGGCCAGGTCTAGGCCGGCGCCAATCGCCGGACCATTGACCGCGGCGATCACCGGGATGTCCAGCTCGTACAACGCCAGCGGGATCCGCTGGATGCCGTCACGGTAGGTATTACGCAGCTCATAGGGGGAGCCGGCGAAGATACCCTCGCGGCTACGCATGTCCTTGACGTTGCCACCGGCGCAGAAGGCGCTGCCGTTGCCGGTCAGCACCACGACCCGTGCCGATCGGTCCCTGCGCAGTTCAGCGCAAAGGTCGACGAACTCCTGGATCTGCTCCGGTGAGGTCAGCGCATTACGGGTTTCCGGATGATTCATGCGCACAGTGACGATGCCGCCATCCCGCTCAATCTGCAGAAATGGATTCATGGCGTAGGCCCCTCGAGTTCTGGTAGAGATTGTTTCGCATGCTCTGTGAGCAACGGCCAGTAGCCATCGCCACCACCGGCGCAGACCAGTTGGCCGATGCGTTGGCTCCACAGGCTGGTCGAGCCAAACTCGCTGCGCCAGGCCCACAGACGCCGCGACAGCAGGTGCAGCGAGTATTCCTGGGTGAAGCCTATGGCGCCGTGGACCGAATGGGCGATGCCGGCAGCGCTACTGGCCGCCTCGGCGGTGCTGACCTTGGCGACGGCGATCGTGAGAGCGGCCAACGCTGTATCCGACTCGACGAAAGCCGCTTCCGCAGCGATGCTGGCAGCGGCCGCCTGCTCGGCAAACACCGCAAGCTGCTGCTGGATGGCCTGAAAAGCGCCGATCGGGCGACCAAACTGAGAGCGCTCGCCGGCGTATGTGGAAGTCATCTCCAGCAGCGCCTGCGAGGCGCCGGCGATCTGCGCGGAACGCAGCAACGCACCACCCAGCAGCAGGACGTCAGCCGGGACACCTGGCGGCAAAGGCGCGCTGGCGAGCACCGGGGCCGAACTGAAGCGCAGGCCGTCGCGCGGCTCGCCAGCCACGTTCAGGCCCTCGCTCTGCTCGGCCGCCTCAGCGCGTGCAAGCAGGACCACGCAGGGCGTGCCGGCGTCATCGGCAATGGCCACCACGGCTTCGGCGTGCCGTCCCCAGGGCACGTCATGCACGGCGCCATTCACCTTGCCATCACACAGGCTAAGCTGAGCATCGGCGGCAAAGCTTAGGGCGCCGCTCTGACCTTCGAGTCCAGCCTGACCGAGCAGCCAATTGGCCACCATCGCCTCGCCCAAAGGGATAGGCGCGGCAAACCGTCCGACGGCGCGGACCAGCCCATAGAGTTCGGCCCAACCAGCCTCGGCGCCCCCCAGGACCTCCGGTACGCCGGCCATGGTAAACCCGGACTCCTCCACGGCGGTCCACAGTTTGGCGGCCCATACACCGTCTTCGCAGCCGAGCACGTATTCCGGCGTGGCCAGATCGCCGAGCAGACGCTCGATGGTCGATTCGAATAGTTCTCGCATGATTATCGCAACCCCAGGCCGCGCGCGATGATGCCGCGCAGGATTTCGCGGGTGCCTCCGCGCAGTGAGAAGGACGGCGCCATCTGCATCAGATAGGCCAGGACCCAGGCATACTCGCTGCCGCCACTCAGGCGCGGCTCGGCCTCGACCAGCAATTGAGCGACCTCGGGAATCTCCTGCTCGAACAGATTGCCCAAGTCCTTGACGCAGGAAGCGGCCCAAGTAGGGTGCTCGCCGGCGGCCAATTGCGCGGTGACCGCCAGCGACATGTTGCGCAGGGTCACCAGCTTCGCCGTGAGGCGGCCGATTTCGCGGCGTTGAAGAGCGTCGGGGGTACTACCCAGGGCGTCGACAAGTGTTTTCAGCAACGCCATGCAGCTCAGGAAACGCTCTGGACCGCTGCGCTCGAAAGCCAATTCGGCGGTCACCTGCTCCCAGCCCTTACCCTCAGCCCCAATCAGCGCATCGGCGGACAGCTGGACGTTGTCGAAGAACACCTCGTTGAAATGCTCGCCGCCGGCCAGGTCACGGATCGGGCGGATGATGATCCCCGGTAGGCTGAGGTCGACGATGAACTGTGACATCCCTTCATGGCGTGCCGCCTGCTTCTCGCCGGTACGCACCAGGGCGATCATGAATTGCGAGTGCTGGGCGTTGGTGGTCCAGACTTTCTGTCCATTGAGTAGCCAGCCGGCCTCGTTGCGCTGGGCCGATGTCTTGATCGAGGCCAAGTCGGAACCGGAGTTCGGCTCGCTCATGCCGATGCAGAAGTAGCTTTCGCCACGGCAGATGGACGGCAGGTAGCGGTCTTTCTGCGATTCACTGCCGAAGCGGTTGATCAGTGGCCCACTCTGCCGATCGGCAATCCAGTGCGCCGACACCGGCGCCCCCGCAGCCAGCAGTTCCTCAATGACAACATAACGCGAGAAGGGCCCCGCTTCGCTGCCACCATACTGCTTCGGCAATGCCATGCCGACCCAGCCGCGATTACCGAGCTTGCGACTGAAGTCCGCATCGAAGCCCATCCAGGACTGCGCCCTGGAGGTCGCAGGGTACTCGGCGAGATTGTCCTTGAGGAACTCCCGTACTTCGCAGCGAAGCGACTCCGCCGCGGGAGGAATCCTGCTGTAGGTAAATTGAGCAATAGACATGCGTACTCTCGAAAACTGGCAGGCAATCGAACCTGTACGCCCTCTTCCGCCGTGGCGGCAGAGAGGACGTCAGGACCCCCTCAGAGAGCGGTGCCGGCATCCGCCTTGGCGAACATCGCATTGATGTCGCCGGAGGTGACCGGCTTGCCGTCATCACGCCCATGGTCGGCGCCACCAAGGCCGAGAGCCGGCTCGGTCTTCACATGGGCGGCTTGGGCGCGCAGGGCGCCGACGGTGCAGTTCTCCCGGCCGAGGATGGCGAACGGATCGTAGGAGAACTCGCGCATGGCATTTAGGTGGGTGACCTTGTCGATAGTTTCCTTGGGCAGGTGCTGCAGACCGACCCAAGCGCTTTCCGGCGAGTGCGGCCAGGTGCAATCAGAGTGCGGGTAGTCACTTTCCCAGGTGACCATGTCTTCGTTCATGAACCTCAGGTTCTGCAGACCGAAGTTGTCTTCGATGAAGCAGGTGATGAAGTGCTTGCGGAAGATGTCGCTGGGCAGCTTGCCGCCGAAGTTCGAGTTGGTCCAGGCGTTGTGGTGGCGATGGGTGAAGTCGGCACGCTCCAGCAGGTAGGGAATCCAGCCGATGCTACCCTCGGATAGGGCCATGCGCAGGTTGGGGAACTTCTTCCACATCGGTGCCCAGATCCAGTCGGCTGCCGAGTTAGCGATGGAGATCGGCATGGAGGTGATCCAGGCGTCGATCGGCGACAGGTCGGAGGCGTGGTTGGCCTTGACCCCAGTACCGATGTGGCAGCAGATCACCACGTTATTGTCGGAACAGGCCTTCCACAGCGGATCCCAGTAGTCGCTGTGAATCGACGGAAAGCCATGCATCGCTGGGTTATCGGACAGCGACACGGCATGCACGCCCTGCTTGGCGAGACGCTCGACTTCGGCGGCGGCGGCCTGCATGTCCCACCAGGGCACCAGCATCAGAGGGATGAAACGACCCGGCGCGGCATTGCACCAGTCGTGCAGGTGCCAGTCGTTGTAAGCCTGGATCGCCGCCAGGGAAACCTCACGGTCGGCATGCACCTGGAAGCGCTGGCCGGCAAAACCGGGGAAAGTCGGAAAGCACAGCGAGCCGAGCACGCCGTTGGCGTTCATGTCGTCGACACGGTCGCTGATGTTCCAGGTGCCACGACGCATCTGCTCGTAGCCCAACGGCTCCATGCCGTACTCCTCTTTGGGCCGGCCGACCACCGAGTTGAGGCCCATGTAGCCGGTCGCCTGCTCTTCGAAAACCCACACGTCACGCTCTCCGCGCTTGACGACATGGGGCTCGCGTCCCTTGAAGCGGGCAGGCATGTGGCGAGCAAAGGCATTTGGCGGCTCGATGGCGTGATCATCGACGCTGACGAGAATCAGATCTTCAACCTTCATTGTTGTTTTCCCCTTCGCTTAATGGGTTCTTGAAGTGCCTTTGATCATAGTGCACGCCAGAAAAAAACTAAACACTTTTTTTAATTATGTTCAACTAATCAACGTTCCCGCAGTCTTTCGCCCTCGCTCCCCCGAGAAAGCACCGCACGAGCGGGGCAGGTACTGCTGCCCCTACCCCACCCAGCAATACCACTCAGTCCCAAATCACATGCACGTGATGAGGGCCGCGCAACTGCGCCCCGACGATCTCCGGAGCCGGCTTGTCCGGATCGAGACGGATGTTCGGCATCAGGTCAAGGATGGCGTTGAGCGCACAATTGATTTCCGTCTTGGCGACGAACTGGCCGATGCACATATGCGGGCCGAATCCGAAGCCGAATGAAGGTTTGGCGCGGCGATCGATGTTGAACGTATCGGCATTCTCGAACGCGTCCTCGTCACGGTTGGCCGAGGTGACGATGCACGAGACCATGGCTCCCTGGGGAATAGCCACACCACGGATCTCCACGTCCTTGGCCGCCTGGCGCACCTTGAAGGTGGCCACCGGCTCGTAGCGCACAGCTTCATCGATCGCCTTGGCTACCAGGCTGCGATCCTCGCGAATGCGCGCCAGCAGCTCCGGCCTCTCCAGTAGCAATGTCATCAGCGTGCCGAATGTACGCGTGGTCGTTTCGCTAGCCGCGGGCAGCAGCGAGCGGACGAAGGTGGTGATCTCGTGATCGTCCAGCGAACGGCCTTCGTACTCGGCGCGAATCAGCCGACTGATCAGGTCATCGCCTGTGGCGCCCTGGGAGCGGCGCTGCGCCACCACCACCTTGACCACGTCGTAGAGTGCTTGCGCGGCCTCCATAGCCGCACCGCGCGCGGCCGCGGCTTTCTCGGGGTCGACCTGCGGGCCGGCCAGAATTGCCAGGGCCCAGGCGGCGTACTGTTCGATTTCCTCGGGGCGGTCCTCGGGGAAGCCGATCAGCGAGTAGATGACGCGGATGGGGAAGTACAAGGCGAACTCCATGATGTCCGCACCCTTGCTGGCCACCATGGGCTTCAGGTACTCCTCGCGGATGACCCGGTCTATCTTGGTTTCCTTCCAGCGATTGACCGTCTCAGGCATGAACACCGGCTGCAGTAGGCTGCGGATGTTCTTGTGCGCCTCACCGTCCATCGCCGTGAGGATCAGGCCATCGAAGAACGAACCGAGCCCCTCGGCGATGAAACCGCTGGTGAAGTTGGTCGCATCACGCATCACAGCCATTACGTCGTCGTACTTGAACAGGGTGAAAGCGGGGCGGTCAGGATCTAGCCCAGCAATCGACGGTACGCCCAGGCGCGCCATGAAGTTCTCCGGGAGAACGGGGGTTTTCTCCCGCATTTCGCGATACACCGCGTGCAGATCGATGTCGGCGCCACGGTAATTGCTCGCGACATTGGCGAAGACCTGCTCCAGATTGCTTTGGGACGGGGCGGACATGGACATCTCCTTTCTTATTGTGCACTGTCGGAATGCATAGCCTAACGGGGCCGTGCCTTACCCGGCATCTTAGGCATTCACCGCCTACAATTGAACGCTTTTTTACATTATGACTAACAATTCAAGAAACCCCACGAGACCAAGTGGCGACAAGCAACTAGGTCAATAGGCCTGCTGGACATAAGCCATACGGCCACCAGCCAGCATCAGGGCGCAGAACATGTTGATCTCAGTCACCTGCGCCGAGCTGAAGAACTCCTCCATCCGCGCATAGTGCCCATCGTCGATGGCCATGTAGTCGCCGGCGAACAGTTCGGCAAAACGTAGGGCCGCCCGCTCGGCGGGCGTGAAGCGCTCACTGTCCGTCGCCAGGCAGGCGATGTCCTCTGAGCTGACCGCGTCGGATTTGCGCGCCAGCTGGCAGGCCTGGCAGGTGGTGATGCTGGCGATCTTCAGTCGCAGCAGTTCGCGCAGCCGCTCGTCCAGCAGGCTGTCCCGGTAGAAGCCGCTCATCAACTCCAGCCAGGCCTGCGCCAGGGCCGGGCGGTGTGCCCAGACCTGGACCGGCCTGCTGGAGCTGAGCATGCGGCTTGCCCGCCCCAGGGCGATGGCATCACGCAGTGCGGCCGGCATCTCGTCCAGCGGTACCATGGGAATCCGCGGCATGCTCAATCGAGGCGCTCGATGACGGTCGCGGTGCCCATGCCGCCGGCGCAACAGATTGCTTGCAAGCCATAGCGAGCGCCACGCCGCTCCAGCTCGTTGAGCAGCGTGGTCATCAGCCGCGCACCACTGGCACCGAGCGGATGGCCTAGGGCGATGGCACCGCCATTGACGTTGAGCCGCTCGTGCGACACACCGGTTTCGCGCATCCAGGCCAGCGGCACCGAGGCGAAGGCCTCGTTGACTTCGAACAGGTCGATGTCGTCGATGCGCAAGCCGGCCTTCTCCAGCACCTTATAGGTGGCGGCGATCGGTCCGGTGAGCATCAGCGTAGGGTCGGCGCCCACGGTGGTAAAGGCGCGAATCCGTGCACGAGGCCTGAGCCCCAGACGTTGCGCCGTTTCCGTCGACATCAGCAGCAACGCCGCCGCGCCGTCGGAAATCTGCGAGGAGTTTCCGGCAGTGATGCGCCCACCCTCCGGGCGGAAACTGGTTTTCAGGGTCGACAGTCTCTCCCGCGAGGTGTCGCGGCGAATGGTCTCATCGGCACGCAACGGCGCTGCGGGTTCGCTCAGGCTGTGCTCGCGCAGAGCTTCGACCGGCACCTCGACGATCTCGTTAGCGAAACGCCCGGCATCCGCCGCGGCCGCCGCACGGCTGTGACTGGCGAAGGCATAGTCATCCAGCTCATCACGACTGAGCGACCACTTGTCGGCTATGCGTTCGGCGGCCTCGCCCTGGCTGGTCAGCTCGTAGCGCTCAGCCACCATCCAGCCGAAGGCGTCGCCATGGATCTCACGGTTGCTACCCATGGGCACTCGGCTCATGCTCTCCGCCCCGCCGGCGACCACGATGTCGGCGGAGCCGGTGGCGATGGCGCCGGCGGCAAGATGCACTGCCACCTCGCCAGAGCCACATTTGCGGTCGATGGTCAGGCCGGGAATGGTCACCGGCCAGCCGGCGCTGAGCAGTGCGGTGCGGGCGATGTTGGCCGACTGCTCGCCGATCTGGGTGACACAGCCGAAGATCACGTCATCGACTTGCACGGGCGACAGATCGACGCGCTCCAGCAACTTGCCGATCACCAGCGCACCCAGATGGTCGGCACGCACACCGGCCAAGCTGCCACGGAAGCGGCTGATCGGCGTACGCACCGCATCAACGATCACGATGTCTTTCATAGCGCACTCGCCTTAAGCCCAGAGCCCGGCACCCGCTTACCTTCTTCATAGCGATAGACGCCATGTCCGGTCTTGCGCCCCAGGCGGCCAGCGGCAACCATCTTGATGATCAGCGGGCATGGACGGAACTTCTCGCCCAGGGTCTGGTGCAGGTAACGCAGCACCGACAACCGGGTATCCCATCCGGTCAGGTCACCCAGTTCCAGGGGACCCATGGGGTGGTTGAAACCCAGGCGCAGGGCGGTGTCGATGTCCTCGGCACTGGCCGTGCCCTCTTGCAGCATGTACATGGCCTCGTTGCCGAGCAGCGCGGACATGCGGCTGGTAGTCAGACCCGGGGATTCGTTGACCACGATCGAAGTCTTGCCCATTGCGTCGCACAGAGCGCGCGTGCGCACCAGGACCTCATCGCTGGTCGCCAGGCCACGCACCAGCTCCACCAGTTTCATCTTGTGCACTGGATTGAAGAAATGCATGCCAATGACTTGCTCGGGAGCCGCCAGCGACGCGGCTATCTCGGTCACGCTTAACGCCGAGGTATTGGTAGCGATGATCGCACCGGGCGCCAGCAGTGGCTCGGCCTGGGCTACCACCGCCTTCTTCACCTCCAGCTTCTCAGAGACCGTTTCCACCAGAAAGTCCGCGCCCAGTGCCGCCTCGCTCAGGTCACCACTGGTGGCCAGGCGTGCCAGGGACGTCTGCGCCGATTCGGCGGAAACCTTGCCGAGAGCCACACCGTCACTAAGGATCTTGCCGATATTGTCCCTGGCACGGGCCAGCGACTCCAGATTGGTGTCCACCAGCACGGTGGGATAACCGGAACTGGAGAATCCATGCGCAATGCCAGTTCCCATTAGGCCGGCACCTACCACAACGACTTTTTCTTTTTTATCAATGGTCATGTTTCGCTCTCGATTTAGACGCGGGATTTCTCGCTCACCACGTTGCGCAATGTGCCTATGCCTTCGATGGTCGCCTCGACCACATCTCCCGGATTGAGGAACAATCCCGTACCCATTCCGACGCCGGCCGGCGAACCGGTGAACAGCACGTCGCCACAGGCAAAGCTGGAGCGTTGCTGGACGAAATAGATCAACTGGCCGACATCCCAGGTCATTTCGGCGGTCGAGCCATCCTGGCGGATCTCGCCATTCACCTTGAGGATCAGGCGCAGCTCGGGTGAGCCGGCTGGGAACTCGTCCTTGGTGACGATCCAGGGCCCCAGGCCGGTGGTGCGGTCCTGACTCTTGGCTGCAAACAGGTCCATGCCAATACCGGCCGGCCCACTACGCTGCAGGTCGCGCGCGCTGACATCGTTACCGACCGTGTAGCCCAGCACGCAGGCCAAGGGGTCCGTCAGGTCGATGTCAGCACTGCCGATCACCGCCACCAGCTCGACCTCATGATCGAGCTCCTCAGTCAAAGGGGGATAGCGAATCGCATCATGGGCGCCGATCAGAGCACCGTAGGCCTTCAGGAAGGCTACCGGCTGGGTCGGGCTGGAAAGACCGAAGTCCTCGGCCAGGTGCTTGGCGTAGTTGGCCCCCGCCACCACTACCCGGTTCACCGGCTCGATCGGCGGCAACAAGCGCACCTTGGATAACGGCAGTGCCGACCCGGACAGACGCAGCGCACTAATTCCAGCCCCTTTAGCCACAGCGGGTGCCCAAGAGGAAAACTCGCCGGTGATGGCGTGTACTTCGTCCCGTTCAGGATCGACCACAGCCCAGAAAGGGCCGGTCTCAAAATAGGAACAACGCGCCAGTTTCATCAGACGCCTACCTTGCCCAATTTTGCCGGATCGATATGCAGCAATTCGCAGGCATTCTTCCAACGAATCTTCTGCAGATCCTCGTCCGACAGGCGCAGCCCTTCGGTCAGGTCATGGCGCACGGCATCGCTGCCACCGAAATTGGAACCGTAGAGAATCCGGTCTGCACCAATGATGTCGACCAGGGCCTGGCGCATGGGCACCTCATGCAGCTCCACGTCGAAGTAGAAGTTGGACAGATAGTCCAGGAAGGGCTTCTTGTTGTGATAGACGTCGAGATTCGGATTGGTCTGCGCCAGACGCCCCAACTGGTAGGGAGCGAAGCCTCCACCGTGGGTGATGTAGACCTTCAGGTTCGGGAAGCGATCCAGCACGCCACCATTGATCAGGTACCAGAGGCACTTGGTTTCGTCATAGTTCATTCCGACGATGGCAGTGGTTTCGAAACGGTCGGTGTTGGCTCGGCTGCCCCAGGTCACGGACTGGTTGTAGCCATGCACGAAGATCGGCAGATCGAGATCGCACAACGCCTCCCAGACCGGATACAGCTCAGGCGAATCGAATTCCATACCACCGAAGTTGGAGCCGCCGGCCACCAGCCCCTTGGCACCCAGCTCGGTACAGGCGCGGCGGATTTCCTTGGCCGCCTCATGCGGTACGTTCAACGGCGCATGGGCCCAGAACATCAGGCGATTGGGCGCGGCCGAGCAGTAGCCGGCCAGCACGTCGTTGACCTTGCGGGCGAAAGGCACCGCGAACTCGGCCTCGGCCCAGTACATGTAGCAATGGCTCGGCACCGATAGAACTTGGGCGGTCTGGCCGGCCGCGTCCATTGCGGCTAGGCGGTGGTTCGGGTCGCGCCACTTGGCCATGTACTCCGCAACATTCAGTGTTTCGCCGCGGACATGCGCCTCGCGCAGCGCCTTTTTACGCTCCGGTGCCCCCAGGGTCAGGATCCAATCGCCCACACGCAGCTTGATATCGCCATCGGGCTGAGACTCGAAAGCAGGCCCCCAATAGGGGTGCTGGTCGTAGTAGTCGGGATGAGGCGCATGAGCGTGAAGATCGATAAGCATAGTCCGATACCTCTAAGGTGACATTTTTTGTGGTTGTGTAACGTGGCGCTCGCAGCGCGGCCGTCTAGCCGGACATACACGACTGAAGTGCACATCGGCCTGCTTTCAAGGCAGAGAATAAGTTTAAAATGATCATAAATCAAAAAACTGTTCATATTATTTTTTGATTTAGGCGAAGAGGTCGGTGCCAGAGCCTCGCTGCAGACGTGCAAGGACCCCGACGAGGCAACCAGCCGGACAGGAATTCAGGCGAAGAGAGAG
>NZ_SCOK01000061.1:0-28430 GCF_005502555.1 Pseudomonas sp. D(2018)
GCACATGCCGCTAGCAGGGTGGCCAGGAGCAAGGGAAGGAGTGGACGCATCTGGGCTTCCTGATCTGAATGCGCGGGCCTTATAGCGCAAAGCCGTCGGCTTGTCTTGCCCCGGGGATGCGCTACCATGGACCCCCTTTTCTACCGATGCCCCCACGAACGCCATGCACTGTCCCTTTTGCGGCGCACACGACACCAAGGTCATTGATTCACGGCTGGTAGCCGAGGGCGACCAGGTGCGCCGTCGCCGCGAGTGCCTGAACTGTGAGGAGCGTTTCACTACCTTCGAGACTGCCGAACTGGTGATGCCCCGTCTGATCAAGCAGGACGGCAGCCGCCAGCCTTTCGACGAAGACAAGCTGCGAGCTGGCATGCAGCGCGCGCTGGAAAAGCGTCCAGTAAGCGTAGAGCGTCTTGAGGCAGCCATCGCCCATATCAAGCACAAACTGCGCGCCACCGGCGAACGCGAGGTGAAGTCGCGGGTGCTGGGTGAGCTGGTGATGCTTGAACTGCAGAAACTCGACGAAGTTGCCTATATCCGCTTCGCCTCGGTCTATCGCCGCTTCCAGGACCTCAACGAGTTCCGCGAGGAAATCGAGCGCCTGGCCCGCGAGCCGTCGAAAGAGTGATGGCCGGTAACGATCAGGCCTATATGGCCCGCGCCCTGGAGCTGGCGCGCAAAGGTATCTACTCCACCCACCCCAATCCGCGCGTCGGCTGCGTCATCGTTCGCGATGGCCAGATCGTCGGCGAAGGCTGGCACGTCCGTGCCGGCGAACCCCACGCCGAAGTCCACGCCTTGCGCCAGGCCGGTGAGCTGGCCCGCGGCGCGACCGCCTATGTCACCCTCGAACCCTGCAGTCACCACGGCCGCACGCCGCCCTGCGCCGATGCGCTGGTAGCTGCCGGAGTGGGGCGCGTGGTGGCGGCCATGCAGGACCCCAATCCCCAGGTCGCCGGCCGTGGCTTGAAACGCCTGGCGGATGCCGGCATTGCGGTCAGCAGTGGCGTGCTTGAGGCCGAAGCGCGGGCATTGAACACCGGCTTCATCAAGCGCATGGAACAGGGCCTGCCGTTCGTGCGGGTGAAGCTCGCCATGAGTCTGGACGGCCGCACTGCCATGGCCAGTGGAGAAAGCCAGTGGATCACCGGCCCGGAAGCCCGTTCGGCCGTGCAGCGCCTGCGCGCCAGCGCCAGTGTGGTGCTGACCGGAGCCGATACCGTGCTTACCGACGCCGCGCGTCTTACCGTGCGTGCCGAAGAGTTGGGCCTCGACCCTGAACTCACTGCCCTGGCCGTCAGTCGCCCGCCGCTGCGGGTGCTGGTGGACGGACGTTTGCGGGTGCCGCTGTCGGCGCCCTTTTTCCAGGCGGGTCCGGCGCTGGTGGCCACCGCCGGCGATGTCCGCGAAGTCAGTCCTGGCCACGAACTGCTGGCCATGCCCGGCGCCGATGGCCATGTCGACCTGCGCCGGTTGCTGCAAGAGCTGGCCGACCGTGGCGTCAACGAAGTCCTGGTAGAGGCCGGTCCGCGCCTGGCTGGGGCCTTTGCCCGTGCCGGGCTGGTGGATGAGTACCAGATTTTCATCGCCGCCAAGTTCCTCGGCTCCAGCGCCCGCCCGTTGCTGGACTGGCCGTTGGCGCGGATGGCCGAAGCCCAAGAGCTGAAGATCGTCGAAATGCGCGCCGTGGGCGACGACTGGCGAGTCATCGCGGTTCCCCGTCCCGCTGCCTGATTTCGCACGCGCCAGCATGCCCACGACAGCCGATGCAAGATCGCCACGACTGTGATAAAACGCCTGCCAGCCAGTTTCATTGACTGGCTGAAACGTTCTCAGGGCGGGGTGCAAGTCCCCACCGGCGGTAATTGCGCTGAATGTGCATAGCCCGCGAGCGCCTGCCACTGGCAGGGTCAGCAGACCCGGTGTGATTCCGGGGCCGACGGTAATAGTCCGGATGAAGAGAGAACGGGATAGCCTGCCTGGGCTGGGGTACGTTCGTGCCTGCGCCCGCCAGATCCCTTTCGATCCGATACGCCCTGTTTTTCACGAAACAGGAGTTCCATCGATGTCACATGCAACAGCCCATATCCTTCCGGCGCCGGCGGCTCGTCCGCACGCGGGTGAGGGGCGGGCGCCTATAATGCGTCTTTCGCCGGTTTTCACCGGCCCGCTGCAAGTTCTGGAGGTCCCATGTTCACCGGCATAATCGAAGCCATCGGCACCATCCGTGCGATCACGCCCAAGGGCGGCGACGTCCGCGTCCTGGTGGAAACCGGCAAGCTGGATCTCGGTGACGTGAAGCTCGGTGACAGTATCGCGGTCAACGGTGTCTGCCTCACCGCCGTGGAACTGCCGGGCAACGGCTTCTGGGCCGATGTCAGCCGCGAGACCCTGGCCCGCACCGCCTTCGACGACCTGAAACCCGGCAGCCCGGTCAACCTGGAGAAGGCCCTGACCCCCACCAGCCGCCTCGGTGGCCACCTGGTCAGCGGCCATGTCGACGGTATCGGCGAAGTCGTGGCGCGGGAAGACAACGCCCGCGCCGTGCAATTCCGCATCCGCGCACCGCGCGACCTGGCCAAATACATTGCCCTCAAGGGTTCGATCACCGTCGACGGCACCAGCCTGACGGTGAATTCGGTGAACGGCGCGGAGTTCGAGCTGACCATCGTCCCGCACACCCTGGCCGAGACCATCATGGTCGACTACCGACCGGGGCGTCGCGTCAACCTGGAGGTCGACCTGCTGGCCCGCTACCTGGAACGCCTGCTGCTGGGCGACAAGGCAGCCGAGTCCCAGTCCTCCGGCCTGACCGAAAGCTTCCTCGCCGAACACGGCTACCTCAAACACTGAATTCATAAGGAGGGCCCATGGCTCTCAACAGCATCGACGAACTGATCGAAGACATCCGCCAGGGCAAGATGGTCATCCTCATGGATGACGAGGATCGCGAAAACGAAGGCGACCTGATCATGGCCTCCGAGTGCGTGCAGGCCGAACACATCAACTTCATGGCCCGCTTCGCCCGTGGCCTGATCTGCATGCCGATGACCCGTGAGCGCTGCGAGCTGCTGAAGCTGCCGCTGATGGCGCCGCGCAACGGTTCCGGCTTCGGCACCAAGTTCACCGTCTCCATCGAGGCCGCCGAAGGTGTCACCACCGGCATCTCCGCCGCCGACCGTGCGCGCACCGTGCAGGTGGCGGCCGCCAAGGGTGCCAAGGCCGACGACATCGTCAGCCCCGGTCACATCTTCCCGCTCATGGCCCAGCCGGGCGGCGTGCTGGCGCGTGCCGGCCACACCGAAGCGGCCTGTGACCTGTCGCGCATGGCTGGCTTCGAGCCGAGCGGCGTGATCTGCGAAATCATGAACGACGACGGCACCATGTCCCGTCGCCCCGAACTCGAGGCCTTCGCCGCCGAGCACGGTATCAAGATCGGCACCATCGCTGACCTCATTCACTACCGCCTGATCCACGAGCGCACCGTCGAGCGCATCGCCGAGCAGCCGCTGGACAGCGAGCTGGGCCATTTCAACCTGGTGACCTACCGCGACTCCGTGGAAGGCGACGTGCACATGGCCCTGACCCTGGGCAAGATCTGCCCGGAAGAGCCGACCCTGGTGCGGGTGCACAACATGGACCCGCTGCGCGATCTGTTCATGGTCAACCAGGCGGGCCGCTGGAGCCTGCGCGCCGCGATGAAGGAAGTGGCTGCCGCTGGCAGCGGCGTCGTGCTGCTGCTCGGCACCCCGCTCACCGGTCCGCAGTTGCTGGCCCACCTCGAGCGCCAAATGGGCGCCGAAACCAAGGTCACCAACCCGACCACCTACAGCACCGTGGGTGCCGGCTCGCAGATTCTCCGCGACCTCGGGGTGCGCAAGATGCGCCTGATGAGCTCGCCGATGAAGTTCAACGCGATATCCGGCTTCGACCTGGAAGTTGTAGAATACCTGCCCGCTGAATGACCCGTAGGGCTCTGGCCATCAAGGCCGGGGCCCTCGCTCTTTAATTGACGAGAACTCGCCCATGTCCCTGAAGACCATCGAAGGTACCTTCATCGCCCCCAAAGGCCGCTATGCCCTGGTGGTCGGCCGTTTCAACAGCTTCGTCGTGGAAAGCCTGGTGAGCGGCGCCGTAGACGCGCTGGTACGCCATGGCGTCAGCGAAGACGACATCACCCTCATTCGCGCGCCCGGTGCATTCGAGATCCCGCTGGTGGCCCAGAAGGTCGCCCAGCAAGGCGAGTACTCCGCCATCATCGCCCTCGGCGCGGTCATTCGTGGCGGCACCCCGCACTTCGAATACGTCGCCGGCGAATGCACCAAGGGCCTGGCCCAGGTCTCCATGGAATTCGGCGTGCCGGTCGCCTTCGGCGTGCTGACCGTCGACTCCATCGAGCAGGCTATCGAACGCTCCGGCACCAAGGCCGGCAACAAGGGTGCTGAAGCCGCTCTGTCCGCCCTGGAAATGGTCAGCCTGCTGGCTGCCCTGGAGGCCAAGTGAGCAACGCAGACGGTTCGGCGCCCAAGGCACCGAAAGGCAAGATCGCAGCCCGTCGCCAGGCCCGCAGCCTGGCGATGCAGGCGCTCTACTCCTGGCACATCGCGGGTCAGCCGCTCAACGAAATCGAGGCGCAGTTCCGCGTCGACAACGATTTCAGCACGGTAGACGGCGCCTATTTCCACGAGATTCTCCACGGCGTACCGCGCCAGAAGACCGAGATCGATGCGGCCTTCCTGCCCTGCCTGGACCGTGCCCTCGAGGAAGTGGACCCGGTTGAGCTGGCGATCCTGCGCCTGTCCACCTACGAGCTGATGAACCGCGTGGATGTGCCGTACCGCGTGGTGATCAACGAAGGTATCGAGCTGGCCAAGGTGTTCGGCGCCACCGACGGGCACAAGTTCGTCAACGGCGTGCTGGACAAGCTGGCGCCGCGCCTGCGCGCCGCCGAAGTCCGCGGCGGCAAGCGCTGATTGCAGCCGTCGCGTGGGTGAGTTCGAGCTGATCCGCCGTTTCTTCGCCTCTGCCGCTTGCGCGGCCGGAGGCGAAGGTATTGCCCTTGGCATCGGCGACGACTGTGCGCTGCTGCAACTGCCGCCTGGTGAGCAGCTGGCGATTTCCACCGATACCCTGGTGGCCGGCGTGCATTTCCCGCAAGGCGCCGACCCCTTCCTTCTTGGCCAGCGCGCCTTGGCGGTTTCCGCCAGCGACCTGGCGGCCATGGGCGCCACGCCCGTCGCGTTCACCCTCGCCCTGACCCTGCCCGACGCCCGAGCCGACTGGCTGGAGGGGTTCGCCCGTGGTCTATGCGCCATGGCGAGCGGCTGCGGGATCGGCCTGGTGGGCGGCGATACCACCCGTGGTCCGCTGAGCCTGACCCTGACCGTGTTCGGTCGTCTGCCCGCTGGCTTGGCGCTGACCCGCGCCGGTGCGCGTCCCGGCGACCTGCTGTGCGTGGGGGGCAGCCTGGGCGATGGTGCAGGCGCTCTACCGCTGGTGCTGGGCGAGCGGCAGGACAGCGGCGTGCAGGCGGACTACCTGCTGCAGCGCTACTGGGCGCCGCAACCGCAACTGGCCCTGGGCCAGGCGCTGCGCGGCCGGGCCACGGCGGCGCTGGATATCTCCGACGGTCTGCTTGCCGATTGCGGTCATATCGCTACCGCCTCGGGCGTAGCGCTGCTGATCGAAGCTTCGCGGCTACCGCTGTCTTCGGCCCTCGAAGGACTCTTTTCCAGGGAATTCGCCCTCAACTGTGCGCTAGCCGGTGGCGATGATTACCGCCTGGCCTTTACCCTGCCTGCCAGCGAGCTGGACGCCCTCCAGGCGGACTGGCCGGACGTGGCCGTGATCGGCCGGGTGGACGCCGGGCAGGGCGTGCACCTGCTGGACGCCGCCGGCGTCGAAGTACAGCCGCCGGCGCTGGGTTATCAACATTTCGGGAGTCAAGGTGACTGATCGCGAATCGGCCGCGCCGCAACCCATCCCTCATTCGGTATGGAGCAACCCCTGGCATTTCATCGCCTTCGGCTTTGGCTCGGGTACCTTGCCCAAGGCCCCGGGCACCTGGGGTTCGCTGGTAGCGCTACCCTTCATTCCGCTCTGGCAGATGCTGCCGGACTGGGGTTACTGGCTGATGCTGGGGCTGACCATGCTGTTCGGCTTCTGGCTGTGCGGCAAGGTGGCCCACGATCTGCGCGTGCATGACCATGAAGGCATCGTCTGGGACGAGATGGTCGGCATGTGGATCACCCTCTGGCTGGTGCCCGAGGGCTGGCAATGGTTACTGCTGGGTTTCCTGGTGTTCCGTGTGATGGACATCCTCAAACCCTGGCCAATCCGCTGGATCGACCGCCACGTCCACGGTGGCGTGGGAATCATGCTCGACGATGTGCTGGCCGGGGTCTTCGCCTGGCTGGCGATGCAGCTCATCATCTGGGGTCTGGCCTAGTCTTGGTAGGACCTGCGGCGGGGATGGGTGGGTGGAGGGCAGTGTGATGCGGAGTTGGATACTGAAGGTCCTGATCGGTTGCCTGTTGCTGCCCGCAGCCTGGGCCGAGCCGTTCCCGGCCAACGAAATCCATCTCGCCAGCGAAGTCTGGCCCGAGCACACCGAGGCCAACGGCACCGGGCTCGGCTGGGACATCCTGCGCCGGGTCTATGAACCCGAAGGCATCCAACTGAAGATCCACTCCATGCCCTATACCCGCTCCATCGGCCTGGTGCAGCGCGGCGAGGCGGATGCCTGGGTCGGTTCCTACCGCAACGAGGTCAAGGACGCCTGGTACCCGCGCTGGCACTACGACGCCGACCAGGTCAGCGCGCTCTCGCTGAAATCCACTCCGGTCCCCACCCTGGCCACACTCGGGCAGTACCGCCTGGCCTGGATTCGCGGCTACGACTACCAGGACTACTTGCCGAACCTGAAACACTTCGAGGAGATCCAGCGGCGTAGCGGCATCCTCTCGATGCTCGAGTTGGGTCATGTGGATTTCTACATCGACGCCCGCACCGAGGTGGACGATGTGCTGGAAAGCGCTACCGACCGCGGCCGCTTTCGAATTACCCCGCTGGTGCGCCTACCGCTCTACCTGGGGTTCGCCAACACAGCGCGCGGCCGTCATCTGGCGGATGTCTTCGACCGACGCATGAGCGCCCTGGTCGCCAGCGGCGAGCTGAAACCGTTGTTCAAACGCTGGAAGCAGCCTTACTCCTTCGACAAGGAACTGGAGAAACCCCATGTCGCGCCCTGACTTGCGATTCGTCGCCTTCCTGCTGGCGTTCGCTCCGCTACTCGCGGCCGCTACCCAGGTGCAAGTGGTCGGCCTCTTCCCCGGAGCTGCGGTACTCAACGTCGACGGCCAGCGCAAGCTGGTGAAAGTGGGGCAAACGGGCCCTGGTGGCGTTCAGGTAATCAGTGCCGACAGCAAGGGTGCTGTGCTGCGCGTCGACGGCGTCGAGCGCAGCTACGGCCTTTCCCGCGAATACAACCAGGCCGGCAGTTCCGCCGCGCCCGGCACTCCGGCCGCGCCGCAAAAGGCCCAGCTGAGCGTCGCCCGTGGCAACAATGGGCATTATCAGGTGGCCGGCTCCATCGAGGGTCATCCGGTGCAGTTCCTGGTGGACACCGGCGCCACCAGCGTCGCCATGAACGAGAACCAGGCCCGTCGCCTGGGTATCGACTACCGGGTGAAGGGGCTGCCGATGAAGGCCAGCACCGCCGGCGGTACGGTCAATGCCTGGCGGGTGAAGTTCGACAGCATCAAGGTCGGCAGCCTCGAAGTGCTGGGCGTGGAAGGTGCGGTGATCGAGGGCGAGGCGCCGGTGGAAGTGCTGCTGGGCATGAGTTTCCTCAACCGCGTGCGCTGGCGCGAAGAGCAGGGCGTTCTTCTGCTGGAGTCGAAATTCTAAGGGCGCTTCCTTCGAGCCATTCGATACTTATCCCCAACTATTCAATCTGACCTGCCGGTTAGTGCTGCTGTTACAATGCCGGCCTTGCCAATTTCCAGGAGTTCTCCGGTGTCTGTCGTTTTTGTCGCCGCCTCCCAACTGCCCACTCCTTTCGGCGTGTTCACCATGCACGGCTTTCTCGATGAGGCCAGTGGTAAGGAACACGTTGCTCTGACCTTGGGCGATGTGGCCAGCGGCGAACCCGTCCTGGGCCGCCTGCATTCCGAGTGCCTCACCGGTGACGCCCTGTTCAGCTTGCGTTGCGATTGCGGCTTCCAGCTCGAAGCGGCCCTGAGTGCCATCGCCGAAGCCGGCTGCGGCGTGCTGCTGTACCTGCGTCAGGAAGGTCGTGGCATCGGCCTGCTGAACAAGATCCGCGCCTATGAACTGCAAGACGGCGGCGCTGATACCGTTGAGGCCAACGAACGCCTGGGCTTCGGTGCCGATCAGCGGGATTATGCGATGTGCCAGCCGATGCTGGAGCACCTGGGCGTCTGCGCCATCAAGCTGATGACCAACAACCCACGCAAGGTCAAGGCGCTGGAGAGCTACGGCCTCAACGTGGCCGAGCGCGTACCGCTGCAGACCGGGCTGAACAAGCACAACCGCAAGTACCTGGCCACCAAGGCCGGCAAGCTCGGGCACATGCTCGGCAACCTGCATCAGGCGGAAGCCGAGTCGTGATCCGCAAGGACGTCCGTCGCCGGCTGGCCCTGGCCTGGTGGCGCCAGCTGGGCTACACCCTGGTGCCGCTGCTCATCATGAGTTACCTGTTCGGTGACGGCGAGCCGGTGCTGCCGGTGCTGCAGATGCCGCTGTTCATTGCAGCGCTAGCGTCCATGTTCCTCAGCCTGCCGCTGTTTTCCGCGTACAAACGCGCGCTGGTTGCGACCGAGGCTGCCCTTGGCCGTGCCGAAGAGCCGGGCGCCTGGCAAGAGCTGGCTCGCCGTCGTGGCAAGGCGTTCCTTGCCGCCGGCTTGCCAGCCTGGATCGCCGCCCTGGCGGTGCTGGTCGGCCTCAATGCAGTGGCGCTGATCCTCCTCGCCCTGAGCAGCCTGGTGCTGCTCTACCTCTACCGAATTCCCCGCCAGCTCGGCTGATGCGCCGACTGCTCACCTTTCTGCTGTTGTGCCTGGCCCTACCTGCCACGGCACAGCTGCGGGTGGTCAGCCTGGCGCCTTCCCTCACGGAAACCATGCTCGACCTCGGCGCCGGCGACCTGCTGGTGGGGGTGCTCGACGGCGGTGATCGTCCAGCGGCCCTTGCGGGTCTGCCATCGGTGGGCCGATACGGCCAACTGCAGGCGGAAAGCCTGCTCAGCCTCAAGCCTGACCTGGTGTTGCTGTGGCCCGACAGCGTCGGCGCCGTTGGGCGCGAACAGCTGAAAAGGCTCTCGATTCCCCAGTTGGTCGTAGAGCCCCGGAATCTGGAGCAATTGGCGCAATCGTTCATCGAGATCGGCGAGCGAATCGGTCGGGCCGACCAGGGCCGCCAGTTGGCCGCGCGCTTCGAAACAGGCCTGGCGGAACTGCGCCAGCGCTATCAGCGTGATGCGCCGCTGAAGGTCTTCTACCAGGTGTGGGACACGCCGCTCTACACCCTCGGCGGCAAGCAGATCGTCAGCGATGCCCTGAAGGTCTGCGGTGCGCGGAACGTCTTCGCCGACCTCCCGCTGCCGGCGCCACAGGTGGGCGTCGAGGCCGTGCTGCAGCGCAATCCGACGGTGATCCTGGTGAGCGAGCCGGGCCAGGCCAGCGCCTGGGCGTCCTGGCCGCAATTGGCGGCGGTGAAGAGCAAGCAAGTCTGGCCAGTGCCGGACCGGGGGCTGGAGCGGCCGAGTTTCCAGATGCTGGGTGCGACCGAGAAGCTTT
This sequence comes from Pseudomonas sp. D(2018), assembly GCF_005502555.1. Classification (NCBI taxonomy): domain Bacteria; kingdom Pseudomonadati; phylum Pseudomonadota; class Gammaproteobacteria; order Pseudomonadales; family Pseudomonadaceae; genus Pseudomonas; species Pseudomonas sp. D(2018). Next base: position 9,819 of record NZ_SCOK01000061.1, read on the forward strand.
GCCGCCTGCTGGAGACTGCAAGGTAGATACAGAGGGAGATGATGGGTTTCGTACCTCAACCCATCCTACGGGTGCGCCATTGGGTAGCTGCCTTTGTAGGACGGGTAGAGCGAAGCGAAACCCATGCAGTGGGGGCTCAGACGCCCAGCAGCGCCAGCCGCTTGCGCACCGATGCCTCGATACCCGCCGCGTCCAGCCCGCACTCGGCGAGCATTTCCGCCGGCTTGGCGTGTTCGACGTAGTAATCCGGCAGGCCCAGGTGCAGCACGGGCTTGACCAGGTTCTCGCGGGCGAGGAACTCGCTGACGGCGGCGCCAGCACCACCCATCACGCTGTTTTCTTCGATGGTCACCAGCAGCTCATGGCTGCCGGCCAGCTCGCGGACCAGCGCCTCGTCCAGGGGTTTGACGAAGCGCATGTCGACCACGGTGGCGTCCAGGTTCTCCGCCACTTGCAGGGCTTCGGCCAGTTGCACGCCGAATACCAGCATCGCCACTTTCGAACCCGTGCGACGTACCACGCCCTTGCCGATTTCCACCGGCGCCAGGGTCGGGTCGATCGCGGCGTTCGGACCGCTGCCGCGCGGGTAGCGCACGGCGGCCGGGCCTTCGAAGTGGTAGCCGGTAGTCAGCAACAGGCGCAGCTCGTTCTCGTCGCTAGGGGTCATCACCAGCATGCCGGGGATGCAGCGCAGGTAGGAGAGATCGAAGCTGCCGGCGTGGGTCGGGCCGTCTTCGCCCACCAGGCCGGCGCGGTCGATGGCGAACAGCACGTCGAGGTTCTGCACGGCCACGTCGTGGATCAGTTGGTCGTAGCCGCGCTGGAGGAAGGTGGAATAGATGGCCACCACCGGCTTGGCGCCGTCGCAGGCCATGCCGGCCGCCAGGGTCACGGCGTGCTGCTCGGCGATGGCCACGTCGAAGTAACGATCCGGGAAGCGCTCGCTGAAGGCCACCAGGTCGGAGCCTTCCTTCATCGCCGGGGTGATGCCCACTAGGCGCGGGTCCTGCCCGGCCATGTCGCACAGCCACTGGCCGAACACGCTGGAGTATTTCGGGCCGGACGGTTTCTTCGGCGCGGCCGGGGCCTTGATCGGCTCCAGTTTGGTGATCGCGTGGTAGCCGATGGGATCGACTTCCGCCGGGGCGAAACCCTTGCCCTTCTTGGTCACCACATGGAGGAACTGCGGGCCCTTGAGGTCGCGCATGTTGCGCAGGGTGGCGACCAGGGTGGGCAGGTCGTGGCCGTCGATGGGGCCGATGTAGTTCCAGCCCAGCTCCTCGAACAGCGTGCCGGGAACCAGCATGCCCTTGGCATATTCCTCGGTGCGACGCGCGATTTCCCAGGCGCCGGGCAGGCGCGAGAGCACCTTCTTGCTGCCTTCGCGCATGCTCGCGTAGGTGCGGCTGGAGAGGATCTTCGCCAGGTAGTTCGACAGGCCGCCGACATTGTGCGAGATCGACATGTCGTTGTCGTTGAGGATCACCAGCATGTCGGCCTGCACGTCCGACGCGTGGTTGAGCGCCTCGAAGGCCATGCCGGCGGTCAGCGCGCCGTCGCCGATCACCGCGATCGACTTGCGGTTTGAACCCTGCATGCGGGCGGCGATGGCCATGCCCAGGGCGGCGCTGATGGAGGTGCTGGAGTGACCGACGCCGAAGGTGTCGTACTCGCTTTCCACGCGCCGCGGGAAGGCGGCGATACCGTCCTTCTGGCGCAGGGTGCCCATCTGCTCGCGGCGCCCGGTGAGGATCTTGTGCGGATAAGCCTGGTGGCCCACGTCCCAGACCAGCCGGTCGTCGGGTGTGTCGTAGACGTAGTGCAGGGCGATGGTCAGCTCCACCACACCCAGGCCGGCACCGAAGTGACCGCCGGTCTTGCCGACGGTATAGAGCAGGTACTGGCGCAGTTCGTCGGCCAGGGTTTCCAGCTCCGCCTCGCCAAGCCGGCGCAGTTGATCCGGCGTCGCCGCGCGGTCGAGCAGGGGCGTGACGGGGCGTTCGCGGGGAATCTCGTGGAACGTCGTGGGCATCAGGCGAATCGTTATAGGTAAAAAAAGATGGGCAAGTTTACCTGATGCACTCGTCAGTGCCCAAACGTGCTGTCAGTCAGTTCGTAGCACCTTGTGTGATTGATTACGCCGGGTAATGCCGCGCCAGGAAATCCAGCAACCGCTCATTCACCGCGGCCGGTCGCTCGTTCTGCAGCCAGTGGCCGCAATCGGGCAACCGATGCTGTTCCAGGCGTGGCACCAGATCGGCCATGCGCTTGAGCGTATAGGCCTCCAGCCGGGCCACCGGGTCATGGTCGCCGACCATGAACAGCGTGGGTTGCTCGACCTGCCGGCCGGCGAGGTGCTCGGTCTGCTGCCAGTTGCGGGTGAAGTTGCGGTACCAGTTCAGTGGCCCACGGAAGCCGTGTTCGGCCAGGGTGCGCTGGTAGAAGGCGAACTCGTCGGCGTCGCACCAGCCGGGCAGCGCCGGTGACGCGTCGAGGCCGTCCAGCAGGCGGGCATCGGCGGGTTTGTCGCGCAGCAGGGCGTCGCCCAGGTCACTGAGCAGCAGGCGCAGGCTGCGGTCCAGGTCGGCGTCCAGTTCGGCTTCGGCCACCCCCGGTTCCTGGAAGTAGAGGATGTAGTTGAAGCGCCCGGCGTTGGCCTCGCGCATGATTTCGATGGCCGGCCGCTTCGGGCGACCGCCGAAGGGCACCGAAAGCGCGCCCACGGCACGAATGCGCTGCGGCTCAAGCAGGGCCAGGTGCCAGGCCACGGGGGCGCCCCAGTCATGGCCGACCACGCAGGCGTCTTCCTGCCCAAGGCTGTCCATGGCGGCCTGGATGTCGGCGCAGAGGGTCAGCAAGGCATAGTCCTCGACGGCCTCGGGGGCGCTGCTCTGACTGTAGCCGCGCATTTCCGGCACCAGGACGCGGTAGCCGGATGCGACCAGTGGTCCGATCTGCTGGCGCCAGGAGTACCAGCACTCGGGAAACCCATGCAGCAGCCAGACGGGACGGCCATCGCTCGGGCCGGCCATATAGAGGCTCAGGGTGATGCCGTTGACCTGCAGTAGGCGGTGTTCGAGAGGGGGCATGACAGGCTCCGGTGGCTTACCAGGTATCGACGAAGGGACGTTTCTTGCCGTCGCGCCTGGCCGGTCGACCCGCAGCGGTCAGGCCTCGTAGCAACCAGGCGCGGGTTTCTTCTGGATCGATCACGGCGTCGATCTCGAGGAAGCTCGCCATGTTGATCGCCTTACCGTTCTGGTAGGCCTTGGCCACCATCTTGTCGAACAGCTTCTGTCGCTCGGCTGGGTCGTCCACGGCAGCCAGCTCCTTGGCATAGCCCAGGCGCACCGCGCCCTCCAGGCCCATGGCGCCGAATTCGCCGCTGGGCCAGGCGATGGTGAACAGCGGCGAATGGAAGCTGCCCGCCGCCATGGCCTGGGCGCCCAGGCCGTAGCCCTTGCGCAGCACCACGGTGAAGAAGGGAACCGAGAGGCTGGCTGCGGCGACGAACATCCGCGAGACATGGCGCACCGTGGCCTGCTTTTCCGACTCCGGCCCCACCATGAAACCGGGGGTATCGCAGAGCGAGAGCATGGGGATGTCGAAGGCATCGCAGAGCTGCATGAAACGCGCAGCCTTGTCGCCGGCCTGGGCGTCGATGGCGCCGCCCAGGTGCATGGGGTTGTTGGCCAGCAGGCCGAAGGCCTTGCCTTCGATGCGAATGAAAGCGGTGATCAGCCCCGGTGCGAACTGACGGCGCAGCTCCAGCACCGAGTCCTGGTCGGCAATGGTTTCGATCAGCGCGCGGATGTCGTAAACCCGCAGGCGGTTCTCCGGGATGGCGTGACGCAGCAGGCGCTGGTCGGCGCACTGCCAATCGGCGAGGCCGCCCTGGAAGTAGGACAGGTATTTCTGCGCCACCCGCACCGCCTCGGTTTCATCGTCCACCAGCACGTCGATCACGCCGTTGGGGCCCTGGACGCTAGTGGGGCCGACCTCCTCCGGGGCGAAACTGCCCAGGCCGCCGCCCTCGATCATCGCCGGGCCGGCCATGCCGATACTGGCGTTCTTCGTCGCGATGATCACGTCGCAGCAGCCGAGCAGCGCGGCGTTGCCGGCGAAGCAACGACCGGAAACCACCCCCACCAGCGGCACCAGCCCGGACAGCCTCGCCATGCCGACGAAGGTGTGGCAGTCCAGCCCGGCCACGCCGACGAAATCCGAGTCGCCCGGTCGCCCACCGCCCCCCTCGGCAAAGAGCACCAGCGGCAGTCGCCACTGCTCTGCGAGCCCCAGCATGCGGTCGGTCTTCTTGTGGTTCATCACCCCCTGGGTGCCGGCGAACACGGTGTAGTCGTAGGCGATGGTCATGCAGCGTGCTGCGTCGCTGCCGAACTGCCCGGCATTTACGGTGCCGATGCCGGCCACCAGTCCATCGGCCGGGCTCTGCTCGATCAGCTCTTCCAGCGAACGACGCCGGCGCTGGGCGGCCAGGGCCAAGGCGCCGTATTCGATGAAGCTGCCGTCATCCAGCAGCGCATCGAGGTTCTCCCGGGTGGTGCGCTGGCCGGTCTTGCGGCGCTTGGCCACTGCCTGCGGGCGGCGCTCATCGCGGGTGATGGCGTGGCGTTCGAGCACCTCGGCGAGGTCGGCGCGGATATGCTCGAGGTCATGGCTTTCTTCCGATTGTGCGGTGTCGCCGTTCACCTCGGACGGTTCCAGGAATAGCAGCGGCGCGCCTTCGAACAGGCTGCCACCGGGCGTCACAGCCAACGCGCGGACGATACCGCCTTGGGTCGCCTTGACCACAAACTCCATTTTCATCGCTTCCAGCACGGCCACCGGCTGGCCGGCGGCGACAGCATCGCCGACCTGCACGTCCAGGCTGACCAGCACGCCCTGGCTGGGGGCATTCAGCGGCACGCACCCGGCCGGTGCCTCGATCTGGTCGCCAGGGTTGCCGCCTGCGTTACTCGCAGCGCTGATGAACAGGTGAGGGTGGGCTTCCTGCTGCGGCGTCAGGAGTTGGCCAATCTCTCGCTCGATGAAGCGGGTGTCCACGCCACCTGCCAGTTCCGGGCGGCGCAGCAGGTTCTGCAGGAAGTGGATGTTGCTCGCCACGCCTTCCAGGCGGAACTCGCAGAGCGCGCGATAGGCGCGGCGCAGGGCCATGGGAAGGTCATCACCCTGGACGATCAGCTTGGCCAGCAGCGAGTCGTAGCTCGGGCTGGTGGGGTAGCCGGCATAGCCGTAGCCGTCGACGCGAATACCCGGACCACTGGGCGGTTCGTAGGCGCTGATCAGGCCGCCGGCGGGGCGGGCGCTGCCGTCGCTCTGCATGCTTTCCAGGTTGATCCGCAACTGCACGGCGAATCCACGCGCAGGCACGGGCTCCACCAGGCCCAGGTCGGCCAGGCGGACGCCGGCGGCGAGGCGGAGTTGTGCCTGGACGAGATCGATGCCGGTGACCGCTTCGGTGATGCAATGCTCCACTTGCACGCGCGGGTTGGCTTCCATGAACACGAAGTCGCCGCGTTCGCCGTCCACCAGAAACTCGAAGGTGCCGATGCCGCGATAGGCAACGGCGGCGGCCAGGGTCAGCGCAGCGTCCAGGATGCGCTGGCGCAGGTTTGCGTCCAGGTCGGGTGCCGGGGCGATCTCGATCACTTTTTGGTGGCGCCGCTGCAGGCTGCAATCGCGTTCCCAGAGGTGGCTCACCCGCTCGCCGTCGCCCAGTACCTGGACCTCGATATGCCGGGCGTTCTCGATCAACCGCTCGACGTACAGCTCGCCGTTGCCGAATGCCGCACGGGCCTCGGATTGGCAGCGCTCGAAGGCCTGCTCCAGTTCGACCACGTCGCGTACCGCACGCATGCCGCGCCCGCCCCCACCGGCCAGTGCCTTGAGCATGATGGGGCCACTTTCCAGCAGGGCTCGGGCTTCCTCGAGGGTGGTGGCCTGGTTGCTGCCGACGGCCAGGGGCAGGCCGCAGCGGGCCGCCAGTTCACGGGCGCGGGCCTTGTCACCGAACAGCGCCAAGGCCTCGGCTGAAGGGCCGACGAAGCGAACGCCAGCCGCCTCGCACCGCCGCGCGAAGTCGGCGTTCTCGCTGAGAAATCCGTAACCGGGATGCACCGCGTCGCAGCCGTGCTGGCGAGCGATCTCGACCAGTTGCGCAGCGTCCAGATAGGCCGCGGCACCTCGGCCCTTCAGGGGGACTGCGAGGTCCGCCTTGCGCCGGTGCAGGGACAGGTCGTCGTCCTCGGCGTACACCGCGACGCTGCGAATCCCCAGTTCGGCGGCGGCGCGGGCGATGCGGATGGCAATCTCGCCACGGTTGGCGATCAGCAGGGACTGGATGGCAGTGTTCACGGCGAGGGTCCTGGGCGTGGGATCCAGAGATATTAGGCAGCGTGGGTCGTTCGCCACAGCCAACTGTGTCGTGACGAATACCCGCCACTCAGGGCCGTTGATGATCCGGTGACATGGATTGTCCGAATCGGCCCTTGTCGCCGCCCCGCACGCTGCAGTATCTGTGGCGCCCTCATCTCTTCCACAAGGACCGTCCATGAACGAGCTGCTGCACAGCCTGGACTGGGTGCTGCCCCTGCGCAGCGATCTAGTAACGCCGGTGATGCGCTTCTTCACCCTGTTGGGCTACGAGAAGTTCATCCTCTTCTTCCTGCCGCTGGGGTACTGGGCCTGGAACCGTGGCGTATTCCTGCGCCTGCTGGTGCTGGTGGCCGTTACGGCGCTGCTCAATGCCTGGCTCAAGGACTACTGGCAGGACCCGCGCCCGGACATCGCCCTGCGCATGGACCACGAGGTCGGCGACACCTTCGGCCTGCCCAGCGGGCATGCGCAGATAGCCGTGGTCATCTGGTTCTGGCTGGCCTTCGAGCTGCGCCGCGCCTGGGCCTGGGTAGTCAGCGGCGTAGTGGTCACGGGGATCATCTTCAGCCGCCTCTACCTCGGCGCCCACGATGTGGAAGACGTGGTGGGCGGCTCGCTGCTGGGCATCGCCACGCTGCTGCTATTCGCCCAGGTGCGGCACTGGAGCTGGTGGCGCGAGGCCCACGGGCTCTGGCATCTGGGGTTGATCCTGCTGGCGTTCCTGGCAGCCTGGCTGACCTGGCCGGGCGTGGCACCGAGCTACGTACCCCTGCTGGCAGGGCTGATGCTCGGCGTGCTGTTCGGCTATCGCCAACTGGTGTTTTCCGCCGAGGTCGCGACCTGGCGCCGTCTGCTGGCCGCCGTCATTGGTGCGGGGATGTTCATCCTGTTGCAGAAGGTGCTGAAGCTGGCAGGCGCAGCGTGGCCGCTGGACCCGCAACTCTGGCAAGGGCTGCGCGGGCTGGTCATGGGCCTGTTCGTGGCGGCGGCGATGCCGTGGCTGTTGGTGCGGTTGGGGCTGCTGCAGGTTGTCGCTGAGCCGCAGCCAGAAGCGCTTGCCGGCGAAGCAACCTAGAGACGGAAGGCGGAAGCTGAGACGCGAAGCGGCGCAGTATCAGCTACGCCGTTCGACGATATAGCGGGCCAGGGCGCGCAGCGGTTCGGCCGATTCCCCGAGGTTGGCGATGGCGAGCAGGGCCTGATCGCGCAGTTTCAGCGCGTAGGCCTTGGCTTCGTCCAGGCCGAGCAGGGAGGGGTAGGTGGGTTTGTCGTGGGCCTGGTCCTTGCCCTGGGTCTTGCCCAGGGTTGCGGTATCGCTCTCCACGTCCAGGATATCGTCCTGCACCTGGAAGGCCAGGCCAATGGCGCGGGCGTAGATCCGCAGTGCGGCCAGGGCGGCCGGGTCGGCACGGCCGCTGGCCAGGGCGCCGAGGCGCACGCTGGCTTCGATCAGGGCGCCCGTCTTGTGCCGGTGCATGGTTTCCAGCGCGGTCTGATCGAGCCTGATGCCCACCGAGCCGAGGTCGATGGCCTGGCCGCCGACCATCCCGGCGGGGCCCGCAGCGTGGCCAAGGCTGGCGATCATCGCCAGGCGGGTTTCGGCATCGTGGGGGTTGCGCTGGGCATCGGCCAGCACCTCGAAGGCCAGCGCCTGCAGGGCGTCGCCGGCGAGGATGGCACTGGCTTCGTCGAAGGCGATATGGGTGGTGGGCTGGCCGCGACGCAGGTCGTCATCGTCCATGGCCGGCAGGTCGTCGTGGACCAGCGAATAGGCGTGGATCAACTCCACGGCGCAGGCGGCGCCATCGGCACGGGCCACATCTCCGCCCAAGGCTTCACAGGCGGCGTAGACCAGCAATGGGCGAACCCGCTTGCCACCGTTCACCACGCTGTAGCGCATGGCCTGGTAGAGGCGTTCAAGCGGTGCGAGCGGGGCGATGAACAACGCGTCGAGGGCCGCATCCACCCGCTGCTGGCAGCGCGCCTGGTAGCTGGAAATCATGCCTGCTCGTCCGCGTCGAAGGGCGCCTCTTCCAGCTGGCCGTCGCGTTCCAGCAGGATCTGCACTTTCTGCTCGGCCTGATTCAGCGCGGCCTGGCACTCACGGGTCAGGCGGATGCCCTGCTCGAAGGCGCTGAGGGAGTCCTCCAGCGACAGTTCACCACTCTCCAGGCGTTCCACCAGGGACTGCAGATCGGCGAGGGACTGTTCGAAATCGGGGGAGGCTTTCTTGCGGGCCATGATGCTGTCTCGCGGAGGTCAAATCGGTCGCGACACTAGCAGAGCCGCCACCCGTGGGCAAATGAAGGGGGCGGATGGTCGCTGTGTAAAGAAGGTTCCAGGCGGGGCCGCTACAACAATTGGCAACCCCTCTATACCGGTCTCAGGTCGTGACGAAGTAGTAGACCGTCATCCCCGCCCCCACCGCGATCACCAGCCACCGCAGCCAGCGGCTTGGCAAGCGCCTGGCCAGCGCACCGCCTGCATAGCCGCCGCAGCTGGCTGCCGCGAGAAGCACCGCCAATTCACTCCAGCTCACCCGGCCGGCTACGACGAAGGTGACCACAGCCACGCTGTAGATGGTGCTCGACAGCAGGTTCTTCAGGGCATTGGCCCGCAGCAGGGGATGGCCTTCGATGGAGAGGGCTGCCAGTTGCAGGATGCCCATGCCGGCACCGAAGTAACCGCCGTAGATGGCGACCAGCGTATGGCTCAGGTTGCTGCCCAGTCCATGAGCCGGCAGTCCACCGGCTTGCTGTTGGCGATTGACCAGCTTGCTCAGCCAGGGACTGGCCGCGAACAGCAGGGTGGCCGCAAGCAGCAGCCAGGGGATCAGGCGGCGAAAGGTTTCGTCGCCACCCGCAAGTAACAGCAAACCGCCGCCCAGGCCTCCCAGCAGGGACAGCAGCACCAGCGGGACCACGTAGCGCCCCAACGGACGCAGCTGATCGCGTGCAGCCCAACTGGCAGCCAGGCTGGCCGGCCACAGGGCTACCGCGTTGGTGGCGTTGGCGGTTACCGGCGGCAGCCCGGTGGCGAGCAGGGCGGGGAAGGAGAAGAAGGTGCCGCCGCCAGCAAGGGCATTCATGCCCCCGGCGGCGAAGCCGGCGAGCAGCAGCAGGAAAACGTCATGGAGGCTCATGGTCGGGCGCGCAAAAGCCCGCAGGTTACCTTCGGGAATGGACGGTCGCAAAGACCCCGCGAACGGTAGACAGCCCAATGGCATGCCGACCAGTGAGCCGAATCGCCGCCCGAATGGGAACGCGTCGTTCGCCAGTAGCAGTATGCTTTCATCAACTCGTATGGGGCGGGGGCGGTAAAGCGAAGGGAAGCCCACTCCACAGGCCTTTCCAGGCAGTATCAGCGAAAGGCGACAAGGCAAAGAACCACACGTTAGCGTCAGGCCGGAACCGGGCTCAGCAGTACCTGGTTCCGGCCTCTTTCATTGTGCCTTCGGATCGTCCACCAACAGGGCAAAACCTTCGCGGTTATCGCTGACGATACGGAATTGTTCGCTCTGGCCGGGCTCCACATGCGCAGCCTTTTCGCGGCGCAGGCGGCCCATGGAGCAGAGGGTGTCGTCCGTCTCGTCGATGCCGATACCGACGATGCGGTCTCCCGGCGGCACCTGGAAGCTCGCAACCTCCCCGATGCCGATGCGTGCCGCCAACTGACGGTCCACGTGCACGGCGATGTAGCAGCCGCTACCCAGCCCCCCCATGTCGCGGTTGACCACGATCTGGCCGCCGCCTTCCACCGGCTCCTGAAACGCCAGCAGACGGTCGGCGGGTACGTGCGTGATTTGCGTCGGGTCGGTTCGATAGGACGAGCAGCCGGCGAGCAGAAGCAGAGAGACAGCAACACAGGTCAGACGCATGGAGCCCTCCTTGGGCGGAGCGAACATCGGGCAATGCTGGAACTCTAGTGGAAGCCCCGGGCTTTGCCATGGAAAAGCCCGGGTGGTTGCCTCAGTGCCGGCCGGCGGCATCTTCCGCTGGCAGCTTTTTCAACCGGTAGGCCAGGGCGGGGCGGGTCATGCCCAGCAGGCGTGCGGCTTCCGAGACGTTTTGCTGGGTACGCTTCATCGCCCCCTGCATCAGCGCTTCTTCCACCGCATCCAGGCTGAGGCCGCTGTCGATCAGGCGCTCCACCCAGTCGGGCTCGACGCTGGCCGTGCGGGCCACCAGCTCGCCTTCACTGGACAGGCCGATGCTGTCGGCCTCATGCGAGAGATGCGGGAACAGCGCGTCGGCGCTGATGCTCTGGTTGGCGTCGGTAATGATCACGCCACGCTCGATCAGGTTCTCCAGCTCGCGGATGTTGCCCGGCCAGTCGTAGCGCAGGCAGGCTTCCAGTGCGCGGTCGGAAAGCCCGAGGGTGGTCTTGCCGTAACTGGCGTGAAGGCGCGACAGGAAATGCTCCACCAGCAGTGGAATGTCTTCCCTGCGTTCCCGTAGCGAGGGGATGAACACCGGGTAGACGTTGAGCCGGTAGTAAAGGTCGGCGCGAAAGCGCCCCGCCTTTACCGCCTGGGCAAGGTCTTCATGGGTGGCGGCCACCACTCGGACGTCCACTTTGCGGGTCTGCGAGTCGCCGACCCGCTCCAGTTCTTCTTCCTGCAGCACCCGCAGCAGGCTGGCCTGGGCGCGGGGCGTGAGCTCCACCACTTCGTCGAGGAACAGCGTGCCGCCGTTGGCGCGCTCGAAGCGGCCCATGCGCGACTGCTGGGCGCCGGTGTAGGCGCCGCGCTCTACGCCGAACAGCTCGGCTTCGATCAGGTCCGGTGGAATGGCCGCGCAGTTCAGTGCCACGAAAGGCCCGCCAGCCCGCTCGCTGCGCAGGTGCAGGCTGCGCGCCATGACCTCCTTGCCCACCCCGGTCTCACCCAGTAGCAGCACCGAGGCCTTGCCCGGTGCGGCTTTGTCGATCAGGGTGCAGGCCTTGCGGTAGAGCGGCGCCTGGCCAATGCCGTAAAACTGTCCGGCGTCGTGCTGCAGGCGCTGGCGCATGTTCGCCACCTGCACTTGCAGGGCCTGGAGTTCGTCGATGATGGGGTCGCTCTGGAAGTAACGGAGGAACTCCTCGGCGTCCTCCCATTCCTCCACTGGTTTGCCGATGATGCGGCAGCGCGAGTCGCCACAGCCGCGGCAACTGACCTCCTTGTAGAGCACCTGGCGACCGAGGAAGAAGGACGAATAGCTGATGGCATACCCGAGCAGGGTCCAGCACACCGGCTGGTCGGCGTGCAGCCCTTCAGCCTGGCAGTTTTCCACCTCGTAGGAGTTCTGCCATTCGAGGTCGGCGTAGAACTGGCCACTCTCGATGTCGATGTTCATCTCCAGTGGATGGACCTTGACCATGCCCTTGAGCGAATGCAGCTGCGGACCGGTGAGGAACATCTCCACGGCGTCGGCATCCGGACGCAGTTTGCGCGCCAGTTCGGCATCCTTCAGGCCGGACTGGTAACCCAGGCGCAGGAACAGCCCCTTGGCGCGCTCGACGCCGAGCATCTCGATCAATTCGCGACGGAAAGAACCCATGGCCGAAGCCTGGAGCAGAAGCATGCGCTGCTCGTTGAGCCAGATCTTGCCCTCGTTACCGAGGAAGTGGACCTGATCGGTCAGGTCCTTCAGGGTCGGGCTGTGCTCCGACGCCTTGTAGTCAACTTTCATCGTGTTGCACCCCAGATTGTTCTTGTACGGGGAGGTAGGCGAACCACCGTTCAGGCAGACGGCTGCAAGGGTTCGACCGGGCGGCCGGAAGACGCAAGGAAGGGCCGCTCTCTTTTTTCTAAGCGGCCTGAAAGCCGGTGAAAAGTCAATCGCCGCTGCTGATTGGCGATTTGCTCAAAGCGTTCTCGGACGTTGAGCAAATGGTGAAAAGCCACCGGCCTGGCAACGACCTTCAGCGCCCGCTGCTTTTGCCCCGTCGGGACGGAAAGCCCAATTAAAACAACGTCTTGAAAAGAGAATTGGCTGCCCATGCGAGTGCTGGCACAGGCGTTGCTCTGTCCCTGGCAACCCGCCCATGGAGCCGACTTGCATGAGCCAGCCACAGACCAGCTTCGATCAACTGCCGCGTTACGTCCGGGTGCGCAGCGAGCCTGACGCCACCTTCGTCGAGTTCGATTTCGCCATCGGCTATCCGGACCTCTTCGTCGAACTGGTCCTGCCCCGCGCGGCCTTCGCCAGCTTCTGCGAGCAGAACCGGGTTCAACACATGGATGCGGCGATGGCCGAAGCCATCGATGCCGACATGGAGAAGTGGCGCTACGGCGAAAGTCGTGGCCAGCCCGCCTGACGGCCGGACCGCGACGCGTCGACTCCCCACAACAACAAGTACAGGACGCCCTGCATGAGCATCGAAATCAAGACGGCAACGGCCGAGCCGATCCGCCAGACCTTCAGCCATACCCGCCGACGCTTCGGCGACAAGCCTGCCAGCCGCTACCAGGAAGCCAGTTTCGACATCGAGGCGGCCACCAACTTTCACTACCGCCCGCTCTGGCAGCCGGACAAGTTGCTCAACGACCCCACCCGCACGGCCGTCCGAATGGCCGACTGGTACAGCGTCAGCGACCCGCGCCAGTTCTACTACGGCGCCTACGTGCAGACCCGCGCCAAGATGCAGGAGAACGCCGAGCACGACTACGCCTTCTGCGAGAAGCGCAACCTGCTGGCCGGGCTGGATGCCGCCAGCCGCGAACAGATCACCCGCCTGCTGCTGCCCCTGCGCCACGCCGAGCTGGGCGCGAACATGAACAACAGCGGTATCGCCGCCGACGGCTTCGGTACCAGCCTGACCCAGCTGCACATGTTCCACGCCATGGACCGCCTGGGCATTGCCCAGTACCTGTCGCGCATCGGCCTGATGCTCGATGACGGCGGCACCGACCTGCTCGCCGAGGCCAAGCGCCAGTGGCTGGAAGATCCGGCCTGGCAGGGTCTGCGCCGCTATGTCGAAGACACGCTGGTGGTACGCGACTGGTTCGAGCTGACCCTGGCACAGAACCTGGTCAGCGATGGCCTGCTCTACCCGCTCATGTTCCACAAGTTCGACGAGCAACTCTGCGCCCAGGGGGCCGGCCAGGTGGGCATGCTCACCGAGTTCATGCGCCTCTGGTTCGCTGAGACCCAGCGCTGGGTCGATGCCCTGGTGAAAACCGTCGCTAGCGAAAACGCTGAAAACCGTCAGCTCGTCGACGGCTGGGTCACCCAGTGGCAGGCCCGTGCCCTGGAAGCCCTGGCGCCGCTGGCCGAAATCGGTCCCGGCGCCGCCGCCCTCGACACCGTGGCCGGCGAGTTCGCCGCCCGCCTGAAGAAACTCGGCCTTGCAGGAGCCGCGCAATGACTTCCCTCGTCTACATCGCCTTCCAGGACAACGACAACGCCCGCTACATCGTCGAAGCCATCGTCCAGGACAACCCCCACGCCGAGGTCCAGCATCAGCCGGCCATGATCCGCATCCAGGCCGAAGGGCGCCTGGAAATCCACCGCGCCACCGTCGAGGAAAAGCTCGGTCGCGAATGGGACGTGCAGGAAATGCTCATCGACGTCATCACCCTCGGCGGCAACGTCGAGGAAGACGAAGACCGCTTCGCCCTGCACTGGAACTGAACCCGCGCATAACGACAAGAATCGGGAGAGCCACCATGGCCGCCAAACGCCTGAACCAGAAAGACAAGTACCGCTGCCTGACCCGCGACCTGGCCTGGGAGCCGAGCTACCAGAGCAAGGACGATATCTACCCCTATGAGCGCTTCGAGGGCATCAAGATCACTGATTGGGACAAGTGGGAGGACCCCTTCCGCCTGACCATGGACGCCTACTGGAAATACCAGGCCGAGAAGGAGAAGAAGCTCTACGCCATCTTCGATGCCTTCTCCCAGAACAACGGCCACACCAACCTCTCCGACGCGCGCTACGTCAACGCGCTGAAACTCTTCCTCAGTGGTGTGACACCGCTGGAGTACCAGGCCTACCAGGGGTTTGCCCGTGTCGGCCGGCACTTCGGTGGCGCCGGCGCACGGGTCGCCTGCCAGATGCAGGCGATCGACGAGCTGCGCCACGTGCAGACCCAGATCCACGCCATGAGTCACTACAACAAGCACTTCAACGGCCTGCATGACTTCGCCCACATGCACGACCGGGTGTGGTTCCTCTCGGTGCCCAAGTCCTTCTTCGAAGACGCGCGGACCGCCGGGCCGTTCGAGTTCCTCACGGCGATCTCCTTCAGCTTCGAGTACGTGCTGACCAACCTGCTGTTCGTGCCCTTCATGTCCGGTGCCGCCTACAACGGCGACATGGCCACCGTCACCTTCGGCTTCTCGGCACAGTCCGACGAGGCCCGGCACATGACACTCGGCCTGGAGGTGATCAAGTTCCTGCTGGAGCAGCACGAAGACAACGTACCGATCATCCAGCGCTGGATCGACAAGTGGTTCTGGCGCGGTTACCGCCTGCTGACGCTGGTGGGGATGATGATGGACTACATGCTGCCGAACAAAGTCATGTCCTGGGCCGAGGCCTGGGAGGTGTACTACGAGCAGGCTGGCGGCGCGCTGTTCAAGGACCTGGAGCGCTACGGCATCCGTCCGCCCAAGTACGTCGAGCAGACCACCATCGGCAAGGAACACATCAGCCACCAGGCCTGGTCGATCTTTTACCAGTACAGCCAGGCCACCAACTTCCACACCTGGATTCCCACGGACGAAGAACTGGACTGGCTCTCGGCCAAGTACCCGGACACCTTCGACCGTATCTACCGCCCGCGTTACGAGCACTGGCGCGAGATGCAGGCCCGTGGCGAGCGCTTCTACAACAACACCTTGCCGATGCTCTGCCAGGTCTGCCAGATCCCGCTGGGCTTCACCGAGCCGGACGCGGACACCACCCTCAGCCACCGCAGTACGGAACATGGCGGCGAGCGCTTCCATTTCTGCTCCGTTGGCTGCTGCGACATCTTCCAGTACGAGCCGGACAAGTACGTCCAGGCCTGGCTGCCGGTGCACCAGATTCTCCAGGGCAACTGCGGTGGCGCCGACGTCGAGGCGGTCGTGCGCGACTACTACAACATCGCCTTTGGCCAGGACAACTTCGACTACCAGGACTCACCCGAGCACCAGCGCTGGCGCGAGTGGCAGGGCGACAAGCCCGCCGACCTCTCCAGGGCCGGCTGACTCCTGTGGCGGGCGCCACGCGCCCGCCTTCCACCTCATTACAAGAAGGACAGTGTCATGCCCGTGACTGCCATCGGCGCCTACGAGGCGCAATCCCTGGACCGCCAGGAAAACTTCAACGGCCTGCAACTGGTGTACCTCTGCTGGGAACGCCACCTGATGTTCTGCGCCCCATTCACCCTGCCGTTGCCACCGGAAATGCCCTTCGGTGACTTCATCGAGAATGTGGTCAAGCCAGCCATCGCACCGCACCCCGATGCCGCGAAAGTGGATTTCAAGAAGGCC
Source organism: Pseudomonas sp. D(2018) (assembly GCF_005502555.1). Classification (NCBI taxonomy): domain Bacteria; kingdom Pseudomonadati; phylum Pseudomonadota; class Gammaproteobacteria; order Pseudomonadales; family Pseudomonadaceae; genus Pseudomonas; species Pseudomonas sp. D(2018). The sequence goes on from NZ_SCOK01000061.1 coordinate 25,678, forward strand.
CTCTGGCGCCTGGACGATGCCGACTTCCAGCCCGACCTGACGGCGGGGCTGGCCAGCAACGGCATCGGCCACAAGAGCCTGCTGCACCTTTCCACCCCTGGCCTGGATGGCCTCAACGGCAGCTTCAACTGAGGAGGTCGCCATGAGTTACCAGGTCACCATCGAACCCACCGGCGAACAGATCGAAGTGGAGGAGGGCCAGACCATCCTCCAGGCGGCGCTGCGCCAGGGCGTCTGGTTGCCCTTTGCCTGCGGCCACGGCACCTGTGCCACCTGCAAGCTGCAGGTGCTGGAAGGAGAAGTGGACGTGGGCGCCGCCTCGCCCTTCGCCCTGATGGACATGGAGCGTGACGAGGGCAAGGTACTGGCCTGCTGCGCCATTCCGCAGAGCGATCTGGTAATCGAGGCCGACATCGACGTCGACCCGGATTTCGCCGGCCACGCCGTGCAGGACTTCCAGGCGACGGTGGTCGCCCTGGACGACCTCTCGCCCACCATCAAGGGGCTGCGCCTGAAACTGGATCGGCCGATGGACTTCCAGGCCGGGCAGTACATCAACCTGCAGATACCCGGCATCGAAGGCACCCGTGCCTTCTCCCTGGCCAACCCACCGAGCCGTGCCGACGAGGTGGAGTTGCACGTGCGCCTTGTCGAGGGCGGTCAGGCGACGGGTTTCATCCATGACGGCCTGAAGGTGGGCGATGCGCTCGAACTCTCCGGCCCCTACGGCCAGTTCTTCGTGCGCGGCTCCCAGGCCGGCGACCTGATCTTCATCGCCGGCGGCTCGGGGCTGTCCAGCCCGCAATCGATGATCCTCGACCTGCTGGAGCAGGGGGACACGCGGCGCATGACCCTGTTCCAGGGCGCTCGCACCCGTGCCGAACTCTACAACCGTGAGCTCTTCGAGCGCCTGGCGGAAGAGCACGAGAACTTCACCTATGTACCCTCCCTCAGCCAGGCCGCTGACGACACTGAGTGGACCGGCTTTCGCGGCTACGTGCATGACGCGGCGAAGAAGCACTTCGACGGTCGCTTCACCGGTAACAAGGCCTACCTCTGTGGGCCGCCACCGATGATCGACGCCGCCATCACGGCGCTGATGCAGGGACGGTTGTTCGAGCGCGACATCTTCATGGAACGCTTCCTGACCGCTGCCGATGGCGCCGGCGAGAGCACCCGTTCAGCCCTGTTCAAACGTATCTGACCCGCTTCACCCGCCGTTCCGCGCCTCGTGCGCGGACGGCGGCTCACGCCCATAAAAACAACAAGGTATTGCTGATGAGCGCCAAACTGCGTGTCCTTTCCTGCTGCATCCTCGCCACCCTCGGCCATGTCGCCTATGCCACCGAAGGCGGCGGCTCCACCTACCCCGTGGGTGCCGAGAACTACATGTCCGGCGCCATGCCGCCACCGGGCTTTTATGGGCAGGTGTTCTCCACTCATTACGAAGCCGACACCCTGCGCGGCAACGATGGCCGCAGCCTGCCGGTGGACTTCCGCGTGCGCGCCAACGTCATCGCGCCGCGCCTGATCTGGGTGAGCGAGCAGCAGCTGTTCGGCGGCAACCTGGCCTTCGCCGCGTTGTTCCCCTTCGTCGACCTCAAGGTTGAAGTGAACGGCCAGTCCCAGAGCAAGAAAGGGCTGGGAGACATCATCTTCGGCCCGGCCTTGGGCTTTCATCACAGCGACAAGCTGCACAGCGTCCTGGCCCTGGACTTCATCGCGCCCTCGGGCGAATACGACCGTGGCGATCTTGCCAACATCGGGCGTAACTACTGGACCGTCGAACCGGTGTGGGCGATCTCCTATGTCGACCCCGCCGGACTCAACGCCAGCGTCAAGCTGATGTATGACTTCAACCAGGAAAACCCCGCCACCGACTACCGCTCCGGCCAGGAATTCCACTTCGACTATGCCGTTGGCTGGGGCCTGGGCAACGGCTGGGTGCTGGGCGTGGGCGGCTACTACTACCGCCAGACCACCGACGACCGCCAGGACGGCGACCGCATCGACGACAACAAGGGCCGTGCCTTCTCCATCGGCCCATCGATCATGTACAGCAACAAGGACGGCTGGTTCCTCACCGCCAAATGGGAGCAGGAAACCCAGGTGCGCAACCGCGCGGAAGGCGATGCCTATTGGCTGAAGCTGACGGTGCCGTTCTAGCGCCTGTTCATGTGGGCAGGCCTGCGTCCTGCCGTCCCTACAGGTTGCACGTTCCGTGGCACGGACAGCCCCCTCTCCCTCCGGGAGAGGGTTGGGGTGAGGGCTGCGAAGCCCCCATTCGGTATTGGGCCACGTGTCATGGCAGGACTGCGTCCTGCTTCGCGAATGAATTCACCCCCACAGGTTGAACGTTCCGTGGCACGGACAGCCCCCTCTCCCTCGGGGAGAGGGTTGGGGTGAGGGCTGCGAAGCCCCCATTCGGTATTGGGCCACGTGCCATGGCAGGACTGCGTCCTGCTTCGCGAATGAATTCAACCCTACAGGGCGTGTGTCTTGGGCAGGGCCATGCCGGCGTGAGTCACCCCTCTCTTCTTCAGGGGTGAAGAGGCACGCTCTCGGAAGCATTGCTTCCGGTGCCGATGAACGCCGGAGCGCGAAGCGATCAGGCCGGGGCGCAGAGCGGGGGCCGGGGGAGAGGGAGGCGGTGTACTGGTCTAATTCTCGTGGACACCTCGATAGGGGATGATCATCCCCAACGAGGACCCAGAAAGACATGACATCACGTACCCGTAGAAGCTTTGACACCG